>BJFU01000005.1:6528-44413 GCA_014190035.1 Actinomycetes bacterium | reverse complement strand
AGATGATCTCGCTCTTCATAAAGGTGATAGACAAGCAACAATTAAAACAATGTTCGATAAAGCAGTGGAACAAATGTATACAGAAAGTGATCAAAATCGTTTTATAGAAGTAACTTACGTAAATGGAGATAAGGAAATTCTGTATTTTAAAGATTTCTCAAGTGGTGCGATGCTTGAAAATATTGTTTCCAGAGCAAAAAAAGCTGCAATTAAAGAATTCTTGTCTAACAAGAAAAGAGGCATCAGAGTGCAACATTTAGTTTCTGCTTGCTTGGAAGAATTCAAGGAAAATGAAGATCTACCAAATTCAACAAACCCAGATGATTGGGCAAGGATTTCTGGCAAAAAAGGTGAACGCATCGTCTTCTTAAGAACTTTGATTCAAAGTAACAATGGATCAGAACAAGGTAGATCTATTGAGACAATAGGTTCTGCTAACCAATTTCTCTAGAGATAGTTAACAATTGACAATTAAACGGGTAATGGGTTTAGAGAATGAATATGGAATATCTAGCGCTCAAAATACCGATCCAATAACACTTTCTAACCGAATAGTCTTTGCCTACGCAAAGCATGTTTATCCTGAATCAAACATTCGCTGGGACTACGACGTTGAGAGTCCTTTAAGAGATGCACGCGGTTTTGACATGTCGAGAGCAGATGCAGATTCATCTCAATTAACCGACGAGGATCAAGTCATTCCGAATTTAGTATTACCTAATGGTGCGAGGTTTTATGTTGATCATGCTCATCCAGAATTCTCAGCTCCAGAAGTTCTTATCCCGTTAGATATAACTAAATGGGATCTAGCTGGTGAGCAAATAATGAAGATTGCAGTTACTCTTGATGCCAAAGAATTTCCTGAAGACAAAATTAGAGTTTTTAAAAATAACGTTGACAATAAGGGTTCCAGTTATGGAACACATGAAAATTATCAGATGAAAAGATCAACTAATTTCACAAAAATTGTTGCGGGGTTAACTCCGCATTTTATTACTCGCCAAATTTATTGTGGAGCGGGACGAATTGGAATTGGTCAAGAATCAGAGAATAACGGTTATCAAATTTCTCAACGTGCAGATTACATTGAAGCACACGTTGGATTAGAAACAACGATGAAAAGACCAATCATCAATACCAGGGATGAACCTCACGCAGATCCAAAGGTTAGTCGAAGATTGCACGTCATTATTGGTGATGCAAACATGAGTGATTTTGCAAACATCTTAAAAGTTGGATCAACTGCATTAATCATCTCAATGATTGAAGATGGGTTTGTAGATTTTGAAGAAGTTAATCTTATGAATCCAGTGGGAGTCGTCAAAGAAATTTCTCAAGATTTGGATTTTAAGAACAATTATGAAAACAATCGAGGCAAGAATTTTTCAGCGATCGATGTTCAAGAATGGTATTTAGAAAAAAGTAAAGCGTATTTAGCACAACAAGGTTATGACGATAACTCACGTCAGGTAATTGATTTTTGGGAGCAAGCATTAAGTGGCCTAAGAAGTAATAAGGAAGATCTGGCAGACAGAATTGATTGGATTGCAAAACTGTCTTTGATTGAAAAATACCGAGCGAAGAATGGTCTATCACTTGAAGACGATTTAATTAAATCATTGGATTTCAAATATAGCGAAATTACTGCTGAAGACGGTATAGCTCAAGTACTTAAAAGAAATCGATTACTCAAGGAATATCTACATCCAATGGAAGTTCAATCAGCAATTTCTGAACCACCTGAGGATACTCGCGCCTGGTTTAGAGGAAAATCTGTTTCGAAGTTTTCCAAGTCAATAGCTGCTGCATCTTGGGATAGTTTGATTTTTGATATCGATAAGAATCAATCTCTATTTCGAATTTCTACAACAGACCCACTCAAGGGAACAAAACCACTTACTGGCGAGATAATCAGCCAGTCAGACACAGCATTAGATTTAGTCGATTCTATTCGCAAGTATCCAGAGGTTTACTAAACTGTGAATGGAGGCATAGGTTAATGGAACAAATTCGTGGTATCTCTTCCAACAATTTAGATAATCTAGATGATGTTGATGTTACTTTCACAAAACCAAATACTAAAAGTCTTGATTCAGTGCTTGATGAAATTGATGCAGTACTTGAGAAAAATGCCGAAGAATTTGTAAAGGGATTCATTCAAAAAGGCGGGCAATAAATAATGCCTGCGTGGGGTAATTAAGTGTTTAGTAAACGAATAATGGGTTTAGAAACTGAATATGGTGTTACTTGTGTTGTCGATGGACAAAGAAGGCTATCTCCTGATGAAGTAGCGAGATATCTTTTGAGGAAAGTTGTTGTTTGGGGAAGATCATCTAATGTTTTCCTTCCAAACGGAGGAAGACTTTACTTAGATGTTGGATCTCACCCAGAATATGCAACCGCTGAATGTGACAACCTTTCTGATTTGATTAAGCAAGACCAAGCAGGTGACAGGATTGTTGAAGAGTTAGCCGTTTCAGCAGAAATCAGATTAAATGCCGAAGGAATAAATGGCCAAATTCATTTATTCAAGAATAATATGGACGCTGCAGGAAATAGTTATGGTTGTCATGAGAACTTCTCCGTTAGCAGGAAAAAGAACTTTGAAGAAGTAACCGAAAGCATAATTCCGTTTCTGATAACAAGACAAATTTTTTGTGGCGCCGGTAAATGGATTTCCAGCTCAAAGGGTGCAAATTTCCAAATCAGTCAAAGAGCTGAACACATGTGGGAATCTGTTTCTAGTGCCACAACAAGATCTCGACCAATTATTAATACAAGAGATGAACCACACGCTGATCCTGATGAATATCGAAGATTACACATAATTGTTGGTGATTCAAACATGAGTGAAACAACTACTGTATTGAAAGTTGCAACGACTGAGTTAATGCTACGAGCAGCCGAATTGGGATTATTAAAAGATAAATTCACGATTGAGAATCCGATTAAAACTATAAGAGATATATCAAAGGATCTGAAATTTAGAAATTCTTTTAGACTTTCATCGGGACGTGAAATTACCGCCCTTCAGATGCAAAACGAGATGTATAACATCGTCTTGTCTATGCCTGGTTTAGATGAAATATTGGACAAACCTTTTTATAGATATGCCCTAAATCTGTGGAGACGAAGTTTAGATGCACTTGAAAGTCAAGATTTTTCCTTGGTTGATATGGAATTAGACTGGATGATCAAGAGAAAGTTCATGAATTCCTACAAAGAAAAGCATCAGCTGAATGATATGGATTCAAGATTGATCCTGCTCGATATCTCATATCACAACATTAGAAAAGATCGAGGTTTGTTTTACATTCTTGAAAAATCAGGCATGACAAAGACGCTGATCACCAATAATGACGTTAATAGCGCAATGGAAAATCCTCCTGAAACAACTCGAGCCGCTTTAAGAGGAAGATTTATTAAAGTTGCTCAAGAAAAGAAACGAGATTTTACAGTTGATTGGGTAAATTTGAAGATAAACGATCAACAACAAAGTTCAATTGCCTGTAAAGATCCATTCAAAAATATCGATGAACGCGTCGACAAACTGATTGCAACACTATAGATGAGTGTGAGTAAATCAGAAAGAATTCTAAATCTATTCTTTGTTCTCATAAACTCTAAAAGACCAATACCTAGACATGAAATCAGACAAAAAGTCAACGGTTACGAGGAATGTGAAAGTGAAACTGCTTTCGAAAGAATGTTTGAACGCGATAAGGATGAATTAAGAAACACTGGCATCAAGATAGACGCAGTTCCTATCGATCCGCTATTTGACGATGAACTTGGATATCAGGTTGATTCGAAAACTTTTCTCACGAAAACAGTTGAATGGACACCTTCAGAAAGAGCAATACTTAGCTTAGCTTCAACAACTTGGCATAGAACAGAATTTGAAAATTTAGCGAAGTCTGCAACTTTGAAAACAGGAGGCTCAATAAACCTTAAATCGAGTGATGAAAATAAAGAAATTTATTCAGGGGAGTTATTAAAGTTCAGAAGTATTATGAAATCCTTAAACACTAAATCGGTCATGGATTTTAAGTACGTTTCGTTTGATGATAATGAACCAAAGAGTCGTCAAGTGATACCAAAAAAACTTTATAGACAAGGTGATAATTGGTATTTTGATGCCTATGAATTGATTTCTACGACTTGGAAGACTTACCAAACATCCAGAATTGTAGGCGAAATAATAATAAAACCTGCGAGTGCAATTGAGTTAAATCTTCTTAAGAAGGACAATAACCAAACGCTACCTAGAACTGTCCGAGTCGAGATAAATCAAAATGCATCATTAATTTCGCATATTACTGGCGGTACTGCTATTGGGGAAAGAACAATCGATTTTAAATTCTTCGACGAGAAGTCTTTTGCTAAGTATCTTCTACGATTTAGTTCAATTATTGTCTCTATCGATAATGACGCTATTCGGGAGTATTACAAGAAATACTTAAAGGATTTCGTGAAGGTTTTGAGTCATGACTAAAAACGATCGACTATCAAGACTTTTATTAGAATTACCATGGCTAATCCAGAATAAGAACACATCTATTGATAATTTTTGCGCCCAGTTTGATATATCTCGTGACGAGGCCAATAAGGATTTATCGCTTTTAACCTACGTCGGACCGGGTAGATTTGGTGGCGAATTAGTTGATATTCAATATGACGATGAGAATATTTCAGTTATAGACAGCCAAGGTTTCGATAGACCTTTGCGGTTAAACAATATTGAGGCCGTATTGCTTCTTTTGGGAGTTAGAAACCTAAGTGAAATCTCAAAGGATAAGCAAGAGATTCTAGATATTGATATTAAACTTTCTGGATTAATTGAATCAGATATTGCAGATGAAAAATACAAACAAGAATATTCAAATAAAAAAAATAGGATTAAAGAGGCTATTGCAAATAGAAAACAATTGGTTATTCACTATATAGATAGTCACTTGAAGTTGACCTCGGAAAGATCCATTACGCCTATAGAGATAAAAACTCTAGATACCAAGGAATATCTGACTGCGCTAGATAATAATAGTTCTCAAAAAAGAACCTTTAGACTCGACAGAATAATTGAAGTTGCTGTAGTACCACTAGATGCATTGCCGCAAGAAATTACACAAAATAACATCTACAGCGAGAAAATATCGCTGCGTACTAAGTCATGGAATGCCAGTAATATTCTGGATCTTAATATTCCGTACACCCGATCAGGAGATCAACTACATATAGAAATGGATCTTATTGATCCTGAGTATTTATTGGAAATTATTTTAAGACTTGACGACAAGACTGAGATTGTGTGCTCGAAAAAAATGAAAAGCAATTTGCAGAAGATGCTAAGTGACAGAATCGAATCAATTCTATGAGAATTGCATTAGTTGTTAATCCAACTAGCGGTAGAAAATTCAATAGGGAAGCTATTAAAATCTTAAGAGATAGATTATTAGAGAATCACCAAGTCGAAGATTTCTCAGCCTCGTCTGATAAAGAATTAGATGACGTCGGTAAAGTGCTATCAAAAAACATCGACGTCATTATTATATGCGGTGGAGACGGCACAGTTTCAAGAATTTGCTCCTATCTGATTAATAGCGATGTCCCATTAATCGTTTATCCCACAGGATCTGGGAACGATTTTGCAAATCATCTAAATATGACAGATGACGTAAATAGCCTTATTAAGAATATTGAAAGGTTTGAAACTAAGAAAATTAATACTATTTCTATAAATGATGGTCAGCATCACTCTCTGACTATTTCCTGCTTTGCCTTTGAAGCCAAAGTTAATCGAATTGCCTCAACTCTTCCTAGATTTTTCGGCAGGGTTAAGTACACGGTGGCAACATTTGTTGCTCTTCTTGGAAAATCACATGAAACAGTCAATATTGAATCTTCGGCCGTTTCAGAGACTAATTCGTATTCGTTAGCGATCTTGGCGAATGCCCCTAGTTTTGGTGGGGGAATGATTATTAGCAACAAGGCTAATGTTGAGGCTGATGATTTGTATTTAATACTTGTCAACAAAGTCAATAAGTTGAAGTTGATTTATCTATTTTTGCTTTTGCTTGCGGGCAAACATTATGGAAGACCTGAATTTCGTCAATATCCAGTCAAAAGCATTGAAGTAAAAGGAGTTGATACCGTCATAAGAGCTCAATCTGATGGTGATTCAATTAGTATTGGTGATTTTACCGCGAAAATGCTGCCAAAATCCTTAACTGTATTAGTCTGTAATTAATGCCTAATTATGCTGAGAAATTAAGTAAATATAAGGATCTTGTTCAACAAGATCGAAGAGTCATAAGTGACTATCTAGCGACAATTCCATTTGATATTGACGTGTTTCAAGAAACAGCTATCAAATCCTTCATTCAGGGAAACTCAGTTCTAGTTGCTGCACCAACTGGTTCAGGTAAAACTCTCGTTGGAGAATTTGCACTTTTTGCAACAACAGAAAATAAACAACGCTGTTTCTATACAACACCTATCAAGGCTCTTTCAAATCAAAAGTTTCTGGAATTGGTTCAACGTTTTGGATCAGAAAGAGTTGGACTTTTAACTGGTGACAACTCCATAAATGGAGATGCAGAGATTGTTGTTATGACTACTGAGGTACTTCGTAACATGATTTATCAAAATCCAGATAAATTACATGAACTTGGTGTAGTAGTAATGGACGAAGTTCACTTCTTAGCGGACAAAGAAAGAGGAGTTGTCTGGGAAGAAATATTGATTCTGCTTAACCAATCTGTAAAAATAGTTGCTTTATCCGCCACGGTAAGTAATGTTGAAGATTTTGGTGACTGGCTTAGAAAAGTAAGGGGTAGTTGCACATTCGTCATTGAAGAGAAGCGACCCGTACCGCTGACTCAGGTCATAGCAACTTCTAAAGAATTAATTCCGCTTATATCAATCGAAGATCCTACGCGATTGAACAATAAAGTATCTAATCTTTATAAACGCAATTTCACAAAATCTCATAGTAAATCTGAGGTTCCAGATAAAAGTCAGATTGTGGAATTATTGCAGACAAATAAATTACTGCCATCTATATATTTCATTTTCAGTCGTAAAGGTTGTGAACAAGCTGTTGATTTGTTGCAGAAATCAAATACGAGATTAACTTCACCAGAGGAGAGAACTGATATTGAAGAAATAATCCGAAACAGATTTGATGAGATTGCAACATCCGACTGGGCTACCTTAAGGATTGACGACTGGATTGATTGTGCAATCAGGGGATTTGGTTCACATCACGCAGGTTTGATACCTCAGTTAAAGGAAGTCACAGAACTTCTGTTTCAAAAAGGTTTAATGAAAGTTGTATTTGCAACTGAGACTTTAGCTGTTGGTGTGAATATGCCCGCTAAATCTGTAGTCCTGGAGAGAATGGATAAATGGAATGGCGATACTCACGAATATTTAACTCCTGCTGAATTTACCCAGTTGACTGGCAGAGCGGGAAGACGCGGAATTGATACTTCTGGAACAGCAGTCATAGCTTTTCATCCAGATTCTGAGCCCAGATTTTTATTAAACCTTGTTTCATCAAGAACTTTCGAACTTCTGTCTACCTTCACGCCTCGATACAATATGTTGTTGAATTTGCTAGAGCATCGAAATATTGATGCGACAAAACTATTACTGAACAAATCCTTTGCTCAGTTCTCGCAGGAGAAGTCAAATCTTAAGATGAAATCAAGAATTGACGAAGAGCGTAAGGCAATCGCTGGATATGCAAAAAATACTGTTTGTGACAAAGGGGACTTTGATTCCTATTACGAAATAGTTAAAGACATTTCTCGTTTAGAAAGAGAGCAAAAATCCTCAAAAAGAGATAAGACGAGACAACATAGATTTGATTTATCTGGACAATTAAATCCAGGAAGTGTAATTAGGGTCAAAACTGCAGGTAAATATCAGTCGGGTCTTATCACAAAAATTATGCGAGAACGAAGAGGGCAAGATTCTTATTGGATTGTCCTTGAAAATGGAGATGGAAAGAAATTTCACTTAAATGAAATTGATCCAGTAGCAGGTGTCATTTCAGAACTAGTCATAAATAGGACTATGGATTTTTCAAAGAGAGAATCTAGGAAGCAAATTGCGAAGGTCCTAACGTCTTTAGGTTATAGAAAGCCCGATAAAAGCGAGAAAGATTCTCGAAGTTCAATGTCTGTTGAAGAACTACGAAGAGATATTAGAAAACATCCGTGCCATTCATGTTCAGACTTATATGATCATCTTAGATGGGCTGAAAGAAAAGAAAAATTGGTTAGGTCAGTAAATTCCCTTGAACTAAATTTTAACAATTCAATGATGAGCTTAAGTAACAAGTGTGATGAAGTACTTAAGCTATTAAATGAAATTCATTACATCGACATAATTGATAACAAAGTAAAATTGAACAGTCAAGCCCAAATCCTTAAAGAGATTCACTCCGATCAAGATTTACTCACAGCTGAAACCATCATTAAAGGCCATTTGAATGATTTAACCATCGAAGAACTACCAGCTGTTTTGAGTAGTTTTATCTATCAGCCTAGAAGAGATGAATACGAAATTCCTGGCAACATGTCTTCAAAGATAAGAGATAGAGCTAAAGAGATATCTGTTTTGGCTAATGAGTTAATAAATCTCGAAATGAAATACAAACTTGAGTACGTAAGACTGCCACATTTTGGAGTAGCTGAACAGGTACGAAAATGGGCTCAAGGCGAAAGTTTGCAAAAAGTGCTGAAGAATTCTGACTTAGCACCTGGTGATTTTGTGAGAGTTGCAAAACAAGTTACAGACTTACTAAGACAAATTGCCAAACTTAAGATTGATCCAATTTCTCAAATAGCTCGTGAATCAGTTCATCGAGTTAATAGGGGAGTCGTGGCTTATGAACCAAAGGTGTTTGATGATCAAGATCTTGACGTTGATGAATCGTTAAATGTATCAAGCTGATTACCTATCTTGAGGTTTTGGTATTTTTTTCTAATCTCTGATATTGAAATTCCGTGAACTCTTCGAGATAAATCAATATCTAAATCACTTTTCAACGTAACAACTTTGACTGCACTTATAATGTATTCGTTTGAATCCAGAATCGAAGTAGCGATTCTCTTGGAGATGCTGGCATTGCCCCTTGATGCTTCTAAAATTAAATTATCGACGTTTTCAAATTCATAAACCAATTTTGCTGCAGTTTTTTCACCAATTCCTTTAACACCAGGTAAACCATCTGAAGCGTCACCTCTTAGTACCGAAAAGTCAATGTACTGATTTGCCTTGACCCCATATTTACTCAAGACTTCCTTTTCGGTGAACAAGATTCCACCATCTTTTCCTAGCATGTGTACTGCGTTGGATCTTTTGTCATCAATCAATTGCAAAAGATCTCGATCACCGGTTATGACCACAACATTACTTTTTTGTTTGCAGATCACTGCTAAAAGATCATCAGCTTCTGCCTTTGGTGCACCAACAACCTTCATTCCCATATCTTGCAGAATTTGGGGGAGTAGATCTAACTGATATTCCAAATCGTCTGGAACTAATTCTTCATCACTTTCTTCAACTCGATGAGCTTTGTATTGAGGAAGTAGGTCAACTCTCCATTGTGGTCGCCAATCTTCATCCACGGCATGGATTATCTCTTTCGGTTTATATAACTTTATAAATCTGTTAAGTGCATCAAGATAACCTTTAATAGCGTTTACTGGCTTTCCATCGGTACTTTTTATTGAGTCTGGAAGACCATAAAAGGATCTATATGCCAATGATGAAAGATCCACAGCAATAGTAGTGTATTTATTCATCATTTCAATAGTCTCCGAATGTTAACGTCGAGATTCAGGATACGTTAGGCACATGAATCTGGTTCTAGAGCATAAAGAACGACTCAACAAAGCATCAAATTTAATGAATGAACACGATGTTTCAACTCTGTTGATTACCCCAGGGGCAAACCTTCGTTATTTGACTGGATACAAGGCAAAAAATCTTGAACGACTAACTTGTCTATTTTTGCAAAAAAATGAATTACCGAAACTTATCGTTCCCAAGCTCGAAAAATTAGCCGCAATAGATTCAGGCATCAATGAAATTGAAGTTGAAATTGTTACTTGGGAAGAAACAGAATCGGCTTTTGAAAAGATAAAGCCACCAAAAAATAGTGGGGTAGTTGCGGTTGATTCTAATATGAATGCCTCGAAATTGTTAAATTTTCAAAAATTGTTTGCTGACTCAAAATTCACTGATGCCGGATTTATCTTGAATGAAATTAGAAGTGTTAAATCAAGTTATGAAATTGAACAATTGTTATTGGCTGGCAGATATATTGATGAGGTACATAGAGCCATTCCATCCATTCTCCAATTCGGTGATACCGAAATATTGCTAGCTAGAAAAATCGCCAATCTAATAATTGACGTCGGGCATGAGAGCGTTGACTTCACAATCGTTGCATCAGGTCAAAACTCAGCCAGTCCACATCATGAACCAGGAGAAAAAGTAATTAAAAAGGGTGACGTTCTTGTTATCGACATAGGTGGCACAACTCCTAGCGGTTACTGCAGTGATTCCACGAGAACCTATGTGATCGGGGAGTGTTCACCGGATTTTAAAAGTAAATATGAGTGTTTGAAGCAGGCACAAGAATTATCTATTAAGGCAGTAAGTTGTGACATTTCTGCTGAACAATTAGATGCAGTGTCAAGAGATCATCTTCGTAAAAATAATTTGGCTGAATACTTTATTCACAGAACGGGTCATGGAATTGGAATGGAAACACACGAAGAGCCATATATCGTTCTTGGAAATAAGAATTTAATTAAAGACGGTAATGCATTCAGTATTGAACCAGGTTTCTATATTGAGGGAAAATATGGTGCTCGTATAGAGGATATTGTTATAAAAGACGGTGGTAATTCGGTAAATTGTAACAACTCAACTAAGGATTTAGTCTTTATATAGACTTAACTTAATGAATAAATTACAACTACAGACCAAAATTTTGCTTGGTGCTGTTTCTGGAATCATTATTGCTCGAAGTTTCGCCCCTACAAATGCTTGGTATGTCATTCCCATTGGAATAGCAATTTGGTGGGCTGGGACTCACAAGAGACCCTTAAGTGATTACTTGTTTTTTTCATTTTTCTTTTCTTTTGGCTATTGGTTTACACACATTAGTTGGTTGGCTTTAGTTGGTATTGACGCATACATACTGCTAGCCACTCTAATGTCCTTAATTTATGGATTTAGTGGCTATTTAATGTTCAAAGTAAAAGATCTTCCAATGCCATTTATCTGGTATGGATTTATCTTTATTTCAATTGAAGCAATCACCGATTACATTCCTTTTGGTGGATTTCCATGGGGGAAAATCGCATATGCATCTGCAGACGCACCGTGGGCGAAGTTAATGCCTTTTGGTTCCAGCCCTCTTGTCACAGGTGCAATATTAACTACAGCTGCGCTAATAATTCCAAGTCTTGGTTTTCTATTACAAAGAGCGTTCTCCGCCTCAATGGTATTTATAATATCGATAGTAGCCATGAATCTTTTGATGTTTGATTTGAAAATTCCAGGGGAAAATAAGACCGGTAACTTGAATCTTGCCATAGTGCAGGGGAGTGTACCAAGAACGGGATTATTATTTAACGAACAAAAAATGGCGGTGCTGCAATATCACGTCAAGGAAACTGAAAAATTACTTGACACAAACACTAAAAATTTTGACGCTATATTATGGCCAGAAAATTCAATTGATGTCGATCCATTTATCAATAAAGACGCAGGTCAATTGATCCAATCAGTTTTACAAAAATATGACAAACCTCTGATAAGTGGCGCGGTATTACAAAAAAATACTGGTTTAGCTAACTCAGTACTACTATGGAATCCGAAGGATAAAAAAGTAAGCGAATCATATCAAAAATCAATTCTAGTCCCGTTTGGCGAATACCTTCCTTTTAGAGATTTTTTAAGCAAATTTATAAAGAGATTTCAACTTATTCCACAAGATTTCATCCCAGGCACACAGTCGAATAATCTAACATTGGCCAATACACAAATAAGTCCGATAATCTGCTTTGAAGTTGCATGGAATAAAACGATATTTGAGCAGATTTCAAATGGGGGCGAACTTGTTTCTGTTCATACAAATAACGCTACTTATTCATTTTCAAATCAAATAGATCAACAATTCATGATAAGTCGAATAAGAGCGATGGAAACAGGAAGAGACGTTGTGGTCACAGCAACAACAGGTACTTCAGCTCACATAGATAGGCATGGAAAAATCTTGTGGGCATCAAAAGAGTTTGTGCCACAATCTAAGATTGTTACTGCCTCACTTTATTCTGATATAACTCCAGCAGTTAAATATGCATCAATAATTGAGCGAATATCTTTATTTGGCGTTGTCGTTCCATTTATAATGTTGTTTATTCGACGCGTCAGAAGGAAGATATGAAAACTAGGGTATTAGTACCTACTTACCAAGAACTTCATACCTTAGCTTCCATTGTTCATAGAATATTTGAACATAATCCTGAAGTGCATGTCCTTGTAATTGATGACAACAGTCCTGACGGTACGGGTAAATTAGCAGATCAATTAAAAGCAAAATATTCTAATTTAGAAGTGTTGCATCGAAAAAGTAAGAATGGATTGGGTGCTGCCTATATCGATGGGTTTAACAATTCCATTGATGATTTTGATGTCTTGGTTGAGATGGATGCAGATGGATCTCACGACCCACAGGATTTAGTGACTATTCTTAAAGAAATTGAAGATTATGATTGTGTGCTTGGTTCAAGATGGGTCCCAGGTGGGAAAGTTATTAATTGGCCAAAGAGTAGAGAGATTCTTTCTAGAGGCGGAAATTCCTATGCAAGATTGATGCTAGGCATTGATATTGGTGATGCAACAGGAGGTTTTAGAGCTTATAAAACAACTGCCTTGAAACAATTGGATTTGTCTGACATTGACAGTCAAGGTTATTGTTTCCAGGTTGACATGGTTCGAAGATTGCTTAAAAAAGGATTCAAGGTCAAAGAAGTGCCCATTACCTTCACCGAAAGAACCATTGGTACCTCAAAGATGAGCAGAAATATCGTCCTAGAAGCCTTCTTAAAGATAGGTATTTGGGGCTTGCAAAGGGTTTTCACTCGCTAATTTCCTCATAGATTATGTCCGATAAGATATGTTATGTAAAGTAGATAATTACTTCTAGAACCAATTCGCTTGCTTAAGAATTAGCCATCTCTCTTGGTGATGGACATGAACAAATCAGATTTCTATCACCATAGGCACCATCAATTCTATTAACTGGTGGCCAATACTTACCAGTTCTTAATCCACTTACTGGGAAAACTGCCATTTCTCTGGAGTATTTACGGGTCCATTCCCCTGCAATATCTTCTGCAGTGTGAGGACTATTTCTTAAAGCTGAATCTTCAATAGTAATTGTTCCTGACTCAATTTCACTAATTTCTGCTCTTATATGAACCATTGCTTCAATAAAACGATCCATTTCAAACAAATCTTCTGATTCTGTTGGTTCAATCATTAAAGTTCCTGCAACAGGAAATGACATTGTTGGACCATGGAATCCATAATCCATTAATCGTTTAGCAATATCGTCAACTGATACACCAGTATTTTTTGTTATTTCTCGAATATCGAGAATACATTCGTGTGCAATCGTGTCGTTAATTCCTGTGTAAAGAATTGGGAAATGATTCTTTAATTTCTTTGCAATGTAATTTGCAGACAAAATAGCGGTAGCTGTGGCATCAAATAATCCTTGAGCACCCATCATCTTTATATACATCCAAGAAATTGGAAGAATTCCAGCTGAACCATAAGGTGCACCACTTACTGGTCCAGTGACAACTTTTGTTGGCCCTGCTTGATCATTTAATGGATGTGTTGGTAAAAAGTCTGCCAAATGAGATTTAACAGCTACTGGTCCTACTCCTGGTCCTCCACCACCGTGGGGAATACAAAATGTTTTGTGCAAGTTTAAATGTGATACATCTGCCCCAAATTTACCTGGCTTAGCAACTGCAACTAAGGCATTTAGATTTGCACCATCAATGTAAACCTGTCCCCCAGCTTCGTGAATCATTTCGCAAAGAGTAGTAATTTGTTCCTCAAATACACCATGTGTTGATGGATAAGTAACCATAACTGCAGCCAAATTATTTCTATGCTTTTCAATTTTATTCTTTAAATCTTCTATATCTACGTCACCATTTTCAGTGCACTCAACAACTTCAACATTCATTCCAGCCATCACTGCACTTGCAGCATTTGTTCCATGAGCGTTTAAAGGAATTAAACAAACATTTCTTTGAGTATCACCTCTTGATAAGTGGTATCCCCTAATAGCAAGAAGTCCTGCGAATTCTCCCTGAGAACCAGCATTTGGTTGCAAGCTAACGGCGTCATAACCAGTTATTTCGCATAGCCAGCCTTGCAACTGAGTAATAATTTGTTTCCAACCATTTGACTGATTTACCGGTGCAAATGGATGAATATTAGCAAGATTTGGCCAAGTAATTGGTTCCATTTCTGAAGCTGCATTTAATTTCATGGTGCAAGAACCTAGAGGAATCATTGATCTATCCAGTGCCACATCTTTATCACTTAGCGAGCGTAACCAGCGAAGCATTGCGGTTTCGTTGTGATATTTGTTGAAATGAATATGGGTAAGGAATTTAGAAGTTCTATTGTTGATTATTACTTTATTATCCGATTTGTTTACAATATCGGTGTTCAGAGATTTAGAGATTCGATTCATAATCTCATCATTAGTTGTTTCATCTACGGTTATTGAAACTTCTGTTTGGTTAATTTTTCTGATGTTTAAATCATTTTTTAGGAAATTGCTTACTATTTCGTCTGCATCTTTTACGATTAGTGAAACAGTGTCAAAGTATTTTTCGTGTTTTACTATCAAACCACTTTTTTCAGCCATTTTTGCTATTGAAATTGCCTGGTTGTTAATTCTTATTGCCATTGCTTTTAATCTGTGTGGTCCGTGATAAGCAGCATAAGAAGCTGCAATAACAGCTAATAAAACTTGTGCTGTACAAATATTGCTAGTTGCTTTTCCGCGACGAATATGTTGTTCTCTAGTTTGCAATGCTAAACGAAATGCGGCACGACCAGTTGTATCGATGCTTACACCAATTAATCTTCCGGGCAATGATCTTGAAAGATCTTCATTAACTGCAATAAAGCCAGCATGTGGTCCACCAAAGCCAAGGGGTACACCAAATCTTTGTGCACTACCAACTGCAATATCAACACCAAATGAACCTGGTTCTTCAATTAAAGTTAACGCCAATAAATCTGTAGCTGTTATTACCACTAGTCCATTTTCTTTACTTTTTGCGACAAAATCTTTCAATTCCTTTATTTGACCGGTACTTGATGGATAAGAAATAAGTACACCAAATGCATCTGCGTCAATTTGATTTGTTTCAATATCAATTAATTTAATTTCAACATTTACCGGAGTTGCTCTGGTTCGCAAAACAGCAATTGTCTGAGGATGAGTATCTTTGTCAACCAAAAAAATATTTGAATCATTTTTAGAAGATTTTTGAGCCATTCTCATTGCCTCTGCTGCAGCAGTTGGTTCATCTAATAAAGAAGCGTTAGAAACTGCCAGTCCGGTCAAGTCTTGAACCATGGTTTGAAATAACAACAAAGCTTCAAGTCTTCCTTGAGCAATTTCTGCTTGATAAGGAGTGTAAGCGGTGTACCAAGATGGACTTTCCAAAATATTTCGTCTGATAACTGCAGGAGTATGACAATTTGAATAGCCTAAACCGATAAGGCTAGTTTTTAAATCATTTAAATTAGCTAAGGCTTTTAATTCTGCTTGAGCAGCTTCCTCAGTTAAGGCAGGTTGCAAATTTAATTTGTCTCTTAAACGAATAGATCCAGGAACAGTTTTATCTAATAATCCATCAAGGGATGAAAAACCTGTCTCTTTCAACATGGTTTGGATATGTTCAGGAGTTGGACCAATATGGCGATCCTGGAATATGGCTTCCCTATTTACCATGTGAATTAATTGCCACCTTGACTTGTTTATGGAAAGAAGTTCTACTTCCCTAAGTCAATCCTACTTTGCCTTGAGAATTAGGCAATTTCGTGACGAGCGGCTCTTCTGGAAGCTAATTCATCAATTACTTTATCAGTCATGACAATGTTTCCTTCGGGAGTTTCAGCTGGGAATTGCGCCAAACTGCCCTCAACTTCACGCCAAACACTTCCAACAGCAATTCCAAACACTCCTTGACCGCCACGAACCAAATCAATAACTTCATCATCACTAGTACATTCATAAACTGAAGCGCCATCACTGATCAGAGTTAGATTTGAAAGATCATCGGTGCCACGATTTCTAAGTAATTCCACAGCAGTTCTAATATTTTGTAAGGAAACTCCAGTATCAAGAAGTCTTTTAATTACTTTTAGAACCAAAACGTCGGTGAAGGAATAAAGTCTTTGAGTTCCAGAACCCTGAGCAGGTCTTACTGTTGGTTCGATTAATCCTGTGCGAGCCCAATAATCAAGTTGACGGTAACTAATTCCTGCTGCAGAACATGCAACTGCACCGCGATAACCAACGCCTTCAGGAAGTCTATTTAATTCTTTAGGTTCGAATAATGATTCTTGGTGACCTTTGGATGTAATCATCAGATAATCACCGATCTGTGTGGGTTTGTGTTACAAGAGTAAACCAAAGGTAAAGAGTTCACTCGCATTAAAGACATGACACGCCGTAACTCTCAAGTACAGATTGAGGTTTAATCTTGCTCACAGATTGAAATCTTCAGGCTTAACTTGATCCAAGAACTCTCGAAACTTATCAAGCTCATCCTCTTCTTCGGCAGGAATATCAATTCCAGCTGCCGCCAATACTTCTTCAGCGACATAAATCAAAGAATCGTTTCGAAGGGCTAAGGCAATTGCATCTGAAGGTCTAGATGACAAAACCTGTCCTCCCCCAAATTCGATCTCGGCATAGAAAACCCCATCTTTCAATGAAGTAATACGAACTTCCTGCAAATTTGCTTGCAACGTATTCAAAACGTCTGTGAAAAGGTCATGAGTTAAAGGACGTGGAGGTTTGATGCCTTGTTGCGCAAAAGCAATGGCAGTAGCTTCAACTGCTCCTACCCAAATTGGAAGATATCTGTCCCCTGCTTGATCTTGTAACAAAATAATTGGTTGATTCGTAGGCATTTCAACGCGAACACCAACCACATTTACTTTTACAAAGCCAGGTTTAGCTTCACTCACAAGATTTCCTCATCCAAGGTGGAAGAAACCAAGATGAAATGTAATTGATTTGTTAGATTTGAAATCTCGCGCATCATTTCTAATGCTTGTTCTCCTGCATCAGGTCTCTTGGAACGAGACATGGGTGAGGCTACTTGCTTAATTAGAGAAGATTCTCTGTCGCTTCCTGATTTCAAAAACTTTAAATGCCTAGGTTCCAAACCAAATCCAGATAAGGCGGCGATAACTCGAGCAGTTTTTACGGCAATATCGTCATAATGTCGTTTATCGGCTAATACTTTGATGAGTCCGTAATCTTCAGATTCTTTCAAGTCTTGGTCAGTGATTGAGGTGTTGGCTATTAATTCTTCGCGAGTTACCCGAATATTTGATTTTTTGATTCCTAATTGATTCAAATCAACAAGAACTGAAGGAACTTTAGGCTTTTCAATCTCATCAATTTCAGGTTTTAATCCTCTATCTATGGCCTCAATATGTTCCTTTATAACTTTTAATGGAAGATAGTGATCGCGTTGCATTCGCAAGATGTAGCGCAATTTATCAACATCAGCGCTTGAGAATTTTCGATAACCACTTTTTGTTCTTGATGGAACAATCAGGCCTTCTGCTTCTAAGAATCGAATTTTAGAAATCGAAATATCATCAAATTCTGATCTCACTTGATTTAATACTTCACCAATGGTGAGTAGATCAGATCTTTTTGAAACTATTGCCATCTAGATTTTCTGCTCTGGAAGAAGGAATGTGAATCTATATTTACCAATTTGAACATCATCGCCAGCTGAAAGTTTGGCATCTTCTATGCGAATGAAGTTCACGTATATTCCATTTAAACTTCCTGAATCCTTAATTGTCCAAGAGGAACTGTCTTTAACAATTAGGGCATGGGAACGAGAAACAGTTACATCATCAAGCACAATATTGGAATCATCTGATCTGCCTAAAGTTATTTTTGGTCCAGTAAGAATAAATCTTTGATTTCTTTGTGGCCCACTTCTAACTAGAAGTGCAGCACTTCCCTTTTCTAAACCTTCTAAGTGACCATCTTCAATGGCAGGTAATGGACTTGTATCAGAAGAAACGGCTGGAATTGCGCCAGTATTTTCCATATTCATAATTGACCTCGCCTCTACTGCTAACACTAAGACAACCCAAGTAAAGGGTCAACCTGAGGTGGAGGTTATTAGTTAGGCGTTTTCAGTGATTTTCTGATAACCAGCTGCATCTAAAAGAGCAGATAATTCATTTGTATCGACATCTGAGAGTTTAATCATCCAACCTGCACCATATGGATCTGAATTTAGGATTTCAGGATTGTTAGCAAGTTTCTCATTGACTTCTTTAACAACTCCAGTAACAGGAGTATAAATATCACTTACCGACTTTGTTGATTCAACTTCACCACAAGTCTGGCCAGCGTTTAATTTAGTTCCTACTTTTGGCAAGCTTGCAAAAACTATGTCTCCTAATGCTGACTGAGCAAAATCAGTAATTCCAAAAACGACGACTCCTGCTGATTCTTCTTTTACCCACTCATGTTCTTTGGTGTATTTCAAATCTGAAGGTGTATTCATTTAAGGTCCTATCTATTTTTCGTTTACGGGAACAGCATATTGCGGAGTGGTGAGAGGAACACTTGCCTGTATCTCTAAAGATGGGTATTGGTTAATTACTACCTGTCCTCCAGAAGTTGTTATTGACTCACTCATGCCACCAGGAATTTTAAGTGCAGTTGCCAGAGTTTCTGGATCTCCCAAAGCTAATATTTTGTATGGGCTTCGAATAGGAGTCAGATTAATACTTATCCCACTGTTTGTGTCATTGAAATATGTACTGTTTATAACTCGAACACCATTAATTTCAATGGCTACAGCCCCTGCGTCTCGTAATTCTTGAACGGTATCAAGAATGGTGAAAGAATTTACAGAGTAAAGATCCCCAGTGACTAAAACCTGAATACCTCGACCTGAAACTGGAGCAGTTCCTGAAAGCAGAATTAGTTGATCAATTCTGTCTTGGGCAGCTTTTCTAGCATCTTCATTGGAACCATTTTTTAAGGATTCGAGTACTTGGTTTTGTTTAATCAATTCATCTTCCAAAAGATCTTTTTGCTTAGTTAAATCATCCAAAATAAGTACTAGTTCACCTTCACGAGCTGAGGTAAGTAGCTCTGGTTGATCATTTTGTTTGATAGCGATCGTTATGAAAATTCCCAAGAGAAAAACAAGAATGACTGCAAGATATTTTCGACCCTGAGGAGTTTGTAGAGTTTCTGGTGTTTTGATTGATATTTTCTTTTTCATTTACGATTGAAAAGATTTCTTCTAATCGCTGCAGCATTCGCAAATATTCGCATCGCTAACACAACAACGACACCTGTTGAAAGTTGAGTTCCAACTCCTAATTGATCCCCCAAAAACACAATTACAGCCGCAATTAAAACATTACTTGCAAAAGAAGAAATAAAAATTTTATCGTCGAACACATCTTCTAAGTTAGCTCGTATTGCACCAAATACAGCGTCAAGTGCAGCAATTACCGCGATTGGTAAATAAGGTTGCATCCAAAGAGGCACTGTCGGATCTAGAATTATTCCAACAATTACACCAATGAGTAAGCCGACGACAGGAATCATGATCTGTTACCAACTGTAATGCCTTGCAGACTTGGCAGTGCTACTCCGGTTGCAATCATCTCTATTTCCTTAATATCGGACACACTAAATCCTAAGCCGTATGTTTTCACAACAAATTCAAGATCAATGTAGTCCGGATGTTTAACCAGACGATTTCTCAATTCTTGGTCCCCTATTGCAGATATTACAAATGGCGGTAGCAATGGTCGATAATTTACTAAAATCGCATCGCCGGCAGATCGGATTGCACTGGTAGAAGTTAATCGTCCTTTATTAATAGATATTGATTCTGCACCACTTGCCCAAAGTGCGTTAACTAAAAGTTGAATATCTGAATCATAAACTCGAGCTAATTCAATGTCATCACTTTCCAATGAATCAGTCTTGACAGCATCATTGATTACAATTTCGATTCCTTCGCCTTTTACAGAACTTAAACCAGAAAATACCTGAAGATTTGATTCATTACTTTGACTTATTCCGTGAAAATCCAGACCGGGAGTATTTGATTGGATTTGAGCAATCTCGTTATTTATAGCACTTAGATTTTCAGAAGTTTTATTCAGATTATCGATATTTTTTGTAATCGTGGTTCGTAAATCTTCTCGGTTCTTTTCAAGAATTGGTTGTTGACGCTGTGTATTTGCTATCGCAGTACCGAAAAGCAGTCCAGAAAATGAGAGGACTACTGCTATCCACCACTTTGGATCTTTTTTACCAACTAAAGGTCGAGAAGGATTTGTGTATTCATCAGTTTCAATTTCGCTATTCAACATTGCCAAAAGACCCATAGATTTAGAGTCATCATCCTTGAAGAATGAATCTTTAGACATATTTTGATAATACTAGGCGCGCATGAACGAAATACTTATAACCAGAAAATGCATAGAGGAACAATCCCCAAATTAGAAAGGACCAACCTATGGTGAACCAAATGTCTACTTGGTCAGGAAAAGCTTCTGCAAATATCAATCCTGGAAGCCCAATTAGTAAACAGAAAGCACCCATTTTTCCCAAATAGTGGACCGGTAAACCAGTCACACCTCTTATTTTCAAATAAAGCATTAAGAAAGAAAGAATCAGCTCTCTGAAGAAAATGAACAACAATATATAGATGTTTGCAAGTTCTAAGTAAAAAACAACCACAATTAAAGCAATTATGTATAGACGATCTGATATTGGATCTAATAATTGTCCAAGTCGGGTGAACTGATTTAGCCTTCTAGCTGCAAATCCATCAAGCCAATCGGTAAATGATGCAATAAAGATGATCAGGCAACTTGAAACTAATTGACCATTGAAAGCTGTCCATAAAAATACTGGAATTAGAAGTAAGCGAAGAAGACTAATAGAGTTAGGAACATTAATCATTATCTTTTTCTTCGTTCTCTAATCTTAACTTTTATATGTATCGGGGATCCGATAAAACCATATTCTTCTCTCAAGCGACGTTCAATAAATCTAGTGTAGCTTTCATCGATCAATCCTGTAGTAAACAATGCAAATGCTGGTGGTTTATGGCCAATTTGAGTTGCGAAAAGTATCTTTGATTGCTTACCGCCTCGAACAGGATGAGGATTAGCGGCAACAAACTCTTTAATGAATTGATTTAATTTCGAAGTAGCAATTCTAGTCGACCAACCGTCATATGCAGCATGCAACGAGTTCGACAAACGATCAACATGCCAACCAGTTAACGCAGAAAGATTTACTCGAGGAGCCCACTTAACATTATGAAGATCCATTTCGATTTCTCTTTCAAGCATCAATCTTCTATCTTCATCCAGCAAGTCCCACTTATTAAAGACTAGAACTAAAGCTCGACCTGCTTCTGTGACTAAGTTGATAAGTTTTCTGTCCTGATCAGTGATTGTTTCACTTGATTCTAAAATCAATAACGCTATTTCTGCTCGTTCTAATGCAGCTTGGGTTCGAAGACTTGCGTAATACTCAAAGCCTGAGGATTCTCTAACTCTTCTTCTAATTCCTGCAGTATCTATAAAATTCCAGGCCTCATCGTTAATCATTACAATTTCATCAACAGGATCAACAGTTGTTCCGGCAATCTCAGAAACAACAGATCTATTTGTTTTTGTTAACTTGTTAAGAAGGCTACTTTTGCCAACATTTGGTCTTCCAATTAAAGCAACTTTCGTAGGACCTTTTAATTGATCAACAATTCTAGATTCAGCGGGCATTTTGTGGATTACTAATTCAAGTAAATCCCCTGATCCTCTTCCGTGAAGTGCGCTTACCGGAAATGGTTCACCTAAACCAAGAGACCAAAGATTACCTATTTGAGCTTCGGCTTCTATCCCATCAACTTTATTTGCAACCAAAATTACCGGTACTTTGTTTCGTCTGATTAATTTAACGACAGATTCATCATCCTCAGTTAATCCAACATTTGCATCAACAATAAAGAGAATTAAATCTGCTTGATCAATTGCTATTTGAACCTGTTCGCTTATCTTAGGAATCAAACCAGTCTTTTCACTGGACCATCCCCCAGTATCAACAAGTATGAATTCTTTTCCGTTCCATTCAGCGTCATATTGAATGCGATCTCGGGTTACTCCAGGAGTGTCTTGCACGACAGCTTCTCGTCTTCCAATTAATCGATTCACTAAAGTTGATTTACCAACATTTGGTCTACCAATGACAACCACTCGAGGACGATTCTTAGGTGGTTCTTCAACAATTTCATCTAGAAAATCTTCGTCTAGCCCATATTGCTTCTCTAACTCAAGAACAACTTCCTCGTCATCGACATCATCAGTAAGCCATATCTGGCTATCAATCATTAAAGATTTTGTTAGTTCTTCCTCTGTAGACATTATTCTGCGCTCACAATCTCAATGAACTTCTCTACAGATTGTTCAAAATCTAAATCTGAATTATCAAGAATTACTGCACCATCTGGGATTACAAGTGGTGAAACTTTTCTACTTGAATCCAATAAATCTCTTTTTCGTTGAGCAACTAAGACATCATTTTCATTTGAATCAATCTGAATCGCTCGTCTTTTAGCTCGAACATCATCATTTGCAGTGATGAATATTTTGAAATCGGCCTCAGGCAATACAACACTGCCAATATCTCGACCTTCAACAATAATTCCGCTATTACTTGCTTGCACAAGTTCCCTTTGTTTGGAGACTAAGAATTGTCGAATTTTTGGCATTGCCGCAAAATGACTTACTCGTGAAGTGATTTCGTCTTCACGAATGATTTTGGAGACATCTTCATCATTTACTTTTACTTGGTCTTTGAGAGGATCTGTAGAAATATATAATTTGAAATCTTTATTGTTGATTCTCTCAATGATCAAATCTTCGTCATCTAAATTCTCTGTAACACAAAACCAAGTTACAGATCGATACATTGCACCGGTGTCTAGAAAATTGAAACCTAATCTATTGGCAGATTCTTTACTTATACTCGACTTCCCAGAACCACTGGGACCATCTACGGCAACAACCATATTTGGGCGAGTTAAATTACTCGCATTCATTATTGCGCCAAATCTTGTCTGAGAATTTCTGCTCCGCGCAGGTATATGTGAGTAACATCTTTTCTATCTAAATCTGAATATGTGTGAATAAGAATTCTTACCACTAATTTTGGAGCACCTGGAACATCTATCTCCTTGGAGCAAAGAAGAGGTACATCTCCAAGACCAATTTCTCGAGCAGAAGCTGCAGGAAATGCACAATTTAAATCTTCTGTAGTGGTGAAAATAATGCTTACTAAGTGTTCATTTTTAACATTATTCTTATCTAGAGATTCTTTAAGTAATTCAATGACGGCTGCTTTCATTTCAACTACATCATTTTTTTGAAGCATTGTCGCTCCACGAATACCAATCAATCTCATAAGGCTGCCTCATCTTTGACTAATTGCGCAGCTCGATACAAACTACCTACTTCGGTGTGATTGAGAACTCTAGTTTTGCCTAACTTCATATCGCCTAACTTGATTGGTCCAAATTGAACACGAACTAGTTGGATAACTTCATGACCGATGTGTTCACACATTCTTCTAATTACTCTGTTTCTTCCTTCATGCAAAGATATTTCAATTGCGGTTTCACCAGGAGTTGCTCCAACGATTGATACAGTGTCAGCTTTGGCAAATCCATCAGATAGTTCAATTCCTGTGGTGAGTGCTGAAATTTCAGTTTTAGTTACAGCTCCCTTTATACGAGCTAGATAAATCTTATTTACTTCAGAAGATGGATGGGTTAAACCATGAGCCAGATTGCCATCGTTAGTTAGTAAAATTAGACCTTCAGTATCTGCATCTAGTCTTCCAACATGGAATAAGCGATCACTTCTATTTGCTACGTAATCTGCCACTGTGGCACGTTCATCTTCCCTTTTCATGGTCGTAACCACACCACTTGGTTTATTTAGGGCAATAACAATAAATCCTGCAGCTGCAGCAATTGGATCTCCATCAACTGTTATGAGATCAATTGCAGGGTTAACTCTTCTTCCCTGTTCATTAACTTTAATTCCATTTACTGCAACGCGACCTTGTTCAATTAATTCTTCACACGATCTTCTACTGCCAACTCCGGCTGCAGCTAGCACTTTTTGTAGACGAATTCCTTCTTGATTTTGCATGATTAGATAATCGATTCGTCGATGATTGAATCAAGGGCAGCCATATTAGGTAAGTAATCTGCTACTGGTGGCAATTCTTCAAGATTTGCAATACCCACTCTTTCTAAGAAATAAGGAGTGGTTTTGTATAGCACTGCTTGAGATTCGTTATCTGATCCTGCCTCTTCAATTAAGCCTCTATTGAGCAGAGTTCTTACAACTCCATCAACGTTTACTCCTCTAATTGCAGCAACTCTTCCACGAGATACAGGTTGTTTGTAAGCAATTACAGCCAAAGTTTCTAAGGATGCCTGAGTTAATCTTGCAGTTTGTCCGTCTTTCAGAAATCTTTCAACAACTTCACCGCTATGTTCATTGGTGTAAAAACGCCAACCGCCAGCGATTTCTCTTAGTGTAATTCCACCTTCACGAGAGTCAAACTCTTTCTGAATACTTTTAAGGGTCTTAAGAACTTCTATTTCAGGAGAGTTGGTAATTTGTGCCAAAGTAATTGCAGTAACCGGTTCATCTACTACTAATAAAATTGCTTCGATGCCAGCTTTTAATGATGGTGCTCCAATTGATGGAACTTCATCAATAATTGTTTCATTAACTTCAGTTTCATTCTCCATCTAGCACCTCCTCAATTTCAACATCTTTAACCAGACTTAATTTTGTATCAGAATCAAATTCGTCTGTTAATTCAATTTCGCCTTGCTCAGCTCCAACCCATCTAATATATAGATCTGCTAATGGGCTTTCCTGTTCTAAAGTAATTTGTGATTCTCTGAATAACTCTAAAATGGCTAAAAATCTCGCTACAACAACAGAAACTTCCACGCCACTTATCAAAGATCTAAAAGTTGTTGCGCCTACTCTTCGTAATCGTTCAACAATGATTCCGGCTTGTTCCCTAACGCTTACTGCTGGTGCATGCAAATGTGACAATGAAATAGAAGGAATGGTTTTAACTTCCATAGCTTTGGCGGCTAATCGAGCTAATTCATTTGGACCTAGACCCAAGAGAACTTCTGGCAAAAGGTTAGCAAATTGAGGTTCAAGAGAAACAGATCTGGCAAATCTCTTTGATTCAATTGATAACTGATCATTCAACCAAAAAGAGACATCTTTGAATGCTTTGTATTGCATTAATCGTGCGAACAGCAAGTCTCTTGCTTCAAGTCTTGCAATATCTTCTTCGTCTTCAACTTCTCCTGAAGGAAGCAGTCTTGCTGTTTTTAAATCTAGAAGTGTAGCTGCGATTACTAAGAACTCGGTTGCCTCATCAAGATCCCATTCACTTCCTTGGTTTTTGATGTATTGCAAAAAGTCATCAGTAACTATATGAAGAGAAAGTACCGTTACTTCTAATTCATGTTTGGCAATTAAAGAAAGTAAAAGGTCAAAAGGACCTTCAAATTGATTTAATTTGACATTGAACTTATCTACCGAATTCTCACGAATTATCGGTTGTGTTGAAGTAATTGTCATGAAAGTTTGGCGATCACTTCTCGAGCTAAGCGTTTGTACGCTTTTGAGGCAGACGAATTAGGTGCGTACTCTGTGATTGGAGAACCAGCTGCAGTGGTTTCAGGAAATTTCACAGTTCGAGCAATTACGGTTTCAAAAACTTTATCGCCGAATGCTTCTTCAACTCTTTCTAATACTTCTCGACCGTGCACAGTTCTTGGGTCATACATTGTTGGCAAAATACCAATGATCTTTAAATCAGGATTAATTCTGCCCTTGATCTTTTCAATTGTTTGAGTAAGTAACGCTAAACCTCTTAGAGCAAAGTATTCGGTTTCCAATGGCACGACGCAACCTTCAGACGCTGCTAAGGCATTTACAGTTAACAAACCAAGGGAAGGTTGGCAATCAATAATTATGTAATCGTATTCATCAACCAAAGGTCGAAGTGCACTTTTCAAGACATGTTCTCGGCCTACTTCGCTGACTAATTCCAATTCAGCAGCAGATAATTCAATATTTGATGGCAACAAATCTAGATTTGTAACTTGAGTTTTTACTAAAACATCTCGGGCAGGAATCTGTTCGCCTACTAGAACATGTCTTAGGGTTTTTTCCAATTGGTAAACAGGAATTCCTAGACCAACAGATAAAGCACCTTGCGGATCAAAATCAACTAGTAAAACTTTTCTGCCATAACCAGCTAAGGCAGAACCCAAATTAATGGTGCTGGTTGTTTTTCCAACCCCACCTTTTTGGTTCACCATCGAAATGATTCGGGCAGGACCGTGCTTTATTAAAGGTTTTGGGATATCAAAATCTGTGGCAACTTTTTGACCTTTAGGTATTCGAGAACCATCATCTTTTACAGAGGTACTTGCCACTTTGAAACCTTGCTTTCTGCACAGCCGACCCGGCTGGGCTTATTGGTTTAAGCCTACGCGAGAACTCTATTACCTAAAGCGTCAACTCCAATTGATTAATTGCGTGCTCGAGGATGTGTTTCGGAGAAAACTTCTCTCAATCTTTCAACAGTGATGTGAGTGTAAATCTGTGTGGTGTTTACCGAACTGTGTCCAAGTAACTCCTGTACCACGCGTACATCTGCGCCACCTTCTAATAAATGGGTCGCAAAAGCATGTCTTAATGAATGGGGTGTCAAATCTTCGATCTTGTTTTGAATAGAAACTCGGTTAACAACTTCCCAAATACTTTGACGCGTTAAGCGCCCACCTTTTGAGTTCAGGATTAAAGCATTATTTGGTTTTTTTGCATTCACTAATGAATTTCTACTCCTGGTCAAATAGTCATTGATTGCTTTTTTAAGAGATTTACCTAGTGGCACAATTCTTTGCTTTGATCCTTTACCGAAACGAATCTTAATTATGTTTGATTCAACATCAATATCATCTAAATCAGTGTTAACTAATTCTGAAATTCTAGCTCCTGTGCCGTATAAGAATTCAAAGATGAGTTTGTCTCTAGTAGTATTTGGGTCTTCTCCCTTGATTGAGTCAATAATTCTATTCATCTGATCACTTGAAATTGTTTTAGGAAGTCGCAAAGATTTGGAACCAACACTTAAGTATTGAGCGGGATTGTCATCCAGTATTTCTTCTTGCATCAAGAATTTATGAAATCCTCTAATTGATGCAATTAATCTGGTGATCGATGCTTCAGAATGATCAGATCTTTTAGAGTTCAAGAATTCTTGGATATCGTTTTCTTGAATGGATTTGGATACAAATTTCTGTTCAAAGTGCTCTACATATGAGCGAAGATCTCGTGCATAGGACTCAAGAGAGTTCTTAGCAAGATTTCTTTCTACCGATAAATGATTCAGATAAAGCTTTAAGGCCTGATCTAATTTCATTATGCAGATATTAATTTCTCCGCTGGAGTGTATTCCAAATTAAACGCATCGGCCACTGCTTTGTATGTGATTAAACCTTCATGAACATTCAATCCCAATCTCAAGGACTTATCATCAGCAATTGCTTTCTTCCAACCTTTATTAGCAATGGCTTTGGCGTAAGGCATGGTCACATTTGTTAATGCATAAGTTGAAGTATTTGGAACAGATCCTGGCATATTGGCGACGCAATAAAAGATTGAGTTATGAATTTTATAAGTTGGATCATCGTGTGTAGTTGCTTTGGAATCTTCAAAACATCCACCTTGATCAATTGCAATATCAACTAGAACTGATCCTGGTTTCATTCTTTTCACAAGTTCATTTGATACAAGCTTTGGTGCTTTTGCCCCTGGAACCAAGACCGCACCTATTACTAAATCTGCTTCTAGAACACATCTTTCAATTTCATATGCGTTTGAAACTAAAGTTTGAACTTTTCCATCAAAAATCAAATCCAATTCTTTTAATCTCTCAACATTTAAATCTAAAATAGTGACGTTTGCTTCAAATCCCAAAGCAATTGTTGCAGCGTGTAGTCCTGAAACTCCCCCACCAATAATTACTACGTTTCCTTTTTTAACTCCTGGAACTCCTCCTAAAAGCAATCCTCGACCACCTTGAAATTTCAATAGTGAATGTGCACCTACTTGTGGTGCAAGTCTTCCAGCAACTTCAGACATGGGAGCAAGTAATGGCAATGCTCTATTTTCGGTTTCAACAGTTTCATAGGCAATAGCTGTTGTACCAGATTTGATTAATGCATCAGTACAATCTTTTGAAGCTGCTAAATGCAGATAGGTGAATAGGATTTGACCTTTACGCATTTTGGGATATTCCACTGTAATTGGTTCTTTAACTTTCAAAATTAGATCGGCTTGCGCCCAGATTTCATCTGCGGTGCTTAGAATTTTTGCGCCTGCTTTTTCATATTCGCTATCGGATATAGCAGAGCCGATTCCAGCATTTTTTTCAACGATTACTTGATGACCATTTTTGATAAGTTCTACAACTCCAGCAGGAGTAATTGCTACACGATATTCGTGATTCTTAATTTCCTTAGGTACGCCTACTAACAATTAATGGTCTCCTTTAATTTTCCTACCAACAAACTATATTACGGCTTATTTGGCTAATTCCAAATTTATCGTGAATTAAGCACGGCTTTGACTAATCCTTCGAACAAAGGATGAGCTTTTGTCGGTCTTGATTTAAATTCAGGATGGGCTTGGGTTGCGACATAGTATGGGTGATCCTTTTTATCAAGTTCAATAAACTCAACAAGTTTCCCATCAGGTGATAATCCTGAGAAAATCAAACCTTGTTCAGATAACTTGTCGCGATATTCATTGTTAACTTCATATCTGTGACGATGTCTTTCATTTATGACACTTGCTCCATACACTTCATGGACAATTGAATTAGCTTTCAAATGTGCTGGAAAACTTCCTAAGCGCATTGATGCGCCCATATCTTTTTTGCCATTAACAATTTCAACTTGATCAGCCATTGTGGCAATTACGGGATAAGCAGTGTCTGAATCAAATTCCAAAGATGAGGCTCCAGGCATTGAGGCAACTTCTCGAGCAAATTCAATAACCATGCATTGCAATCCTAAGCAAATCCCTAAAGTTGGAATCTTATTTTTGCGAGTGTAAGTTAAAGCGCCAAGTTTTCCTTCGATTCCTCTTACTCCAAAACCACCTGGAACCAAAACTGCATCAACATCCTTTAAGACTTTTGCAGCACCTTCAGGAGTTTCGCAATCATCTGAGGCAACCCATTTGATAGTTACTCGTGCATTGTTTGCAAAACCGCCAGCACGTAGAGCTTCGGATACTGACAAATATGCATCTGGAAGATCTATGTATTTCCCAACTAAACCAACTGTTACTTCATGAGCTGGTTTATGAACTCGTTCTAGAAGTGCATCCCAACTCTTCCAATTAACATCTCTAAAAGGCAAACCCAATCTTCTAATTACAAATGCGTCTAATCCTTCACGATGTAGCACTCGAGGAATGTCATAAATACTTGGTGCATCAACTGCTGCCACAACACCTTCTTGGTCGACGTCACACATCATCGAAATCTTTTTCTTAATATGATCTGGAACTTCACGATCTGAACGAAGCACAATTGCGTCAGGCTGTAAACCAATACTTCTCATTGAGGCAACACTGTGTTGAGTTGGTTTAGTTTTTTGTTCTCCAGATGGACCAATATATGGCAATAAACTTACGTGTAAGAAGAAAGTATTTTCTCGTCCTATTTCATGACGAATTTGTCTAACAGCTTCTAAAAACGGTAATGATTCAATATCTCCAACAGTGCCACCAATTTCAGTGATGACTACATCAACATCAGCTGACGCCATTCCTCTAATTCGACCTTTAATTTCATTTGTAATGTGAGGAATAACTTGAACGGTATCTCCTAAATATTCTCCGCGTCTTTCTCTGGCAATAACACTTGAATAAACTTGACCAGTTGTAACATTTGCTGATTTTGATAATTCAACATCTAGAAATCTTTCATAATGACCAACATCTAAATCTGTTTCGCCACCATCTTCAGTGACAAACACTTCACCGTGTTGAAAAGGATTCATAGTTCCTGGATCAACATTCAAATAAGGATCAAGTTTTTGCATTGTTACTTTTAAGCCGCGAGAAACTAATAAGTTTCCTAATGAAGAAGCAGTAAGACCTTTACCAAGAGAAGAGGCGACACCACCGGTAACGAAGATATGTTTTACAGTTCCGGCTGACAATTTGACTCCCGTGGTAAGAATTTTTATGAAAGTTAAGAAACCTTAACCCCACGGGATTACATCCTATAACGACTTGCTGTTAGACATCTCCAGGAGTTCGCGTGCGTGTTCTAGCGCTGAGGTTGAGTCTTCGATTCCTGCCATCATCCGAGCTATTTCTGTGACTCGTGCCTTCTGGTCAAGTTCGGTAACACTTGATGTAGTGACATTTCCTGAGGCAGATTTTTCAACCTTTAAATGTTTATCAGCAAAAGCAGCAACTTGAGGAAGATGAGTGACAACGACAATCTGATGATGCTTTGCCAGTGCTTGTAAACGCTTGCCAACTTCAATTGCGGCTGCTCCACCAATGCCGGCATCAACTTCATCAAAGATCATAGTTTTTGCAGCAACACTTTGTGAGAAAACCAATTCAATAGCTAACATGATGCGAGACATTTCACCCCCACTTGCCACTTTTGAGATAGGACGAAGTGGCTGGCCTGGGTTTGCTGAAAATTCAAAAGTGATTTGATCAACACCGTAATTATCAAAATGCAATGTTTGATTTTTTCCATCAAGTTTTATGCTCAACCCTTGAGGATCCTCACTGGTTTCAATTCCAACCTGAAATCGAGCATTTGGAATGGAAAGTGATTTCAATTCTTTCTCTATAGATTTGGATATATCAGTAGCGGCTTTAACACGATTATCATGAAGCGATTGACCAATTGAAGATAAATCTTTAATCACTGAAACTAATTCTTTCTCAACATTTGAGATTGCAGTAGGAAGATCTTCATTCTCCGCTAGTTCACTGGTAAAGATTGCTATTTTTTCTATAGCTTCTTTAGAAGTTGGACCGTATTTGACTAAAAGTTTTTTAATGAGTGCTCTTCTGGACTCTAATTTGTCTATTGTGGCTGGATCTCTATCTAATGAGGCCAAATCCCGATTTACATCTCTTGCAACTGAAGAAATTTCTATTTCAAGGTTTGCTATCTGATCTCGCAAAGATGCAATTCTCTCACTTTTAGCAGCTGCTGAATCTAAAGATTTGCGGGCCTGATTAATCGAGTTAGATATTGAACTAGCTGAATCTTCCCCACCATTTAGCAATTTATCTGCCAAAGCCAGTGACTCAAAGATATCTTCACTGTTGTTAATCAGGTTAATTCTTTCGGTGATGGTGATTTCTTCGTCAATTTCTAGATTTGCTTCAGTTAACTCTTTGACCGATTCTTGGAGTTGAGAGATGCGAAGGGCATTCTGCGTTCCCGCCTTTTTTAATTCTTCTAATTTCTTTTTCAGAATGGTGAATTTGGTAAATTCTGCTTGATATGAAATTAGTTGATTCTGATGCTTTTCTCCAGCGAACTGATCAATTAATTCACGTTGGTAAGAAGATTTATTCAACAAAACTTGGTCACCTTGACCATGAATTGTGATTGAATTTTGGGTGAGTTCTTCTAGTGCTGAATTAGGAATTGATCTTCCCCCCAGAATTATCTTTCCCCTACCCTCACGAGCAATGGTTCTACTTAGTTGAGTTCCACCATCTTCAATAGAAATATCTAGCTCTTCTAAACGATTTCTAATCTCTTTGTCATCAGGAACTTGTATAAATGCTTCAACAATTGCTGTTTTTTCATTTGCTCGAACTAGATTGCTATCAACTTTTTCACCAATTACCATTTGAAAAGCCGTGAGGATCATTGTTTTTCCAGCACCGGTTTCACCAGTTAATACTGTGAAACCTTTAGACATCTCTAGTGAGACGTCTTCAATTACACCTATATTTTGAATCCGCAGATCATTAATCATTTACGCTTATTAGTTCCGCGCCAGCCCTCAACGGGTAATTGAAACTTTTTAACTAAACGCTGAGAAAAAGATTCATTTCCTAATCTTGCCAAATGCACATAATTATTTGACTTCTTAACTTCAATTCGCATTCCAGGGAATAAATCAAATGCTCTTCTACCATCTGCTGTTAAATGACCATTTGCACCATCATGAGGAACTTCAATGGCAATAACAGATTTTGTATCAACAACTAAAGGTTTTGCAAATAAAGCATGAGCACTTATGGGAACAACAACTAAAGCTTCAACACTTGGCCAAATAACTGGACCGCCAGCACTAAAGGCATAAGCAGTTGATCCGGTTGGAGTGGCCAAAACTATGCCATCTCCCCATAATCTAGAAACAGGTTTGCCATCAATTTCTAAAATCAAATCAAACATATGACCAGGTTCAGATTTTTCAATTGCCACATCATTTAGCGCAAATGATTCAAAAACTATTTCATTATCCTTTGTAACGACTACTTCGATGGCAAGTCTTTGTTCCTCCACCCATTTATGTTCAACAATTGCTTTAACAACATCTTCAATGTGTTCAACTTCTGCTTCAGCTAAAAAGCCAACATGGCCAAGATTTATGCCCAAAACTGGAATATTTGATTTTCTAGTAACTTCAACGGCTCGAAGAATTGTTCCGTCTCCACCAAAAACTAAAGCAAGATTTGGATTGGCACTTTTGCCTTTGATGAATTCATCAATTTCAAAGCCTTGAGTTTGTACTAATTTTTTATCGCTGGCGAGAGCACAAATTGAGACTTGCGCTTTATTTAATTGTTGACAGACTTGAGCTGCAATTTTATTGGCCTCAACAGAATCATTGTGTAAAAGAATTAAGACGATTGGTTTGTTACTCACGATTGAGGTCCTTTGGCAATGGCGTCTTCTATTTCTTTGTCACTAATTGTCGCTCCGCCTTTTTTCAACCATACAAAGTATTCAACATTGCCCTTTGGTCCTGGAAGAGCAGAAGCCACAACTCCGTTACAGCCTAATCCAAGTTGTGCACCTGAATCGACTACTTTTCTAATGGCATCTCTTCGCAATTCTGGATCTCTAACAACTCCCCCAGCACCTAAAGAATCTTTGCCCACTTCAAATTGAGGTTTAACCATTAATAGAAAATCTGCATCTAATGCAGCATTAGCAATTAAAGCTGGAAGAACTTGGGAAAGTGAAATGAAAGATAAATCGGCCACCACAATGCTTGGCACAGGTTGCAATGTTTCAGCTGGCATATTTCGAATATTGGTTCTTTCCATAACAACTACTTGAGGATGATTTCTTACTTCCCAAGCAAGTTGGCCATAACCAACATCAACGCAAAAAACTTTCGCAGCTTTTCTTTCTAAAAGGACCTGGCTAAAGCCGCCTGTGGAAGATCCTGCATCCAAACAAACTTGATTCTCAACATTAACTTCTGACCATTCATCTAGAGCACTAATTAATTTGTGTGCTCCACGACTGACGTAGTGATCAACTTCAGTTTCAATAACAATTGAAACTTCATTATTTACTCTTCTGTCAGGTTTAAGAGCTGGAACGTGATCTACTAAGACAGAGCCTGAGTTAATTAATTCAATGGCAACTTCGCGAGATCTAGCTAAACCTCGCCTGACTAATTCTTGATCTAATCTGTTAAGTGTCACTCTGAGTTATCGGTTAAGGCATCATGCAAACGACGATGCACGTCTTCATAAACTGCCACGTGTTCAATGGCAGGCAAATTTGTTAATTCATTTAATCTTTCAGTTGCACCATCTACTCGACCATCACCACTTGGGATGATTGGTTTAAGAGCGCCAAGAGATAATTCTGATTGATGATTTTGGGCTATTTCTGGTTCAAATGTGTTTTCCATGACTACCAACTTACTAAATAGTTGTTATCGATGAGAGCGCTCAAGTCTTTTCCGACATAAGTCGGGGCTGTGGACAAAGGTGCTTGCTGGATCTGGGCCATGTCACTTACTCCAGTCAAAACACACATGGACTTAAATCCTGCCTTGTTTGCTCCTTGAATATCAGTGTCTAGACGATCTCCCACCACTATCGGGTTCTTGCTGGCAAATAATTCTGCTGCTTGTTTAAACATGTGAGGTTCAGGTTTGCCCATTAACAATGGACTTTTTCCAGTAATTGAAGTGATCAAAGCATTGAAAGCACCATTTCCAGGAGCTAAACCTTTTTCAGTGGGAAAGGTGTAATCACCATTGGTAGAAACCCAAGGCACACCTTTACTTATGGCATAACACATTTCAGCTAAATCTTTTTGTGCAATATCTGCATCAATTCCATTAACCACAACTACCGGCTCTTTATCAGCCTTCGTGACGACTTTGAATCCTGCATCAGTGACAGATTTTTTTAATCCCTCACTACCGACTACTAAAACCTTGCTTGATTTAGGATAATTTTCTTTGAGATACCAACATAGAGTTTGAGAACTAGTCACGATAGAAGACGCTTTTAAATCTAAACCAAAATCTTTCATCCACTTACTAACACTTTTTGCGGTAACTGAACCATTATTTGTAATGACTGCAATATTAACTTTTCTTGACTGTAATTCTTTGATCGTTTTAACTGCATTTTCTATAGGAGTTTTCCCTAAGTAAACAACCCCATCAAGATCTAGTAGCACACAATCATAGGAATCAATTAATGCCATTATTTTGCCAAAAATTCTTTAGCACCAGTGAAATCATTTGGATCTATTTCAACTGTTTTTTTAAACCACGTTTGAGATTCTTCATCTCTGCCTAAATCTTTAAGTGTTTTAGCATAAACAAATCTGAGTCTTGCCACAGATTCTGCTGGTTTTCCTGTGTTAAATTCAGGTATTTTTGCTAATGCCAGTCCTGCATCAACTTGACCTAAATCCTGTCTTGCTCCAGCTATTACCAGCATTAGTTCGTGATAATCAGCTCTATCCATCTTGTGTAAGTCTTTTTCGTTTCCACACTCGACAGATTTTTCAGGTCTACCCAGTGCTCTTTCACAATCTGCAATCATTGCTAATGAATCGGGACGACCACTAATTCTTCGAGCAGTTCGCAATTCTGATAGTGCTAGTTTAAAATCTCCAGCGTGATAAGCAGTTACACCAACTGCTTCTCTGACAATTGCTAAACGAGAAGCTGCTGCAACATTTGCTTCCTTTGCATGTTTAAGTGCTAATTCAGGATCTGTATCAACATATTCTCCAGCTGCAACTAAATGTCTGGACACAAAAAGTGCTAAGCCTTCAGGCAAAGTTCTTAATTCAGCTTTAATTTCCGGTGCTAATTCTTTCCCAGTAATTTCATCTGGAACTTTTAATTCATCCATGAAGAAATTACATCCTTATCTATGTATGTGTTAAAAACAATCTAAGCAGGTTTATAAAACAAAATATCCACCTTTTTACAGGTGGATATTTTTATATGTCCGGCAACGTCCTACTCTCCCACCCGGTCTCCCGAGAAGTACCATCGGCGCTGAGAGGCTTAGCTTCCAGGTTCGGAATGGAGCTGGGCGTTTCCCTCTCGCCATGATCACCGTAACTTTATTGAGTTGTGTATCGGATAAATAACCAATACATAACTCGAAAACCGCATAGAGGACGCGAGTACTTCCTTTAAAAGGAAATACATAATTAGAAGTTTGTGAAAACAAGCCCTCGACCTATTAGTACCGGTCAGCTCCACGCATTGCTGCGCTTCCACATCCGGCCTATCAACCCAGTCATCTTCTGGGGGTCTTACCAGGTTAACCCTGTGAGAGTTCTCATCTTGAGGTGAGCTTCCCGCTTAGATGCTTTCAGCGGTTATCTCGTCCGAACGTGGCCAACCAGCCATGCCCTTGGCAGGACAACTGGCACACCAGAGGTTCGTCCATCTCGGTCCTCTCGTACTAGAGACAGGTCCTCTCAAAACTCTTTCGCGCGTGGAGGATAGGGACCGAACTGTCTCACGACGTTCTGAACCCAGCTCGCGTACCGCTTTAATGGGCGAACAGCCCAACCCTTGGGACCTACTCCAGCCCCAGGATGCGACGAGCCGACATCGAGGTGCCAAACCATCCCGTCGATGTGGACTCTTGGGGAAGATCAGCCTGTTATCCCCGGGGTACCTTTTATCCGTTGAGCGACACCGCTTCCACTTGCCGGTGCCGGATCACTAGTTCCGACTTTCGTCCCTGCTCGACCCGTCGGTCTCGCAGTCAAGCTCCCTTGTGCACTTACACTCAACACCTGATTACCAACCAGGCTGAGGGAACCTTTGAGCGCCTCCGTTACTTTTTGGGAGGCAACCGCCCCAGTTAAACTACCCGCCAGGCACTGTCCCTAATCCAGATTATGGATCGAGGTTAGACAGCCAATACGAACAGAGTGGTATTTCAATTTTCGACTCCACAAGAACTGGCGTCCCTGCTTCAAAGTCTCCCACCTATGCTACACAATCCGAATCGACCGCCAATACCAAGTTATAGTAAAGGTCCCGGGGTCTTTCCGTCCTTCCACGCGTAACGAGCATCTTTACTCGTACTGCAATTTCGCCGAGTCCATAGTTGAGACAGCGCCCAAGTCGTTACGCCATTCGTGCAGGTCGGAACTTACCCGACAAGGAATTTCGCTACCTTAGGATGGTTATAGTTACCACCGCCGTTTACTGGGGCTTAAGTTCTGAGCTTCAGGATTACTCCTTAACCCGTCCCCTTGACCTTCCAGCACCGGGCAGGCGTCAGTCCGTATACATCGTGTTACTACTTCGCACGGACCTGTGTTTTTGTTAAACAGTCGCTTGGGCCTTGTTTCTGCGGCCATGAACTGCTTCGGGAGTAAATCCCTACACAATTCAAGGCCCCCCTTCTCCCGAAGTTACGGGGGCATTTTGCCGAGTTCCTTAACTACGGTTTGCTCGATCGCCTTAGTATTCTCTACCTGACCACCTGTGTCGGTTTCGGGTACGGGCGGATTTGTCACTTGCTAGAAGCTTTTCTCGGCAGCATAGGATTACCCACTTCGGCTTACGCCTCGGCGTCAGATCTCAGTATTAGTGTGCGGATTTGCCTACACACCCACCTACATCCTTACCCCGGGACAACCATCGCCCGGGATGGGCTACCTTCCTGCGTCACTCCTTTGCTTATCTACTACCAAACTGGGTCGTGCCATCCGCTGAGATTGCTCCCAGGTTCAAACACTTAGCATTATTGGGTTCAATATTGGCGCAACAAAACCGGTACGGGAATATCAACCCGTTGTCCATCGACTACGCCTGTCGGCCTCGCCTTAGGGCCCGACTTACCCAGAGCAGATTAGCTTGACTCTGGAACCCTT
>BJFU01000005.1:0-6518 GCA_014190035.1 Actinomycetes bacterium | reverse complement strand
ACAACCATCGCCCGGGTTGGACTACCTTCCTGCGTCACCCCATTGCTTGCCTACTAATAGCTTGGTTCGGAATCACCATCAGATCCACCCGAAGGCTTCTCCAACTTAGAGTCCTTAGCATTACTAATTCAGCATTGGCGAATTGTCACGGGTACGGGAATATCAACCCGTTGTCCATCGACTACGCCTGTCGGCCTCGCCTTAGGGCCCGACTTACCCAGAGCAGATTAGCTTGACTCTGGAACCCTTGGTCATTCGGCGGACGGGTTTCTCACCCGTCATTCGCTACTCATGTCTGCATTTTCACTCGTGTGGCTTCCACGGCTGGTTTACACCGCCGCTTCGCTAGCCACACGACGCTCTCCTACCCAACAAATCATCTGGACCACGAAGGCCTGATACATGATTTGATGCCATAACTTCGGTGATGTGCTTGAGCCCCGTTAAATTGTCGGCGCGGAATTACTTGACCAGTGAGCTATTACGCACTCTTTTAATGGTGGCTGCTTCTAAGCCAACATCCTGGTTGTCTATGCGACTCCACATCCTTTACCACTTAGCACACTCTTTGGGACCTTAGTTGTTGATCTGGGTTGTCTCCCTCTCGACTATGAAGCTTATCCCCCACAGTCTCACTGCCGCGCTTTACTTAATGGCATTCGGAGTTTGATTTACGTTGGTAACCCTTTCGGGCCCCTCGGCAATTCAGTGCTCTACCTCCACCAAGAAATACGCGACGCTGCACCTAAATGCATTTCGGAGAGAACCAGCTATCACGAAGTTTGATTGGCCTTTCACCCCTAACCACAAGTCATCCCCCAATTTTTCAACATTGGTGGGTTCGGTCCTCCACGCGGTCTTACCCGCGCTTCAACCTGCTCATGGTTAGATCACCTCGCTTCGGGTCTAGGGCATGCGACTAATTCGCTCTATTCGAACTCGCTTTCGCTACGGCTTCCCCTCACGGGTTAACCTCGCCACATACCACTAACTCGCAGACTCATTCTTCAAAAGGCACGCTGTCACTTCCACTTACGTGGTGTAGCTCCAACGGCTTGTAAGCACACGGTTTCAGGTTCTATTTCACTCCCCTCCCGGGGTTCTTTTCACCATTCCCTCACGGTACTGATTCACTATCGGTCACTAAGTAGTATTTAGCCTTATCAGGTGGTCCTGACAGATTCATACGGGATTTCACGGGCCCCGTATTACTTGGGATACTCAAAAGAAGTTCGATAAATTTCGACTACAGGGGTTTTACCTTGTCTCCCGAACTTTCCCACGTTCTTCGTCTATTTATCGAGTTTCTTACTTCTTGCAGGATTAACAGATCCTGCTATCGAGTCCCACGACCCCAAAACTGCAACGCCTGTTAGCTATCACGCAATTTTGGTTTAGGCTCATCCGCTTTCGCTCGCCACTACTAACGGAATCACTATTTGTTTTCTCTTCCTGTGGGTACTGAGATGTTTCACTTCCCCACGTGTCCTCCATCTGTTTTATGTGTTCAAACAGTGGTAACTGGACATAACTCCAGTCGGGTTCCCCCATTCGGAAATCCTCGGATTACAGCTTGGTTATCAGCTCCCCGGGGCTTATCGCAGATTCCTACGTCCTTCATCGGCTCTTAGTGCCAAGGCATTCGCCGTGCGCTCTTAGTAGCTTGTTGTCACGATCTAAATATGTAAAACCTTGTTAAAGAAAGATGCTCGCGTCCTCTATGCAGTTCTCAAGTTACGATCGGTCCTTAGTTTTTAGCCCTCACTTAATCGTCATTTGATGATCAGTTTGAAGAAACTAAGTCCGTAATCGGACTTTTTACGGTCCAATTGAAGTTGCTAATCGCTTATCGCGACTGCCGCTTCAGGACCCAACAGCGTGCCAGAGAAAGTTCAATTTTCCACTTTTGTGAGCAAACTATAACCCTAAACGTTATGTAGAGAGTTATGTTTATTCATACGAACCAGAATGGTTCTTATGTGCTCCTTAGAAAGGAGGTGATCCAGCCGCACCTTCCGGTACGGCTACCTTGTTACGACTTCGTCCCAATCACCGATCCCACCTTAGACAGCTTCCCCCTTACGGTTGGACCACTGGTTTTGGGTGTTACCGACTTTCGTGACGTGACGGGCGGTGTGTACAAGGCCCGGGAACGTATTCACCGCGGCGTTGCTGATCCGCGATTACTAGCAACTCCAACTTCATGAGGTCGAGTTGCAGACCTCAATCCGAACTGAGACCGACTTTATGGGATTCGCTCCACCTTGCGGTATCGCAGCCCTTTGTATCGGCCATTGTAGCATGCGTGCAGCCCTAGACATAAGGGGCATGATGACTTGACGTCGTCCCCACCTTCCTCCGAGTTGACCCCGGCAGTCTCTTGTGAGTTCCCAGCATTACCTGTTGGCAACACAAGACGAGGGTTGCGCTCGTTGCGGGACTTAACCCAACATCTCACGACACGAGCTGACGACAGCCATGCACCACCTGTGCAAAGCCCTTGCGGACCTGTTATCTCTAACAGTTTTCAATGCATGTCAAGCCTAGGTAAGGTTCTTCGCGTTGCATCGAATTAAGCCGCATGCTCCGCTGCTTGTGCGGGCCCCCGTCAATTCCTTTGAGTTTTAACCTTGCGGTCGTACTCCCCAGGCGGGACGCTTAATGCGTTAGCTGCGGCGCAGAGAACGTGGAATGTCCCCCACACCTAGCGTCCATAGTTTACGGCGTGGACTACCAGGGTATCTAATCCTGTTTGCTCCCCACGCTTTCGTTCCTCAGCGTCAGGATCGGCCCAGAGACCTGCCTTCGCCATTGGTGTTCTTTCTGATATCTGCGCATTCCACCGCTACACCAGAAGTTCCAGTCTCCCCTGCCGTCCTCGAGTCTTCCCGTATCGAATGCAGGCTCAGGGTTGAGCCCTGAGTTTTCACATCCGACGCGAAAAACCGCCTACGAACTCTTTACGCCCAATAAATCCGGACAACGCTTGCACCCTATGTATTACCGCGGCTGCTGGCACATAGTTAGCCGGTGCTTCTTCTGCAGGTACCGTCACTTTCGCTTCGTCCCTGCTGAAAGAGGTTTACAATCCGAAGACCTTCGTCCCTCACGAGGCGTCGCTGCGTCAGACTTTCGTCCATTGCGCAATATTCCCCACTGCTGCCTCCCGTAGGAGTCTGGGCCGTGTCTCAGTCCCAGTGTGGCCGTCCACCCTCTCAGGCCGGCTACCCGTCGTCGCCTTGGTGAGCCATTACCTCACCAACAAGCTGATAGGCCGCGAATCCATCCTCAATCGAAAAACTTTCCAAAACCATGTGATGCCACAGGTTTACGTATCCGGTATTAGCCCAGGTTTCCCTGGGTTATTCCGAAATTGAGGGCAGGTTATTCACGTGTTACTCACCCGTTCGCCACTAATCCGTGGAGCAAGCTCCACTTCATCGTTCGACTTGCATGTGTTAAGCACGCCTCCAGCGTTCGTCCTGAGCCAGGATCAAACTCTCCGTTGAAACTTTGAGATTGATCTCTAGCGACAAGAAAATAAGCTGAAATGCTTATAAATTTGTCTAACCAAAGGAATTTCATACCGTTATGCGGGCACACTAAGTACCCCCATAAACGGGGTTATTGATATTGACTTTCTCGGCACACTGTTGAGTTCTCAAGTTGCAGGCGCGCATCAAATAGGCTCTCCCGAGCTTTCTTTGCGGCTTTGTCTTAACTAATCTCGCTGGACTAAAAACCCAAAAACTGGGCCTTCAGGGTCTAAACCGACCTAAGTGCGAGAAAAGCAGTAAATCCAACCTTGTGGTTTTACAGCGACAATTACCTAACTTACTAGATGATTTTTTGGAGGGCAATATCAGCCCCCTATTTCTACCCCAGCCATAACTTTTTTCCCTCTACGCACAACCAAAAGAGATCCATGAATTAGGTCTGATTTGTTCGGTTTCCAGTTCAAATCTGAGATTCTTTCATTATTTATATATGCTCCGCCTTCTTCGACAGTTCTTTTTGCAGCACTTTTTGAATCACACAGATTAGTTTGTTGCAAGATTTCTAAAATATTTGGCAATTCTTCACTTGTTTTAATTTTAGTTAAACCGGCTTCACTAAGAGCAGCGATCAAAATATCTTTACTAATATCTTTTAATTCACCTTGACCAAATAAAGCTTGTGAAGCAAGTATAACTTGATCACATTGTTCTTTACTATGAACAAGTGATGTTAATTCACTTGCCAAATATTTTTGCGCTTCGCGTGATGCTGCATCAGTTTTGGATTTAGATATCAAATCTTCAATGATTTCTTTTGATGCAAAGCTAAAATACTTCAATAAAGTTGCGATATCTCTGTCATCTGTATTGAGCCAGAATTGGTAGAAGGCATATGGAGAAGTTAATTCTGGTGATAACCAAATTGTTCCAGCTTCAGTCTTACCGAACTTATTTCCATCTGCTTTGACCATCAAAGGAGTTGTTAAAGCATGAACGGATTTAGCTTCAACACGTCTTATCAAGTCAACTCCGGCAGTGATATTGCCCCATTGATCACTTCCACCAGTTTGTAATTGACAATCATATTTTTTATGTAGCTCTAGATAATCATTTGCTTGTAACAAAGCATAAGAAAATTCGGTATAGGAAATTCCAGATGCATTTAATCGAGCAGAAACTGCTTCTCGTTCCAACATACGATTAATGCTGAAATGTTTACCTAAATCTCTTAACAGAGATATTGCATCTAGTTTGGATGTCCAGTCAAAGTTATTCACCACATCGCATTTATTGTTGCCAAAAAAATCAAAGTATTTTACTAATTGCTTGGCGATATTTTCTGTCCAAGTAATAACTATTTCTTCTTCGTTTAGGTTTCTTTCACCAGATTCCTTAGGATCCCCAATTAGTCCAGTTGCTCCACCAACTAATGCCAAAGGTTTATGTCCTGCCAATTGCAGTCTTTTGGCAAAAAGAATTTGCATTAAATTTCCTAAATGCAAACTAGGAGCTGTTGGATCAAAACCAATATAAAAAGTAATGGACTTATTGTTCAATAAATCCGAGAGCACTTTTTCATCGGTACTTTGAGCAATCAAACCTCGCCATTGCAAGTCTTGCCACAGATTACTCATGAAATCTCCGGGATTGGATTGTGATTAGCCCATTTACTTAATACAGAAATCTTCTCATTCATTCTACCTATTTGAGTCTTAACGTTTACTGGAGAAGTACCGGAATAACTTGATCTAGCAAGTAGCGAAGCCTTTACTGTTAGAACTTCTAAGACATCACTGGTTAATTCCTTAGCAACTGAAGATAAATCACTTGCACTAAGTTGATGAACTTCCATATTTTTGCTTTCGGCTAGTTTGACACATTTGCCACTAATTTCATGTGCCTGATTGAAAGGGATATTCTTCTTAACAAGAAAATCTGCAATCTCTGTAGCAAGAGAATGACCTAATGCCGCATTTGAGCTTAGCTTTTCAGTATTAAATGAGAGAGTTTGAATCATTCCTGTGAATGCAGGTAACAACAACATCAAAGTGTCATGGGAATCAAATACTGGTTCTTTGTCTTCTTGTAGGTCTCTGTTGTAGGCAAAAGGTAGACCTTTAAGTGTTACTAATAGTCCAGTAAGATTTCCAATTAGTCTGCCACTTTTTCCTCTCGTTAATTCAGCAGCATCAGGATTCTTCTTTTGAGGCATAATTGATGATCCAGTTGCATATTGATCATCTAATGTTGCGTAGCCAAATTCAGTTGTGGTTAAAAGGATTATCTCTTCTGCAAACTTTGATAAATGAACACCAATAACAGAGCAAATAAAAAGGTATTCGGCAACGAAATCTCTAGCCGATACGGCATCAATTGAGTTTTCACTAGGTCTGGAGAAACCAAGTTGGTTTGCAACCCACATTGAATCTGTAACTAAAGCACTTCCGGCTAACGCGCCAGCACCAAGAGGACAAGTATCAACTCTTGCATCCCAATCGGTAAATCTTTCAATATCTCTTAATAATGCTTGCGAATGCTTAGCAAGTTCATGACCCAGAGTTACTGGTTGAGCATGCTGCAAATGAGTAAATCCAGGAGAAGCTTGATCAAAGTATTTTGTTGCTTGCTCGTTTATGGCGTTACATAAGCCAACTAAATCCTGCGAGATGATTCTTGCTGAGCCTCTTAGGAAAAGTTTAAAATCAGTTACAGCTTGGTCGTTTCTACTCCTTCCGGCACGAATTTTGCCACCAATTTCTCCGACACTTTCGATGATCAATCTTTCGATTGCTGTATGAACATCTTCATCATTGTCATTTGGCTTTAAGGCTCCACTAGAAACTTTGTTATGAATATCTTTAATTGCGTTTCTTATTTGTTTAGTTTCTGCATCATTCAATAATTTTGATCTATTAAGAGCCTGCACATGAACATCGGTTTGAAGTAAATCAAAAGTGGCAAGACGCCAATCAAAATGAGTTGATTTTGAGCGTTGTTCCATTGTTGAAGCGTTTTCTTTTT
>BJFU01000004.1 GCA_014190035.1 Actinomycetes bacterium | reverse complement strand
CCAAATGTAAAAGCACCAGATGATCCACAAGTAAGAGATCTACTTGATTCAAAAGCTCAAGTAATTACTTTAGTTGATAAGTCTTTTGATCGTCACGTTGAATTAGCTTTGAAAACTTCATTGGAAGAAAACATTGCCATGATTAAAGACACTGTGGCATTCTTAACTGCTGAAGGAAGAAGAGTTTTTCTTGATGCAGAACACTTCTTTGATGGTTATAGAAGTAATAAGAATTTTGCTCTAGAAGTTGTTAATGCTGCAACTCAAAGTGGAGCAGAAATAGTTGCTCTGTGTGACACAAATGGGGGAATGCTTCCAAACGAATTGGGTGAAGTTGTTCATGAAGTTTTAAGTGCTACAAAAGCGCGAATCGGAATTCATTGCCATGATGACACCAACTGTGCCGTAGCAAATACTTTGTCTGCAGTTGATGCAGGCGCAACCCATGTTCAAGGAACAGCAAATGGTTATGGCGAAAGAAGTGGTAATGCCAATCTATTTAGCGTTGTTGCAAACTTGCAATTCAAAAAAGGCAAAATTGTTGTGCCAAGTGATGCAATTAAAGAAATGACTCGTATTGCACACGCGGTAAGTGAAATTACTAATATCAATCCAAATCAACATCAACCATACGTTGGCTTTTCAGCATTTGCGCATAAAGCAGGATTACATGCCAGTGCGGTAAAGATTGATCCAATGCTTTACCAACACATAGATCCAGTACTTGTTGGAAATGACATGAGAACTTTAGTTTCTGACATGGCAGGCAGAGCTTCCATTGAATTAAAAGGTAAAGAAATGGGATACAACTTGGAAGGCAACAAAGAGGTTTTGACTTCAGTTGTTGAAAAAGTTAAAGAGATGGAATCTCGCGGCTATACCTTCGAAGCAGCAGATGCCTCATTTGAATTGTTATTAAGAAATGAATTAGGTGAACATGATCCAAAATATTTCACCGTTGAATCCTGGAAAGCCACAGTTGAACAATCAGAAAGTGGCGAAGTTACAACTGAGGCAGTAGTAAAAGTTAATGCTGGTGGAAAACTTCTGGAGCAAACGTCTCGCGGAAATGGTCCAGTAAACGCACTTGATAAAGCTTTAAGAGCAGCTTTAGAAAAGATTTATCCAGAATTAGCCAAGTTAGAACTTATTGATTACAAAGTTCGAATTCTAGAAGGCGTTAAAGGCACAGGGGCAGTAACAAGAGTTTTGATTGAAACTACTGATGGCAATTCCCAATGGGACACCGTTGGAGTTCATGAAAACGTTATTGCTGCTTCTTGGAATGCAATTTCAGATGCTGTTACCTACGGATTGCTAAAAGCAAATGTCAAATAAAGTTCGCGTTCGCTTTTGTCCATCTCCCACAGGAGATCCACATGTGGGAATGGTTAGAACTGCACTTTTTAACTGGGCATTTGCAAAACATAACAACGGAACATTTGTTTTTAGAATTGAAGACACAGATGCAGCAAGAGATAGTGAAGAGTCATATAAAGCTCTTCTAGATTCAATGCGCTGGTTAGGACTTAATTGGGATGAAGGCCCAGAAGTTGGTGGACCATTTGGACCATATCGACAAAGTGAACGCATGGATATTTACAAAGATGTTGCAAAAAAACTTCATGAAAAAGGTTTTGCCTACCACTGTTATTGCACTCAAGATGAAGTTGAGGAAAGAAGAAAAGCTCAAAAAGAAAAAGGCCAAACACCAGGCTATGACGCTCATTGTCGTGAATTAACTGACAAACAAGTCTCAGACTTTAAAGCATTGGGTCGCGAACCAGTTTTAAGATTTAGAATGCCAAGTAAAACCATTACTTGGAATGATTTAGTACGTGGCGAATTAAGTTTTGAACACGAACATATTCCTGATTATGTTTTAGTTAGAGCAAATGGTGATCCTCTTTACACATTGGTAAATCCAACAGATGATGCACTTATGGAAATTACACATGTATTGCGTGGCGAAGACTTATTGTCTTCCACTCCTAGACAAATTGCTCTTTATGAAGCTTTCAAACAAATTGGAGTAGGACAAGGTATTACTCCAGAATTTGGACATCTTCCTTATGTAATGGGTGAAGGAAACAAAAAACTTTCTAAGAGAGATCCAGAATCAAGCTTGTTGATGTATCGCAGAGAAGGATTCTTACCAGAGGGATTACTTAACTACTTGGCCCTTCTTGGTTGGTCATTTGGTGATGACATTGAATTTTTCTCCATGAAAGAAATGGCCGATAACTTTGAAATCAGCAGAGTAAGTGCTAATCCTGCCCGATTTGATATCAAAAAGTGCACCGCAATCAATGCCGACTGGATCAGAAAACTCTCCGTTGAAGAATTAGCAAATCGTATGGAAAAGCAATTAATCGAAGTTGGAGTATTGCCAAATTCTCCAAGTAAAGAACAAAAAGACTTGCTTCTGGCAGCCACACCTTTAGTTCATGAAAGATTAGAAACTCTTTCTCAAGTTCCAGGAATGCTGTCTTTCTTGTTTGTTGAAGAAAAAGATTTTGTCGTAGATCATGAGGATGCTGAGAAATCTTTAACCCACGATATTTTGCCAGCACTAGAAGCAAGTGTGAAAATAATAAAGGAATTACCAGAGTTTAAAACTGAAAAGTTGCATGATGAATTAAATAGAGTTTTAGTCACAGAAATGGGCTTAAAAGCTCGCATAGTTTTTACAGCGCTACGAGTAGCAGTAACTGGGAGAAGGGTTTCTCCACCATTGTTTGAATCAATGGAAATCATGGGACGGGAAAAAGTAATTTCAAGAATTGAAAAACACTTAAAGAAATAAGCCAGTGGGGTATGGGGTAATTGGCAGCCCAGCGGTTTCTGGATCCGCTCGTCTAGGTTCGAGTCCTAGTACCCCAGCAAAGCAAGTGATGTAGTAATTTTTGGTATACAACTTTTACTCTGGAATAGGACCTCATGGTTAAGCGCAGGCTTCCTCGTCCCCTAGAAGTAATTTCCCTAATTGGTTTTAGATGGCCAAACTTAAATAGAAAACAAGTAAAACTTAATAAAGCAACCAACATTTGGGATATTCGAGAATTAGCCTCCAAGAGAACTCCTCGTTCAGTATTTGATTACACCGATGGTGCATCTGGTTCTGAAGCAAGTCTTAATAGAGCAAGAGAAACATTTAACAATGTTGAATTCTCACCTCGTGTTTTAAGAGATGTCACAAATGTTGACACTTCTGTAGATATTTTAGGTAAAAAGAATGCTTTGCCTTTTGCATTTGCTGCAACTGGTTTTACTCGCATGATGGGTTATGAAGGCGAACCAGCAGTTGCTCGAGTGGCAGAAAAATATGGAATTCTTTATGGCTTATCAACTCTTGGTACAACTTCACCAGAAGATTTAGCTAAAGAAGTTCCAAATGTGCGTCGTTGGTACCAGTTATATGTAAGACGCGAAAGAGAACCAAATGAGAAGTTAATTGAAAGAGTAAAAGCTTCAGGATATGAAACCATTGTTTTAACAGTTGACACTGTAGTTGGTGGAGTTAGATACAGAGACGTTAAAAATGGTTTAACAATTCCACCTAAATTGACTTTAAAAACACTGATCGGTATGGCTAGATACCCAAAATGGTGGATGAATCTTTTAACTACTGAACCACTTGTTTTTGCCTCCCTTGACATGAAAGACAGTGGCGGAACTGTTGCTGATTTGTTGTCAAAGATTTTTGATCCCTCAATTACTTTGGAAGATATTAAATGGCTTAAATCAGTTTGGAATGGAAAATTATTAATTAAAGGTGTGCAATCTGTTGAAGATGCCGTAATGCTAAAAAATGCAGGTGTTGATGGAGTAATTCTTTCCACTCATGGTGGCAGACAAATGGATAAAGCTCCTGTGCCACTAGAACTACTTCCAGAAGTTAGAAAAGCAGTTGGTAAAGATTTCACAGTTTTGATTGACGGTGGTGTAATGGCTGGAACAGATATTTTGGCCGCAATTGGATTGGGTGCAAACGCGGTATTAATCGGCAGAGCTTATTTATACGGTTTAATGGCAGGTGGCGAACAAGGTGTTGATCGAGTTGTGGCATTACTAAAAGCCGAAATCGAAATGTCGATGAGACTTCTGGGCATCACAAAGTTGGATGAACTAACACCTGATCGTGTGAGAATTCGCTAACTACGAATTTCTCTTTTTCTTTACGCTGTTAGAATTAAGGAAACGGATTTTCCTACAGCCCCGTTGTGTAGCGGCCTAGCACGCTGCCCTCTCAAGGCGGTAGCGCGGGTTCGAATCCCGTCGGGGCTACACGAGGCGAAATAAAAGAAAAGGAGAAATAAAAAGTGGGTAAAACACTTGCAGAAAAAGTTTGGGATGCACATATTGTGCACCAAGCAAGTGGTGAACCAGATTTACTTTTTATTGATCTTCATTTAGTTCATGAAGTTACTTCTCCACAAGCATTTGATGGCTTAAGAGCAGCGAATAGAAAAGTTCGTCGTCCCAACTTAACACTTTTAACTGAAGATCACAACGTTCCAACTCAAGATATTGATAAACCAATTGCAGATTTGGTATCTCGTGCTCAAGTAGACGCATTACGAAATAATGCTAAAGAATTTGGCTTAAAGATTTTTTCACTGGGAAATGTTGATCAAGGAATTGTGCACGTTGTTGGTCCTCAACTTGGATTAACTCAGCCTGGCATGACTGTGGTGTGTGGAGATTCCCACACTTCAACTCATGGAGCTTTTGGAGCTCTTGCTTTTGGTATTGGTACTAGTGAAGTAGAACATGTGCTTGCTACTCAAACTTTGCCTTTAAAACCATTTAAAACTATGGCCATAACTGTTAATGGAAAACTTCCGCAAGGTTCAACTGCTAAAGACATTATTTTGGCTGTGATTGCCAAAATTAGTACCGGTGGCGGTCAAGGTTATGTTTTGGAATATCGCGGTGAAGCCATTCGTTCACTTTCAATGGAAGGTCGAATGACGATTTGTAACATGAGTATTGAGGCAGGTGCTCGTGCAGGAATGATCGCTCCTGATGAAACCACTTTTGAATACTTAAAGGGTCGAGAGCATGCTCCAAAAGGCAAAGACTGGGATGACGCCGTTGCTTATTGGAAGACTTTAAAAACTGATGATGATGCCAAATTTGATGCTGAAGTAATAATTGATGCCAACACATTAACCGCTTTTGTCACCTGGGGAACAAATCCTGGGCAAGGCGTATCAATTGATGATGTTGTGCCAGATCCAAATTCATTTTCTGATCCAACAGAGAAAACAGCAGCAGAACGTGCACTTGTCTATATGGATCTAAAAGCTGGAACCAAAATGCGTGACATCAAAGTTGACACAGTATTTCTTGGCTCATGCACCAATGGTCGTATCGAGGATTTAAGAGCAGCAGCAGCAATTTTGAAAGGTAAAAAAGTTGCTTCTAGTGTGCGCATGATGGTAGTTCCAGGAAGTGCCAAAGTTGCTATTCAAGCAGAACACGAAGGTTTGCCAGCAATATTTAAAGAAGCAGGTGCAGATTGGCGAAGTGCAGGTTGTTCAATGTGTTTGGGAATGAATCCTGACAAGTTGAAACCAGGAGAGCGTGCTGCTTCAACTTCAAACAGAAACTTTGAAGGACGTCAAGGTCCAGGTGGAAGAACTCATTTAGTTTCTCCATTAGTAGCTGCCGCAACTGCCATTACAGGTCATCTTTCAACTCCAGATGAAATTAAATAATGGATAAATTTCTCACCCATACTGGCTCTGCTCTTCCTCTTCGAAGAAGCAACGTCGACACCGATCAAATCATTCCTGCTGAATATCTAAAGCGCATTACTCGTCATGGTTTTGAAGATGCTCTATTTAAAGCCTGGAGAGAAGACCCAAACTTCGTTTTAAATAAGCCTGAATACAAGGGTGCAACTATTTTGGTGGCTGGACCTGAATTTGGTACCGGATCATCTCGCGAACATGCAGTCTGGGCATTGATGGATTATGGCTTCAAAGTGGTTTTGTCATCTCGTTATGCAGATATTTTCCGTGGTAACTCTGGCAAAGCAGGTTTAGTTACAGCCGAAGTTTCCCAAGATGTGATTGAAAAGATTTGGGCACTTATTGAAAAAGACGCAAATACCCAAATCACAGTTGATTTGGATAAAAGACAAGTAAAAGCCGGGGATTTAGTGGCAGATTTCCAAATTGATGACTACGTCAGATGGCGTTTAATGGAAGGTTTGGACGACATTGGCCTGACACTTCGTCACGAATCAAAGATTACAGAGTTTGAAAAGTCTCGTCCAAGTTACAAACCTCAAACTGTCTAAGTCCCACCAGTAACATTTTCCTTCGATAAATCTTCGATTTTTCGAATATTGATTAAAATTTTCCTTATAAAATAAGAACTTTTTCGGTGTGTCGTGCAAATATCCCTTATTTTATTGCGTAATTTTAGACCCAGCAATAAAAATCTTTTATTGCCAGCCATAAAAAGCTAAAGAACTTTAGAAAGGTTCAAAAAGTTGAAGAAGCCAGACTTAGCAGACTTAGTGCAACAACATTTTGAAGCCAACCGTCGTCAAGCTCTAGATTTCGTAGACATCTTTTTTGACACGATCACCAACGCAGTTGCATCAGGTGACAAGGTTTCAATCGCAGGATTTGGTATCTGGGAAAAGAAAAACCGCCCAGCAAGAATGGCACGTAACCCTATGACTGGTGCTCCAGTTAAAGTTCCTGCCAAAACAGTTGCAAAATTCCGTCCAGCAGCAGATTTCAAAGCAATCGTGCTTGGTGGAAAAAGAGCAGCAAAGAAAGCTAAAAAAGTAACTGCCAAGAAAACCAAAAAAGTTACTAAAAAAGCTTCAAAGGGTAAATCAATTCTAGGCCTAAAGAAAAAAGCAAAAAAGAAGCGCTAAATCGCTGATTTTTAAGTTGATGCCCGGTCGCAGATTCTGCTACCGGGCATCATGCTGATTGGATACAGGTTATGGCCCGCGTCTCTCGTAAGTCTCGTTTGGGATTTGTTTATCGTTTAATCGTAGTTATTCTTCGTCCATTATTAGTTTTAATAACTAAACGCGATTACCGCGGTGTAGAAAATTTAAACTTTGACGGCGGAATTATTGCAGCCATGAATCATAACTCTTGGTTTGATCCCTTTGTGGTCGCACAATTTATGTGGGACAACGATCGTCCACCAAAATTCTTAGCTAAATCTGGCATATTTAAAATTCCAGTAATTGGTCAATTAGTTTATTTAGCTGGACAAATTCCTGTTTATAGAGATTCTCGTCATGCAAAAATTGCAGTGCGCGGGGCAATAAGTGGAGTGGAAAGAGGTGAAGCAATTGTGTTAAGTCCAGAAGGAACATTAACCAGAGATCCAAATCTTTGGCCTATGGATGGAAAAACTGGAGCAGCACGAATTGCTCTTGCCACCAAAACACCAGTTATTCCAGTTGCTCATTGGGGAGCACAATTTGTGCTTGCTCCTTATTCCAAGAAACTAAAACTTTTTCCCCGAAAAACCATGATTGTCCAAGCTGGAAAACCGGTTGATCTGAGTGATCTTTACGGTCAAGAGATCACAGGGGAAGTGCTAAAGATTGCTACATCTAGAATTATGGATGCAATCACAAATGAATTAGCTCAGATTAGAAACGAAACCCCACCGGCACAAAGAATGCCTTGGACAAAGGAAAGACCATAAAAACTGTTGCGGTAATGGGTGGTGGCGCTTGGGCCACAGCTTGTGGTCAAGTCTTAGCTGACGCTGGACACAATGTTGTGTTGTGGGCCAGAAGTGAAGCAGTTGTTAATGACATAAATGAAAATAATAAGAATTCTAAGTTTCATCCTGGAGTAAAACTTTCATCTCGAATTTCAGCAACTACTTCTGCTCAAGTTGCCCTTGATAAAAAAGAATTAGTTTTCTTTGCCGTTCCTGCACAATCTTTAAGAGAAAACTTAGAGGAATGGCAAGACTTTGTTTCCCCAACAGCAGTTTATGTTTCCTTGATTAAAGGTGTTGAAAACTCAACAAAAATGAGAATCTCTGAAGTTATTATTGATGTTTTGAAATGCTCAGAAAATCGAGTGGCAGTAGTTAGTGGTCCTAACTTGGCTGGAGAAATTATTCATCGCCAACCAACAGCAACGACAATTGCCTGTGCCGATGAAGATGTGGCAGCAGATGTGGCAAATGCTTTAGCAACAAATTACTTCAGAGCATTTTGGACTACAGATGTTATTGGCACTGAATTAGCAGGTGCGGTGAAAAACATTGTGGCTATTGCAAATGGAATTGCGGTTGGTTTAGGTCTTGGGGAAAATACACAATCTGCATTAATTACTAGAGGTTTAGCAGAAATGACCAGATTAGGAGTTGCTCTTGGTGCCAAGACTGAAACCTTTTTAGGTTTAGCAGGAATCGGTGATTTGATTGCTACTTCTCAATCCCCATTGTCAAGAAACAGAACTTTTGGGGAAGCACTTGGTCAAGGTAAAACTATTGAAGAAGCACAATTAAAAGCACACGGAACTGTAGAAGGTGCGAAAAGTTTGGCACCACTTTTAGCAATCGCTGCCAAATATGAATTAGATATGCCCATTGCTGCTCAAGTATTAAGAGTTATTCGCGATGGGGATGATGCTCACGATGTAATGGCAGCACTCCTTGATCAACCAATCACAGCAGAGAACGAATAGAATCAAGTCTGTGGAGAAAATAAGAGTCGGTGTTTTATTCGGAGGTCGTTCCTCTGAACATTCGATTTCTTGCATTTCAGCAAATTCCATAATCAATGTGCTTGATCGAAATAAATATGAAGTTGTACCAATGGGAATTACCTCTGATAATTCATGGGTAGTTTTTGAAGACAAAAATCCGTTTTTAACTTTGGCTAAGGGTGAACTTCCTGAAGTAACAAAAGAGGGAATTCAATCCAATAAACCAGTTTCTTTTTCAAAATTTCCCCCAAATGATTTAATAACTCTGGATGTGATTTTTCCAGTTCTTCATGGCCCATATGGTGAAGATGGAACAATTCAGGGACTAATTGATTTGCACTCCATTGCCTTTGTTGGATCAGGTGTTTTGGGTTCTGCAATTGGCATGGACAAAACTACCTCAAAAACTTTACTAAAAACTGCTGGTTTTCCAGTGGGAGACTTTGTGACCATCCTTGATTCACAATGGAAAAACGACAAGCAAAATATCCTAAAGAAGATCTCAGAATTAGGTTTACCAGTATTTGTGAAACCAGCCAGAGCTGGAAGTTCTTTAGGTATTCAAAAGATTAAAGATGCTTCCAAAATAGAAGCAGCAATTGAAGAAGCCCGTGTGCACGATAAGAGAATTATTGTGGAAGCAAGTATTGAAAATGCTCGTGAAATTGAATGTGCAGTTATAACTGGAGAAGATAAGAAAGCAGCCAGATCATCTCTGCCAGCTGAAATCATTGTTAAAAAAAGCCATGAATTCTATGACTTTGAAGCAAAGTACATGGATGATTCAGCAGATCTAATTGTGCCAGCCAAACTTGATAAAAAAATCCAAGCCGATTTACAACTTCTGGCAGCACGAGTATTTGATTACTTTAATTGTGAAGGTTTAGCTCGAGTTGATTTCTTCTTAACAAAAGATGACGAAATAATTGTTAATGAAATCAACACCATGCCTGGCTTTACTTCAATTTCTATGTTTCCTCGTATGTGGGAAGCAAGTGGTGTGAAATATGACGAATTAGTTGATTACTTGATTCAAGAGGCTTTGAACAGACCAATTGGTCTGCACTAATTACAAGTTAACTATTGGGCAAGTAAGAGTTCTAGTAATTCCCTTAACAGTTTGAACTTTTGCTAAAACCACTTTGGCTAAATCGTCAATGGATTTGGCTTCTGCTCTAACAATGACGTCATAGGGTCCAGTTACGTGTTCAGCATTCATAACACCAGAAATAGCATTTATTGCCTGAGCTACCTCATCGGACTTACCGACTTCGGTTTGTACCAAGATGTAGGCCTGAACACTCATTATTTTTCAACTTTCTTTATCTAATAGTGAGCATAAACTTACATTTAAGTTGGATAATTGAAAAGGGGGAGATCAAGATGAGTGAGCAAACAATCGCCGACTTGGGTGAATTTGGCTTTGTTGAATTATTGAAATCTCGTCTAGCTCCTGCTTCTCAAGTAATCCTTGGTTTAGGTGATGACGCTGCAATCGTGCAATTAGATTCAGCTCGAGTCGTGGCATCAACTGACATGTTGGTTGAAGGTCAACACTTTAAAAGAGATTGGTCTAGTGCCAGAGATATTGGGCATAGAGCAGCTGCTGCAAATTTAGCTGACATTGTGGCAACAGGTGCAACACCAACTGCATTACTTATTGGTTTAGCAATTCCTGGAACAACTAAAGTTGATTGGTTAATTGAACTTGTAGATGGAATCTGTGAAGAAGCAGCATTAGTAAATGCTGCAGTTGTAGGTGGAGACACCACCAAATCTGAGAATTTAACTATTTCTATTACTGCTTTAGGAAATATAAGTGATGCTGGTTTATCCCAAGCGCCATTAAAAAGAAGTGGGGCAGAACCTGGAAACTTAGTAATAATGGCAGGAAGATTAGGTTGGGCTGAAGCTGGTTTAAGTGCATTGCGTCGAGGATTTAAATCACCAAAAATAGTTTGCGATGCACATAGAAGACCAAAAGTTCCTTACTTTGCTGGAACTATTGCTAAAGACTTTGTTTCTTCCATGATTGATGTTTCCGATGGCTTATTGCAAGATTTAGGTCACATTGCCACAGCATCAGAAGTTCACATTGATATTAAAACTACTGCCTTAATTCCTGAACAAGAAATATTAGATGTAGCAGCAGCTTTAAATGTTGATCCCATGATTTGGGTAATGACTGGGGGAGATGATCATGCTTTTGTCGCAACTCTTCCAAGATCTAGACAAGTGCCAGATGGATTCAAAGTAATTGGTGAAGTATTTGAAGGAAAAGCCCAAGTAACAATTGATGGTAGACATTTTCTAGGCCCCAAAGGCCACGATCACTTTAAGATTTAGTTAGCGAGTTACTTTGCCTGCGCGAAGGCAGGAAGTGCAAACATTAACGTGCTTTGGTGTTCCTTTAATGATTGCTTTAACTCTTTGAATATTTGGATTGAAACGTCTTTTAGTTTTAACGTTGGAATGTGAAACTTGGTGACCAAATCCTGGTCCTTTGCCACAAACATCGCACTTGGCGGCCATCTGTAATTTCACTCCCGATTTATTTAATTGCACTTTTAGCAACTTGTAAGAGCCTACCCAAGGCATTGAATGCGCCTTGAAAGCACCCACTAAGCCTAGGCTGGAACCAACGATGGTTCACCTAAATTCCTCGCTGATTGATGTCTTAGGCGGTCGGTCAGCAAAACTTTTATCCACTGCTTTTGGTTATGAAACAGTGGAAGATTTGGTGCGCCACTATCCAAGGCGTTATGCCAAACGTGGTGAATTAACTGATCTTAAATCTTTAAGAATTGGTGAGCACGCAACAGTTCTAGCTGAAGTTGCTTCTGCCAAAGAGGCACCTATGAAAGGCAGACGCACAACACGTCTAGAAGTAGTAGTAACAGATGGAAAGAAAACAATTGATTTAGCTTTCTTTGCCATGGCAAGCATGCACAAGAAAAGATTGATTCCAGGAATCCAAGGTTTATTTGCTGGCAAAGTTCAGGAATACAGAGGTAGAAAACAATTAATTCATCCTGAATATATTTTGACAGCTCAACAAGGCGAAGAAACAGATCCAGATGTAATAGAAATGTTTGCCAAAGCGTTAATTCCGGTATATCCAGCAACAGGTTCTGTTCCTAGTTGGAGAACAGCCAAAGCAATCAAGTTTGTGATGAGTCAATTAGAAATCCAAGAAGACGATGATGTGGTTCCTAAATCTATGCAGGAAGAATTAGGACTTATTTCTTTTAAGCAAGCCATCACCTGGATTCATGAACCAGAAACCTTTGAACAAGTAGCAATGGCCTTAAATCGATTGAAATTTGATGAAGCATTTGTTTTGCAAACTGTTTTATTACAAAGACGAGCAAAAGAATCACAATTACCTGCAACTGCTCGAAAGCAAGTAACAGATGGTCTAGTAACGGAATTTGATAAGAATTTACCTTTTGAATTAACCAATGGACAAAAAGAAATAGGCGAAGCATTATTTGCAGAAATTGGTCAAACTCACCCCATGCATCGATTACTTCAAGGAGATGTGGGAAGTGGAAAAACAATCGTGGCACTTCGAGCAATGCTCGCAGCAGTTGATGCAGGCGGACAAGCAGCATTGCTTGCACCAACGGAAGTTTTAGCTGGACAACATTTAAGAACAATAAAGAAATTAATGGGTTCACTTGCTACCAAGGGAGAGCTTGGGGGAAGTGAACTTGGCACCCAGGTTGAGTTATTAACTGGATCAGTAACTGGTGCCAGCAGATCAAATGTGTTAGCAAACATTGCAAATGGTGATGCAGGAATTGTGGTGGGAACTCACGCCATTATTCAAGAAGGTGTGAAGTTTAAAGATTTAGCTTTAGTTGTAGTTGATGAACAACATCGATTTGGTGTTGAGCAACGTGCAGCGCTTGCTGCAAAATCTCCTGGCGATAAAAGACCACACGTTTTAGTAATGACAGCAACTCCAATTCCAAGAACTGTGGCAATGACAGTCTTTGGGGATTTAGATATTTGTTCACTAAAAGAATTACCGCAAGGAAGAAGTCCGATTACAACTCATGTTGTTTTATCTGTCGAAAAACCAGGACACTTAGAAAGAGGATGGCAAAGAGTTGTTGAAGAAGTTAAAAATGGTCACCAGGTTTATATAGTTGCACCTCGCATTGGTGGAGCATCTGCAGAAGATGACACAGATTTAGAAACAGAAGATGAGAAACGTCCACCACTTGCTGTATTAGAAGTTGCACCAATGCTTTCTGGTGGTCCACTAAAAGATGTCAGAGTTGGAGTTTTACATGGACGAATGTCAAGTGAAGAAAAAGATGACATCATGCGCAGATTTAATGCAGGACCAAGCGCTAAAGATGGCATTGATGTTTTAGTTTCCACAACTGTTATTGAAGTTGGTGTGGATGTACCAAATGCGACGATGATGATTATTCTTGATGCTGATCGATTTGGGGTTAGCCAATTGCATCAGTTACGTGGTCGAATTGGTCGAGGCAAAGAACCTGGAATTTGTTTATTTGTTACAGAATCTCCTGAAGATTCTCCTGCAAGGGAAAGACTGGCAGCAGTGGCATCAACTACTGATGGTTTTGAATTAGCACAACTTGATTTAGAAATTCGAAGAGAAGGAAATGTTCTAGGTTCAAGACAATCTGGTAGAAAATCTTCTTTGAAATTACTACAAGTTGTCAAAGATGTGGAATTAGTAGAATTAGCCAGAGATGCCTGCAAGAAACTAGTTGAACAAGATTTCACACTTGCGCAAGTGCCAGCTTTACAAAAAGCAGTATTAGAAATAGAAAAAGAAGCAGAAACAGAATTCTTGGAGAAAAACTAAATGACCAGAATTATTGCTGGAGAACTTAGAGGAAGAGCTCTGAAAGTACCAGATGCAGGAACAAGACCAACTGCGGAAAGAGTTCGCGAAGCCGTTTTTTCTAGTCTTACTTCTCTTGATGCAATTGCTGAAGTAAGTGTGCTTGATCTTTTTGCAGGAAGTGGTGCTCTTGGAATTGAATCAATTTCTAGAGGGGCAAATCATTGTGTATTTGTAGAAGACAATAAAAATGCGGTTGCTGTGATTAACAAAAATATTGAAGACTTAAAAGTTAATGCTCACGTTGTTGATGCCAAAGTTGAAACACTCTTTTCGGCAAAACCTGCAGAAAAACTAAAAATGCCTGCGCAATTGATTTTTCTAGATCCACCTTATGAAATGCCACTGGTACAAATCTCAAAAGTCATAACGCAGGGTCTTGCTAATTCTTGGTTTTCTGATGACGCCATCCTGGTTGTGGAAACTTCTAAGAGATCTGGTGACTTTGTTTGGCCTGATGGCTTCGAAAGCATTAGAGATAAGAGTTATGGCGATACGTGTGTTTGGTACGGTCAAGTATGCAAAAAGTAGTTTGTCCCGGTTCCTTTGATCCTGTAACCAATGGCCACATAGATGTATTCAAAAGAGCCTCAGATATTTCCAATGAAGTCGTGGTGGCTGTTTTGGTTAATCACACCAAAGCTGGACTATTTACTATTGAAGAACGCGTTGAATTAATTAGAGAATCTTGTAAACATTTACCTAAAGTAATTGTTGAAACATTTGATGGTTTATTGGTTGATTTCTGTAGAGATCGCGGGGTAACTGCAATCGTTAAAGGTTTAAGAGCGGTAAGTGATTTTGACTACGAATTACAGATGTCTCAGATGAACTATCAATTAGGACCTGTAGAGACTTTGTTTGTGGCCACAAATCCGCTGTACTCATTTCTTTCCTCAAGTTTGGTTAGAGAAGTGGCACGACATGGGGGAGATATTTCAACCTCAGTACCAAAACCAGTAGCCCAAGCGTTGAAAGCGAAATATCAGAAATAAAACTATGGAATCCTTACAAATAATCGAACAGATTTTAAACGAGATTGCAGAAGCACGCTCAGTGCCGCTATCTCGTGATGGTGCTTTAGTTAACCGTCAAGAAATGATTAATTTATTGAATGAATTAAAGAAGAAGCTTCCAGAAGATATCTTGCAGGCAAATCACTTACTAGACAACAAAGAAGCAGTGATCGAAGAAGGTCGAATGGCTGGTCAAGCTGTGATTGAACAAGCAAGAGCAGAAGCTAACCGACTTATTTCGCAAACTGAAATTGTTCAATCAGCCACTCAAAGAGCTCAAGAAATTTTGCAACAAGTAGACCAAGAACTAAATTCAATGCGCAATGAAACAGATGAATACATCGATGCTCGTCTAGCAAACTTTGAAATCACTCTGAATAGAACCTTGTTAGCAGTAAGGCGTGGCAGAGAAAAAATAAGTGGTAATTCTTCCTTTAACGATTTAGGTTAATTCCATGAAGAAATTGGACGCACGAGATCCCTTAGTGCTTGATGTTCACGAATTGCCTCGAAGAGCTGGTGAATCAAAGAAAATTGATATCACCATTAAATTACCTAATTCATTAACTAATGGCCCAGTAATAGTTCCTGCAGAAACCGAGATTGATTTAGATCTTTTACTTGAAGCTGTCGTTGATGGAGTGCTAGTTACTGGGGAAGTTTATTTCGAAGCAGAAACAGAATGTTCTCGCTGTTTAGATCCGGTTAAGTATGAAATAGATGCGCAGGTTACAGATTTATATGTCTATGAAGATAAAGAAATTACCGATGATGACGAAGCAGATGAGATTAGAAGGATGCAAGGAGATTTGATAGATCTTGAGCCCGCCCTCATAGATGCGGTGGTGCTTGAACTACCAACTAGACCTCTTTGCAATGATGATTGTCTTGGACTTTGTGCCCAGTGCGGAATTCGTCTCGAAGAGGATCCTGAACATAAGCACGAAATAATTGATCCGCGATGGTCAAAGCTATCGCAATTAAAGGAAGAGAAGTAGAGAAAAGTGCCAGTACCAAAACGAAAAATGTCGCGTTCTAATACACGCAATCGTCGCGCACAATGGAAAGCAACTGTTCCAACTTTAGTTACTTGTGATCGTTGTCGTTCAGAAAAACTTCCTCACACTGCATGCCCAACATGTGGTACATACGCAAAACGTCAAGTTACAAATCCATAAATAAATTTGTAATATGCGCGAACTAGTAGCGCGCCTAGGCGTTGAACTATCGGAAGAAATATTAAAACAAGCCATTACGCATAGATCATTTTCTTATGAAAATGGTGGTATCCCCACAAATGAAAGACTTGAATTTTTAGGTGATTCCGTTTTAGGAATTGTTGTCACTGATGAACTTTATAGAAAAAATCCTGATGCGCAAGAAGGTCAATTAGCAAAGCTTCGTGCTGCTGTTGTTAACGCCAAAGCATTAGCTGATGTGGCAAGAACTTTAGGTTTGGGTGAATTTCTTCTACTTGGTAAAGGTGAAGAAGCAACTGGTGGTCGAGATAAATCAAGTATTTTGGCTGATGCAGTTGAAGCATTACTCGGCGCAATTTATGTTGAGCATGGAATTGAAAAATCAAGTGAAGTTATTTTGCAACTTTTTGCACCAATTTTGGCTGCAAGTGCAGAATTAGGAGCAGGTCTTGATTGGAAAACCAGTTTGGCCGAACTTGTAAATTCTAAGTCTTTAGGTGCAATTGAATACGCGATTGAACAATCTGGTCCAGATCATGACAAAAGATTCACCGCTAAAGTTAAAATTGGTGAACAAATTTATGGCAATGGCGAAGGTAAAAGTAAAAAAGAAGCAGAACAGCATGCAGCTAGTTCTGCTTACACTGAGATAAATAATTTAAGACCTTAAATGCCAGAATTACCAGAAGTTGAAGTAGTTCGTAAAGGCTTAGCTAAGCACATAAAAAATAGAAAGATTGAAAAAGCTAAAGTAAGAAACAATAGAGCTTTGAGAAACTTTGAATTCAGCACGAAAACATTTGAGAAAACAGTTTCCGGTTTTACAATCAACTCAGTTGAGCGTAGAGGCAAATTCTTATGGATGACGCTGAAGAACTCCTCACAAGCCATCAGTGCACATTTAGGCATGAGTGGACAAATGCTGATGGTCAAACATGATGAAAAGCCATCAACTCATGCTCGAGTTACTTTTGATTTTGCCGACAAGAAAAGAAGTTTGCACTTTATTGATCAAAGAACCTTTGGTTGGATTAACTTAGAAGAATTAGTGGAGGCTAAAGATAACCGCTTAGTTCCGCAATCGGTATTACACATTTCACCTGATTTATTTGAAGAAACATTTGATATGGATAAAACAATTGCCAATATAAAGAGAAGAAAAACTGGAATCAAACAAGCACTTCTAAATCAAGAAATTGTGGCAGGAATAGGAAATATTTATGCTGATGAGGCTTTGTGGTTAGCAAAAACGCATTGGGCAAATATTTGTGAAGATTTAAATGAGAAAAAAATTAAAGAAATCTTGTTAAGTGCCAAAGAAGTCATGTCTAAAGCGTTAGAAAAAGGGGGAACCTCCTTTGATGATCTCTATATTGACGTAAATGGCGAAAGTGGTTACTTCGAAAACGAATTGAACGCATATGGTCGCGAAGGTGAAAGGTGTTACAGGTGTGATTTGGAAATGGTCCGAGAAGCCTTTTCTAACAACAGAAGTTCAACAATCTGTCCAAATTGCCAACCTCACATACGCCCTCATAGATAGAGTTAGAGGGTTAAGACAAACCCACTAAATCCGGAGGCAGATCTTGTATTTAAAGAGTCTGACTATTCGCGGATTTAAATCATTTGCTTCTGCTACAACACTTAATTTTGAACAAGGAATTACTGCAGTTGTTGGACCAAATGGTTCTGGTAAATCAAACGTTGTAGATGCAATTGCATGGGTAATGGGTGAACAAGGTGCCAAAACATTACGTGGTGGCACGATGGACGATGTTATTTTTAAAGGTTCAGCAGGTCGTGCACCCTTAGGTAGAGCTGAAGTTGTTTTAACTATTGATAACGCTGATGGCGCATTACCAATTGATTATGCAGAAGTAACAATTTCCAGAACTTTATTTAGAAATGGTGGATCTGAATACGCCATTAACGGAAATGCTTCACGACTTCTTGATGTGCAGGAACTTCTTTCTGATTCTGGAATTGGTCGAGAAATGCACGTGATCGTTGGTCAAGGTCAAGTTGCATCTGTTCTAAGTGCAACGCCTGAAGATCGTCGAGGATTTATTGAAGAAGCAGCCGGAGTTCTAAAACATAGAAGAAGAAAAGAAAAAGCTGAAAGAAAACTTGATGCCACTCAAGCAAACATGCTTCGCTTACAAGACTTAACAAATGAAATAAGAAGACAACTTAAACCTTTGGCTAGACAAGCAGATGTTGCACGAAAAGCTCAAACAATTCAAGCAGAGCTAAGAGATGCAAAATTGCGTATCTTGGCTGATGACTTGACTCAAATGCGTATCAACATGATGAAAGAAGTTGCTGACGAAACAATTTTGAGAGAAAAGCAAGCAGAAGTTGAAAGCAAAATGAATGTCAAGAAACTTCGCGAATCAGAATTGGAAAGATTATTATTAGAGGCAACTCCCAGAGTACAAACTGCTCAACAAACTTGGTTCAAACTTGCATCTTTAAGAGAACGCTTTTTTGGTACCAGATCCCTTGCTATGGAGCGAGCAAAACTCGTGGAAGAAGAAATTCAAGAACAAACCACAGGGGCAGATCCTGAAGCGTTAGAAAAGGAAGCTAAGTCAACTAGAGAAAATTCTTATGAATTACAAAAAGATGTTGAAGTTGCTAAAAACTTCTTAAGTAAATCATCGGGTGAAAGAAATGCCACCGAAGAGTTATTTCAAACAGAACAAGCTCGTCATACCAATGCAATTAAATCTGCAGCTGACAAGCGCGAAGAATTTGCCAGATTAAATGGACAAGTTAATGCCGCAAAATCTCGTATTGAAGCTCGTGCCAGTGAAGCGACAAGATTAGAAGTTGAAGTTAGAGAAGCACGCGAACGTGCTGAAAAAGCAAAAACAGAATTCTTATCCCTTGAATCTCAAATTGCAGGACTTGATGGTGTTGAAAAAGGATTAGATACTCAATACGAACAAGCTTCAAAAGAATTAGCAGCAGCGGATACAAAAGTTGCTGAACTAGAAATTAAATCTCAAGAAACCGCAAAATCAAAAGCAGCATTGACAGCAAGAGCAGAAGCTTTACAACAATCTTTGTTAGAAGAAGTTGACGGTGGAGATTCATTATTAAGTTCTGGTGATGATTCATTAATTGGTTCTCTTTCTACATTGTTAAGAATTGAAAGTGGTTGGGAATCAGCAGTTTCTGTTGCACTAGGAGATGCTGCAAATGCAATTGCTGCAAAATCAGTAAATGACGCAATTAGATCCATTAACAAACTTAAGAACAATAAAACTGGTAGAGCCGCAGTTTTATTAGCTGATGCCCTTTATGAACAAAACAATGCACCAGCTGCTCCACCGTTTTCCAGAAGCGCAATTGAATTAGTAAATGCTCCTTATGAATTACAAAATGCTTTAAAGAAATTACTGCGTGATGTAGTAATTGTTGAAACTCTGGAAAATGCTCAAGAAGCAGTGAGATTACAACCAAGACTTACTGCTGTAACCAGAGATGGCGACAAAGTAACTTCTTATTACGTAATTGGTGGAACAGTAAATACTCGTTCTCGTATTGAAGCAAAAGTTAATGTTGAAAAAGCTGAAACCGAAAGAGATCAAACAAGTGCACTTGCTGATCAACTTAGATTTGAATTACAAAATGCCAAAGATGAACAAAAACGCGCTGCTGAAAAAGTTGAAGCAGCCCTTGCGTTGCTTTACGAATCAGATGCAGAACTAGCAGCAATTGCTGAAAAACTAGCAGCATTGGGTGAGCAAAACAGATCTTCCCAAGCAGAGGCAGAAAGATTAGATAGTTTGCTTCGCGCATCTCACACCGCTCGTGCTGATGATGAAAGAGTGCTTCGTGAAATTGAAACCCGTTTAGCTGATTCTGGAACTGAACCTGAAGAAGTAATTGAAATAGATGCTTCAGAATTAGAAAGATTAAGAACACTGCTTGAAACCACCAGAGCTGCAGAAGTTGATGCCCGCCTTGCAATGCGAACAGCTGAAGAAAGATTGGCTGCTGTTGTTCAAAGAGCAGAACAACTTGAAAGAACAGCAAGCAGTGAAAGAGTGTCTCGCTCTAAGGCCATGGAGCGTCGTGAACAAAGAAGACGCGAAGCCCATATTGCCAATGCAGTATTTCAAGGTGTGGAAACAGCCATGTCTTATCTGGAAAATTCTTTAATCACCGCAGAGCATGAAAGAGATGAAGCAACCAAACTTCAACAATCCATGGAACAAGAAGTGCAACAAGTACGCCATACCATTAGAGATTTAGGTTCAGAATTAGAACGCCTGGTAGATACAGTGCATCGTGATGAAGTTGCCCGCATGGAACAAAGATTAAGAATTGAACAAATTGAGCTCAAAGGTTTGGAAGATTACGGTATTGAAGCCGATTCCTTATTGAAGGAATACGGTCCAGATCAATTAGTACCTCAAATTGTGCATATTGATGAAGATGCAGATCCTGATATGCCAATTCCTGCACCAAAAGAACCAGAAGCATATGTTCGAGAGAAGCAAGAAAAACGTGCTCTTGATGCAGAAAAGAAGTTAGCCCTGCTTGGTCGAATTAACCCACTAGCATTGGAAGAATTCAGTGCTTTGGAAGAAAGAAACCAATTCTTAACAGAGCAATTAGAAGATGTGAAAAAGACCAGAAAAGATTTGTTAGAAGTAATTGCTGAAGTAGAACAAAGAGTGCAACAAGTATTCAACGAGGCCTATAAAGACGTGGCACGTGAATTTGAAACAGTATTGCCAAGACTTTTCCCAGGCGGAGAAGGAAGATTAGTTCTGACTGATCCAGAAAACATGCTCACCACTGGAATTGATATCGAAGTTAAACCACAAGGTAAACGTTATTTAAGACTTTCACTTCTTTCTGGTGGAGAAAGATCTTTGGCAGCCGTTGCATTCTTAGTTGCATTGTTCAAAGCCAGACCATCCCCGTTCTACATTCTTGATGAGGTTGAAGCAGCACTTGATGACACCAACCTTGGTCGTCTCCTTGAACTTTATGAAGAACTAAGACAAAACTCTCAGTTGATTATTGTTACACATCAAAAGAGAACTATGGAAATTTGTGATTCTCTCTATGGAGTATCAATGCGTGGCGATGGTATTTCAACAGTTGTAAGTCAAAGAATTCGTGAAGTACGAGAAGATCAACCAGCATAAACTCTGGTCATGGGAATCTTTAGTAGGAAAAACAAGGAAGAAAAACCTTTAAAAACCAAATCAACATTTGGCTCTAGTTTACTTAATATTTTTTCTCGATCTACTCTCGATGATCAAGCTTGGCAAGAAATTGAAGACACTTTAATTATGGCGGATGTGGGAATAAAAACTACTCAAGAAATAGTTCAAGAATTAAAGAACAATCCAACTTTAAAAGGTGCTCATAGTGCTGAAGAAGGAAAAGAAGTATTAAGGAATCAATTAATTGAATCCCTTGCAACAAGTAATAGAAGTCTAAATATTTCAGCAACTCCTTCAGTGATCATGATGGTGGGAATTAATGGCACAGGTAAAACCACCACCGTAGGAAAACTTGTTCATAAATTAAGTAAAGCTGGTAATAAATGTGTTTTAGGCGCTGCTGATACTTTCCGTGCCGCAGCTAGTCTGCAACTACAAACTTGGGGAGAAAGAAGTTCTGTTCCAGTAGTTGTTGGTCCTGAGAATTCTGAGCCATCAGCTGTTGCATTCAATGCTGTTCAAGAAGGATTAGCAATCGGTGCCAAGGTTGTAATTATTGATACCGCAGGAAGATTGCACACAAAAGCGGGATTGATGGATGAATTGGGCAAAGTAAAAAGAGTGATTGAAAAACATGCCACAGTCACAGAAACTTTATTAGTAATTGATGCCACCACTGGCCAAAATGGATTAATTCAAGCAAGAGTTTTCACCGAAGCAGTTGAAGTAACAGGAATTGTCTTAACAAAATTAGATGGTTCTGCTAAAGGTGGAATTGTGATTGCTGTGCAGAGAGAATTAAAAGTTCCCGTGAAGTTTGTTGGAATTGGTGAAGGAATTGATGATTTAATTGAATTTAACGCTGAAGACTTTGTGGATGGATTACTTAATTGAGACCCACCACAAAACAAGTTATTGAACACTTTCAAATGACAACTTTGCCTGTGGAAAGTACCTTTTTTGTTAAAACTTACCGATCAAAAACCAGCAGAGCAGACGGATCCGCTGATGGCAGCGCCATCATCGCACTTTATTCAGATGAACCTAGAAGCTGTTCTTTGTTTCATAGATTGAAATATGAAGAAGTTTGGCATTTTTATGCAGGAGATCCCATCAGATTAGTTTTGCTTTACCCAAATAAAACCACTAAAGAAGTAATACTTGGTTCGGATTTCACAAAGGGTGAATTAATTCAATTCACAGTTCCTGAAAATGTGTGGCAAGCAGGAGAAATCGTCAAAGGGGGAGAGTGGGGACTCTTTGGTTGCACCATGTCTCCTGGTTTTACTGGAGAAATATTTGAAGGTGGCTATTTCTCTGATTTGATTAACGATTTTCCTGATCGAGCAGAGGACATTAAAAGACTTTGTGTGCCTGCAGAGCATGAGAAAAGTATGCCTAAAGGATACGAAAACTAAATCTTTCCCAAGATTAAGAGCAAGCCTGATATAAAAATTAATACAAAAACCATATTTCTTATCAAAGCAATTGTCATTTTCTTGACCAGATCGGTTGCTAGGAAAACTCCAAATAGTGCAGATGTCGTAGAAATTATCACCGGTAACCAAAAACCATCTGATGAAATTATTGAGGTTGTAAAAATAGTTGAACCATAAACACTTAAACGTGTAATATCTACAAGAACCGCAATACCAACACCTGTGGCAATGAAGCTATTTTTACTTAGACCACTCTTTACTAAAAATGCAGATCTAAATAAACCTTGATGACCACTCAATCCTCCAAAGAATCCGGATATCACTCCACCAAGCGGTGCCCATTTAATACCAATTGTTAGATTTCTTATAGCAGGAAACATTTCTAGAAATGAAATAGTAATTATCAAGATTCCTAGGAGTATTTCTAAGTTTCTTTCATTGCTGGATAACTTTTGCAATAGATAAGCACCAAATATGGAGGCAAACAAGGCAGGAACACCAAATCGTATAAGAATTTTAAGGTTGATTTTTTTAAAGTAAATAAATAATTTATAGAAGTTGTTTAAGAAGTGCACTATCGCAGTGGAGGGCACTGCGATAGCTACTGGGAAAAAAATAATAAAAACTGGGAGTAAAATCGTGCTTAATCCAAAACCTGTAAAAAGAGTCAAACCGCCAGCAAAAAATGAAAGTAATGCCAGGATCAAATATTCAGCGACTGTATTGTCCACGATTAAGCCGATTTCGAAAATTTCGGATCAGTGATGATCTCTTGCCAGTCATTTTTTCGGGCAATTCTTAACAACTCTTTATTCGGATTAACCACGATAGGTGTTCCAACAGCACTCAAAAGTGGAAGATCATTTAAAGAATCACTATATGCATAAGCATGATCAAGATCGATCCCCATTGAGTCAGAAAGCTTTATAACAGCTTTGGACTTATTTTTTCCATGCAATACTCCACTGCGCAGTTTTCCGGTATATCTTCCGTTTTCGATTTCGGCAATAGTTCCCAACGCCCCTGTCATATTCAATCGAGTCGCAATTCCGCTGGCTATTTCAATGGGACTTGCGGTAACAATCCAAGTTTGTTGACCACGGTCTTGGTGCCATTTCAACGAGGCTAAAACCTCTGGATACAAAGCTTCACCTAAAGAATCAGCTAAAGATGATTCACACAACTGAATTAATTCGGTTCGTTCTCTACCAGCCACCAGCCTCAAGGCTTTTTCGGTGATAATTTCTTGGATTCGTTTATTTTCAGTTCTAGTTCTAATAAATCTTGCCTGGGCAGTAGCAAATTTGACTAATTCTCGCTTAGTAAAGAATCCTTGTTTGACCAAATGTTTAGCGAAATAAAACATAGAGGAACCCTTAACCAGGGTGTTATCTAAATCGAAGAAAGCTACGCTCATGGCGTAATCTTTTCAAATATTTCCATTGCAGGAAACGGCGAAACTGTCCAAATCTTGATATTCAATATTCGTTAACAAACACTTAACCTAAATATCGACAAGATTTGACCTAAAATTGAGTCAATTATGGTGTGATAATTGGAATAGTGACCGAGTCATTTTGGCCCAGAATCAATGGTGTATCAAACTCTGTTTTGCGCACCGCCAAATACTTAAAGTCACAAGGTCATGAAGTAATAGTAATTGCCGCTGGTCAAAATCAAACTGAAGAACCCCTTGATGTCGAGGTCATCAGAATTAACAGCATCACGGTTCCCTCCATTCATGATTACGACCTGGCTATTACTACAAAACGACAATTAGAAAAAATATTTGAGAAAAAAGGGTTTGAGCTTTTACATATTGCATCACCCTTTGTTCTAGGTGAAATTGCGCTTCGTGCAGCCAAAGTATTAGAAATACCAACTGTTGCTGTTTATCAAACAGATGTTACAGGATTTGCTAAATACTATGGATATTCTACAGTCTCAAAATTCTCTGACTTATGGTTAAGCCACATTCATAATTTGGCAACTTTGAATTTGGTTCCATCAAACTGGGCAATGACAAAGCTTGAAGAACTAAACGTTAAAAACTTAAACATCTGGGGCCGAGGTGTTGACACCAATGCCTTTAATCCAAAAAATAGAGACTTGAGTCTAAGACTTAAATGGAATGAACGTGCTGACATTTTCGTTGGTTATGTTGGAAGATTAGCTCCTGAGAAAAACATTGAAGATCTCAAATACATTCCTGATTCACCTCGAATTCAAGTAATAGTAATTGGGGATGGACCAAGTAGATGCAAATTAGAAGAAGATATGCCTAATGCAATATTCACTGGGAGATTAACTGGAGATCAGTTAAATCAGGCCTACGCTTCACTTGATGTATTAATGGCTCCAGGAAGAAACGAAACTTTCTGCCAAGTGGCTCAAGAAGGATTGGCTGCTGGATTATGTGTGGTTGCCCCGGAGCAAGGAGCAACTCACGAACTAATAATTCCTAATGAAACAGGTTTTATTTACAACAACGTCAGTGATGAATCTTTTAAATATATTTTCAAAAACTTGCTAAGTGATCCGAATTTACTGCAAAGAATTTCACTGAGTGCTAGATCTTCAGTTGAAGAAAATACCTGGGACAATGTCTGCCAACAGCTCCTGACCCATTACGGAAACGCATTGGGTAAAAAATTGGCAAGTGTGGCCTGATGACAAAAATAGTTCAAATTGCCAATTTTTTTGGGCCTAAATCAGGTGGACTAAAGACCAGCATGATCGAACTGGCTAAACAATATAGTTCTCGTGATATTAACTGTTTACAAATTATTCCAGGAATATATTTCACTCACACTTCAACTAGTTATGCAGATGTAATAACTATTCCAAGTTGGAAAATTCCATTTAGTGGTGGATACCGAATGATAATTAAGACTAGTAAAATTAAGAAGATTCTGTCGGACTTCTCACCCGATGTAATAGAAATTAACGATCGATTGACATTAATCGGGATAGCACCTTGGGCTAAACAAAGAGGTATAAAAACAGTCCTTTTTGCACACGAAATACTCACAAATGTTTTAAAAGCATTTTTTCCATTTATTCCAAATTTGTCTGCACTCGTTGCAAGACACAATAGAAACACCTTTAGAAAATTTGATTACGTAATTGCTACAACAAAATTTGCAGGTCAGGAATTTAAGAAAGTACAAGCTAATAATCTAGTTATAGTCCCCCTGGGAGTAGATTCAGAAATTTTTAATGAAAACAGAGTAGATTTAGAATTGAGAACACATACCAGTTTCCCCAAATTAGTTCTCTGTAGCAGAGTATCTAAAGAAAAGAATCCAGAAGTTGCTTTCAAGGTTCTAGCTGAATTAGTTGAGCAAGGTTTAAACCCTCGTCTGTTTGTGATGGGCGCTGGACCTTTAAAAAAGAAATTAATGAAAAAATATAAAAACTTACCAATTGAGTTTATTGGGTTCATCAAAAACAGATCAGAGGTCGCAAAATATTTAGCCTCAGCAGATGTTGTGTTAGCCCCAGGACCAAATGAAACTTTCTGTTTGGCAGCGTTAGAAGCGTTAGCTTGTGGAACCCCTGTGATCGCTTCAGATAAAAGTGCTTTGAAAGAAATTTTAGTTAATGGTGGTGGGGCGTACGTCGATGACCAAATTGATAATTGGGTTGAATCTGTATGCGTAATTTCAACAAATCCAGAAAATAGAAAAAGAGCACTAGAAAACTCAAGAAATTACTCATGGCACAAAACAGCAAGTGAATTGATTGCGCTCTACCAAGTAACCCAACTAGAAAAGGAGTTAGTCGCATGAACGCATTAAACGGCGTACTTGATCTAAATTCAGTTGGTCAAAGGGTGTTGAAGTTACGTCTTAAGCAAAATTTAAGAGTCGTGGCACTGGGAGATAGTTCAGTTTATGGAATTGGTGATCTGGGTGGTAAGGAATCTCAAGTTGGATATGGATGGACAGGTCGTCTGGCTCATGATTTGCAAGCAACAAAATATTTAAATCTGAGCAAGAACGGGGCACGTGCATCAGATGTATTAAATGAACAACTTCCTAGCGCATTAGCTGTTCGTGCAGATCTGGCTTTGATTTGCGTGGGCGGTAATGATGCACTGAGAAACAATTTTGATCCAGTGAAAGTTGCTCATAGTCTTTATAAAGTTATTAGTGAACTAGAAGCAAATGGAACAGTTGTTGTGCTCTTGGCGATTCACGACCCATCCAGAATTGCACCTGCTCCCAAAGCAATCAAGTGTGTTCTTTTAGATAGAGCATTACAAGTAAATGTTGCTCTGAGATGGGCTACCTCAAAAACAAACGCAGTCTTGATTGAAACCATTGATAGAGAAGAAATTTATGACAGAAAGAATTGGCACATCGATCGCATGCACCCTGGCCCAAGAGGACATCAAATATTGGCTGATTTAGTTAGACGCGAGCTTTCTCTTCCTAGAAGATCAAAAGAAAAATTGCCAACACACTCAAATCAGGAGACAAAAGCAAAGACAATTTGGCTTCTCACTAATGGCTTCAAGTGGTTTGCTCGTCGAAGCATAGATTTGCTGCCCGCTTTGATTTATTTATTAATTAAAGATGCTCTTCGCTTAGGTTCAATCTCATCTGGATATGCCATCAGACTTAAAATTTATCTTGAAATTGTGCTACTTAATCTTTTTGAAGACGGTTATAAAGCAATTAGAAATACTTCTTTAGACACAGAAGATGTTTTTAATATTTCGTTTGCTTGGAGAAGCCCGGTAAAACAAGAAATATTAATGTAGAGATAACCTCGTTTTAACACACTAGTCACAATGATTACGTAGTCTTTAGTCATGAAAACAAAAAGAATTGCCTTAATTGCTCACGATAAGAAAAAAAGCGATATTCTAGCTTGGGTTTTAGCAAATCAAAGTGTCTTAAGTGAATTTGAGCTTGTGGCAACTGGCACAACAGGCAAATTAATCAAATTAGAGTCAGGTCTACCAATCGAAGTAGTTGAAAGCGGACCCCATGGGGGAGATTTACAAATCGGTTCACAAATGGTGGAAGGCAAAGTAGATGTCTTGATTTTCTTTTGGGACCCTTTAGAGCCACAACCACACGATCCAGATGTTAAAGCCTTATTGCGCATGGCTGTTTTGAAAAATATTCCAACAGCCTGCAACAGGGCCACAGCTGATCTATTTATCACCTCAGGGCTGCTAAACCCTCAGCAGAGCCCAAAGCGCGTGTTACAAAATTTAACAATCTCGTAACACTAATTACCCCCTTAAGAAACTTATCTAGGGCAATATTTCTTTCATACCTGGTCGCAATGGCGCGTGATGGTTTAGAAATTAAATCCCAATATTTAAAGGATGTGAATTTTATTTATGCCTGAAATCAGTGCGGGAGATACCGCCTGGGTTTTAGTAAGTACGGCGCTTGTATTAGTTATGACAGCACCAGCACTTGCTTTGTTCTACGGTGGCATGGTTCGCGCTAAATCGACATTGAACATGATGATGATGTCATTTGGTGCTTTGTTTGTGGTGGGAATCATCTGGGTAATTTTTGGATACTCAGTTGCATTTGGTCCGGCACTAGATTCTGGAAGTTTCATTGGAGATCCAACAGCATTTCTGGGACTCAAAGGACTTCTTAATACTTCAGCACTTGCAGTAAATGGTGCTTACTATCCAATTCCAGCAACTGCTTTCGTTGCATTCCAAGCAATGTTTGCTGTGATTACTGTGGCACTTATTTCTGGTGCAATTGCAGATCGTGCTCGATTTGGAACATGGTTAATGTTTTCTGCAATTTGGGTAACAATCGTTTATCTGCCAGTTGCACGAGCTGTGTTTTACTTTGGTGATCAAGATGCAAATGGTGGTGGCTTTATTGCAACCAAAATTAAAGCTCTTGATTTCGCTGGTGGAACCGCAGTGCATATAAATGCCGGTGCTGCCGGATTAGCACTTGCACTGGTATTAGGTAAACGAATCGGTTTTGGAAAAATGCTGCTTCGACCATCTAACTTGCCACTTGTAATGATTGGTGCAGGATTACTTTGGTTTGGCTGGTTTGGATTCAATGCAGGCTCAGCTCTTGGCGCAAATGGTTTAGCAGGAGTTGCATTCATAAACACATTTAGTGCAACTTGCGCTGCGGTTGCAGGCTGGTTACTAATTGAAAAAATGCGTGATGGCCATGCAACTTCTCTAGGAGCAGCATCTGGAATTGTGGCAGGACTTGTTGCGATTACTCCGGCTTGTGCTTACGTTGACACTTGGGGAGCATTATCAATTGGTGCAATTGCTGGAGCAATTACTGCTTTAGCAGTTGGTTTGAAATACAGATTCGGTTACGACGATTCACTTGACGTAGTGGGAGTTCACTTAGTTGGTGGAATCGTGGGAACAGTTCTGATCGGTTTCTTTGGAACCACATCAGTAAACGAGTTCAGTGCAAATGGACTACTCTACGGTGGCGGAGCTTCTCAATTGGTAAAACAAATTGAAGCAGCGGCAATCGTTCTAGTCTTCTCATTTGTTGTCACCTACATTCTGGGAACAATCTTGAGCAAAACTATTGGCTTTAGAGTCTCAAGAGATGAAGAATTAGAAGGTGTCGACATCGCGTTGCAAGCAGAATCTGCTTACGACTTAGTTGATAGCTCAAAAGGTTCAAGCAAAGGAAAAAGCGCATGAAACTAGTGACTGCAATAGTCAAACCTTTCAAGGTTGAAGACGTAAAAGCTGCACTCCAAGCACAGGGAGTAAATGGCATGACAGTTTCAGATGCCGCAGGTTACGGTCGTCAAGGTGGTCACGTCGAGGTTTACCGCGGCGCTGAATACACCGTTGATCTTGTTCCAAAGGTAAGAATCGAAGCATTAGTAAACGATTCTGATGTAGCAAAAGTTGTTGATGCAATTGTTGCTGCCGCTAAAACAGGAAAAATTGGCGATGGAAAAGTTTGGGTAATACCAGTTGAAGATGTAGTAAGAGTGCGAACTGGTGAACACGGCGCCGAAGCGGTGTAGTGGATTACTTAAAAGAAAGAATCGAACTGCGCGCTGCCCCAATTGGAGCAGCGCGTCGTCGTCATTTGTCGGACTTAACAGATGAGTTTTTAAGTGAAACATTCAACAAAGCGGTAAGTGAAAAAGATTTAAAGAAAGTTGCCTTAATAGGAGTAGGCGGCAGTGGTCGACAAGCTATGACACTTGGTTCAGATTTAGATCTTGTTTTAATTCATGAAGATGGTTTCAAAATTGATGAAATAGCTGAAAAAATCTGGTATCCAATTTGGGATTTAGGTTTAAAACTTGATCATTCAGTAAGAACTCCAGCTCAAGTAAGAAATATGGCTGCTGAGGATATTGCAGTTGTCTTGGGTTGGCTGGATGCCCGGACTATTGCAGGAAATGCGGATTTGGAAAAAGAGATTAGTTCTGCAGTCTTACAAGAATGGAGAGCTTTTGCTGATAAACGACTACCTGAACTTTACAAAATGGTTATGGATCGAAAAGAAAAATTTGGGGAACTTGCTCAATTGATTGAACCAGATTTAAAAGAATCTTATGGTGGTTTAAGAGATGTTGCTGTTTTAAGAGCATTAGCTGCTTCTTGGAAAACAGATATTCCAAAAGCAATTTTGGATGAAGTGAATGAAAAATTATTGGATGTTAGAGATGCATTGCACACTGTTTTAGAAAAGCCTTCAGAAAAATTAATCCGCCAAGAGCAACCGATAGTTGCTGAAAAGTTGGGACTAAATGATGCTGATCAACTAATTAGAGAAGTTTCTTCTTTGGCAAGAATAATTGCTCATCACAGCGACGTCACCTGGCATCGTGTAAATAGCAGCACTAAAAAGACAGGCTTGTTAACCAAACTAAAAGGTGAAAATAGAAGTCCATTAGCTGATGGTGTTGTGGTACAAAATGATTACGTAGTTTTAGCCCGCGATGCCAAACCTGAAAAAGATCCAAGCCTGGGTCTTCGTTTAGCAGCAGCAAGTGCTCAATCAGGTTATTTAATTTCACCACATACTTTGGAGCGTTTGGCAAATGATTTGCCGGAACTAACAATTCCTTGGCCAACTGATGCTAAAGATTCTTTTGTCTCTTTACTTGGATCTGGCAGACAATTAATTCCGATTTGGGAGTCCATAGATTTTGCTGGAATGATTAGTAAATGGTTACCAATCTGGGATCGAGTTAGAGGATGTCCGCAATCTAGCCAAGTTCATTCATTCACAGTTGATAGGCATTTATTAGAAACAGCAATAAGTGCAAATAATTTCACACGTGACGTTTCCAGACCCGATTTATTACTCGTTGGTTCTCTTTTTCATGACATTGGTAAAGGTGGTTTAAAAGACCACTCAGATGAAGGAGCAGAAATTATAAGATCACTCGCGCCTCATATGGGATTTAATGCAGAGGATTCAAAAACACTAGAACGATTAGTTCAGCATCACTTGTTATTGCCAGAAACCGCCACAAAAAGAGATTTAGATGATCCTTTAACCATTAAATCAGTTGTAGAAAAAGTTGAAACAGAAGATTTCCTTGAACTACTACACGCATTAACAATTGCTGATGCAATTGCCACTGGGCCAATTGCTAGTAGTGATTGGCGTCAAAGCTTGATTGGAGAACTAGTTGCCCGAGTTAAAAATGAAATCAGGGGAGAACGTAAAGAAATTGATCCTCATCTAAGTAAAGACAAGCAAGCTCTTGCAAATAGAAAGGAAGACGTTGTTGTTGAAGCAACACCAATTGATCAAGGTTTGGCAATTACCGTGGTGGCAGATGATTCAACTGGTTTATTAGGACTAATTGCTGGTGTGCTTTCCCTGCATAGATTATTGGTTCGAAGTGCAAAAACTGAAACAATCAACAAACGAGCAGTTACAACGTGGAGAGTTAGTCCTGAATTTGGTGATGCGCCAGATCTAATGCAATTGCAAGAATCATTGCGATTAGCCCTAAATGGTTCACTTGATGTTTTTGAAAAACTCGTTTTAAGAGCCCAGTACTTACCTAAACCGCACAATAGAACTTCATCCAAAGTTTTAGAGATTAATGGAGTAAGTGAAACAGCAACTGTAATTGAGGTACGAGCTCACGATGAACCAGGATTCTTATCAAAAATTGCTCATGTCATAACTGAAAATGGTGTTGATATTCACGCAGCCATAGTGGAAACACTGGGTTCAGAAGTGGTTGATGTGTTTTATGTTAAAGAGCCAAGTGGTGAAATCTTGAGTAAAGAGCGCTCTGCCCAATTAGTTAAAGCTCTTGACTACGCTTGCAATCATGTTCCAACAGCTCTCTGATCGCTTAAATAACACCTTTAAAGCTCTTAAAACTAAGGGTCGTTTGTCTGAATCAGACATAAATGACACCGTCAAAGAGATCAGAACAGCCTTACTTGATGCTGACGTTGCCCTTTCTGTGGCAAATAGTTTCAGTGAAAAAATACGTGAAAAAGCTTTGGGAATTGAAGTTTCTCAATCCTTAAATCCTGCTCAGCAAGTCATCAAAATTGTCCATCAAGAATTAGTAAATATCTTGGGTGGAGATGCAAGAAGATTAACTTTTGCAAAAAATCCCCCAACAGTAATTATGTTGTTGGGTCTGCAAGGTGCTGGAAAAACTACTTTGGCTGGAAAACTAGCAAAGTACTTAGCAAGAGATGGCCACACTCCTTTATTAGTCGCAGCAGATTTACAAAGACCAAATGCCGTTGATCAATTAAAAATTGTTGCCTCCCAAGCAGGTGTTCAAGTATTTGCCCCAGAACCAGGTAACGGTGTGGGAGATCCTGTAAAAGTTGCAAAAGAAGCAATGAAAGTAGCAGAAAAGAATCTGCACGACATGGTCATCATAGACACTGCAGGTCGCCTGGCTATTGATGATGAATTAACTAAACAAGCCCAAAGCATTAGAAAAGCAGTTAATCCACAAGAAACATTGCTTGTAATTGATTCCATGATTGGTCAAGACTCTGTTGTCACCGCACAAAACTTTTTAGACAAAGTTGGTTTTGATGGAATTGTTTTAACCAAATTAGATGGTGATGCTCGAGGAGGAGCTGCTCTTTCTTTAAGAGAAATAACTGGCAAACCTGTGATGTTTGCTTCCAATGGTGAAAAACTAGATGATTTCGATATTTTCTATCCAGACCGCTTAGCTAATCGCCTGCTGGATATGGGTGATGTTTTAACTCTGATTGAACAAGCTGAACGAGTATTTGATCAAGGACAAAAAGATAGATTTGAAGCAAAACTTGCCAGTGGTGAATCTTTTACCCTGGATGATTTTCTAGAGCAATTGCAATCCATTAAGAAGATGGGTTCAATGTCAAAAATGCTAGGCATGCTTCCTGGCATGCAACAAGCTAAGAAACAAATAGAAAACTTTGATGATCGCGAAGTAACAAGAATTGAAGCAATCATTCAGTCAATGAAACCAGAAGAAAGACAAAACCCTAAAGGTATTGATGCGGCAAGAAAGATAAAGATTGCTCAAGGAGCAGGTTGCGAAGTTAAGGATATTAATTCTTTAATCAATAGATTCTCGGAAGCCCAAAAGATGATGAAAAGAGCTCAAGCAGGAGGTGGCATTCCTGGAATGGGTGGACAAACATTTGTAAAACAAAAACAAAAACAAAAACCCGGTAAGGGTGCTAAACGAAGCGGTAATCCAGCTAAAAGAGCATTGCAGGAACAAGGAATAAAATTACCGGAAGAAAATGAAATGGGTTCTGGATTTAATTTAAGTTAATCCAACAAAATTGCAATACGTTCGCCTCGCATGATCGCGTTTACTTCCAGATTTGCACCAAGAGATTCCACATAATTTCTTAAAGTGCTCAATTGGATGTCAGGGCCATTTTCTATGGCTGAGACCCTTCTTTGCGAAATTTCCATGATTTCAGCTAATTCTGACTGAGTTAAACGCAATCTAAGTCTTAAATTCTCTAAATCTAAGTCCATTTTCCCAGTATATAGAACATATATATTCTATAAGGTAGGGGTATTTGGGGTGTCTGAGATTAGTTTCTGCCATTATTGGTCTTCCAAGGTTAAACACCTCCCAAGCAGAAAAGAATAAATTCGTGGCCGTAAAAATCAAGTTAAAGCGTTTAGGCAAGATCCACCAACCGATGTATCGCGTTGTTGTGGCTGATTCTCGTACCGCACGCAATGGTCGTGCCATTGAAGAAATTGGAATTTACCAACCAAAAGAAGATCCATCAATTATCAGAATTGATGCAGATCGTGTTGCTTATTGGTTAGGAGTAGGTGCACAAGCTACTGAACCAGTTGTAGCACTACTAAAACTAACAGGTGACTGGCAAAAATTTAAAGGTGAAAAAGACACCACCAGCAAAGTTAGAGTTGCTCCACCAAAAGCAGATCATGCTGCAAAATACGAAAAAGCTTTGAAAGAAAACTTGGCTGAAAGAGAAGAAGAAGAAAAGAATCCAAGACCAAAACCAGTTGTTGCTGCCAAAGTTGAAGAACCAAAAGCAGAAGAAGCTGTTGCTGAAGTAAAAGAAGAAGCAGCACCAGTAGCTGAAGAAGTTAAAGCTGAAGAACCAGTTGCCGAAGTTGTTGAAACTCCAGCAGAAGAAACTCCAGCAGAAGCACCAGTTGCAGAAGAGGCTAAATCAGAATGATTGAAGACGCTCTAGAACATTTGGTAAAAGGAATTGTTGATCACCCATCTGATGTTGAAGTTGAACAAAAGACAACAAAGCGTGGTCGTACTTTAGAAGTTACAGTTAATGGCGAAGATTTGGGCCGAGTAATTGGTCGAAATGGTCGCACTGCAACTTCCATTAGAACTGTGGTTAATGCATTACAAGGTGGCCGCAGTACTCGAATTGATTTCGTGGACGTAGACGCGCAATAAAAAGCGCAACCAATATGGACGTTGTTGTTGGCCGACTTGGCCGCCCGCACGGTGTTCATGGCGAAATAAGTGTTGAAGTTCGCACCGATGATCCGGAAAATAGATTTGCCATCGGTGCGAAAATCACAGTCAAAGAAAATAATCAAAAACTTACAGTTGCCTCTACAAGGTGGCATTTATCAAGATTATTAATAAAATTTGAAGAAATTCAAGACCGCACACAAGTTGATCAAGTTCGAGGAAAACTATTAGTGGTTGAAGTAGATCCAGCAGAAGCAACATTAGGAAATAACGAATTTTATGAATTCCAACTAATTGATTTAGAAGTCTTTAATACAAATAATGAAAAACTTGGGGTAGTCAAAGAAGTATTACCCGGATCTGCTCAATCTTTAATTGTGGTTAAAACTGTTGATAATAAAGAAGTAATGGTTCCCTTTGTCAATCAACTAGTTCCAGAAGTTGATATCAAGAACAAACGAGTTGTGATGAATCCACCAAGTGGCTTATTTGATGAAGAAAATGCTGAAGATGCGCGTTGATCTGATAACAATTTTTCCTGACTATTTTGCCCCTTTAAAATTATCTTTATTTGGCAAAGCTCAAGAAGCAGGCTTAGTTGAAGTAGAAATTCATGATTTAAGAGCTTTCACTCTTGATAAACATAAAACCGTTGATGATGCCCCCTATGGCGGAGGACCAGGAATGGTTATGTCACCTGTGGTGTGGGGAGATGCCATTGATTCAGTCTTAAGACAAGCAAAAACTAAACCAGTATTGGTTGTGCCAACTCCTTCAGGAAAAGTTTTTAATCAAGAAATGGCAATCAAATTAGCTTCATTTGAACATCTGGTATTTATCAACGGTCGCTATGAAGGAATTGATTCACGAGTGGTTGAGCATTATCAACAAAGTGGAGAATTTAGTGAAGTATTAGAAATAAGTATTGGTGATTACGTGCTCGCAGGTGGTGAAGTAGCTTCCTTAGTAATTTTGGAAGCAACATCAAGATTGATCAATGGAGTTTTAGGAAATGAAGACTCAGTAACAGATGACTCATTTGCCCCAGGTGCGATGCAAAACCTCTTAGAAGGCCCTATTTACACCCGTCCTGCCTCATGGCAGGGCCTAAACGTACCTGAAGTGCTCATTAGTGGGGATCACGCCAAGATTGCCCAATGGCGAAAAGACGAGGCCATAAAGCGTACGAGGAAGTTTCGACCCGACCTTCAGGCTTGAAGAAAGGTCTTGGCAGAATAGGTGCTTCACGGATTTAGATGAGTTCAATATTTCGCCACAGGGGAATATAAGAGCTATATAAGTAGTTAAGAATCCGGCTTTAACCGAACAAAGACTGAACGACCTGTGAGCGTTGCAGATCAGAAGAGTAAATATGAATCGTTTAGATGCATTAAACAAAGCAAGTCTTAAAAAAGGTGTCCCTTCTTTTAGAACTGGTGACACAGTCAAAGTACATGTGAAAGTTATTGAAGGTACTCGTTCCCGTATTCAGTTATTCCAAGGCGTTGTTATTAGAAAACAAGGTGCAGGAATTTCAGAAGCGTTCACTGTTCGAAAAGTATCTTTTGGAACAGGTGTAGAAAGAACTTTCCCAATTCACACTCCAACTATTGAAAAAATTGAAGTTGTTTCACGTGGTGATGTTCGTCGTGGCAAGTTGTACTTCCTACGCGATCTTCGTGGTAAAGCTTCCAAGATTAAAGAACTTCGTGGCGATTTAGCTGCAGCAGTTGTTGCTGATGAAGATGTTGAATTAGCAATTGATGAAACAGTTGAAGTTAAAAACGATGAAGTTATTGAAGAAGTTAAAGCAGAAGCACCTGTAGCAAAAGAGGAAGTTGCTGCTGAAACTCCTGCCGCAGAACCAGTTGCCGAAGTTGCTGGAACACCAGCTACTGATGCACCTGCTGATACTGACAAATAATTAAATTGCGCGCCCTTTGGGCAGCAGTTCGTGAACTGCTGATCGTTGTTGGAATTGCATTAATTCTTTCATCCATTGTGCGCGCATTTATTTTTCAAGCTTTTTATGTTCCCAGTGCTTCCATGGAAGACACTCTTTTATTAGAAGATCGAATAATTGCTACTAAAATTACTAAACCATTTACTGATATTCAACGTGGTCAAATTGTGGTCTTTAAAGATCCAGGTGATTGGTTACCAGAATTTGAAACAGATCGAAACACATTTCTGCACCTTCTAAGTGTGGTGGGATTACTTCCATCTGATGCAGGAGATGATTTAGTCAAAAGAGTCATTGGAATTCAAGGAGACACTGTTAAGTGTTGTTCTGAAAATGGCAAAATTATTATTAATGGACAAGAACTAATTGATGATGAATTTATTAAGCCCGGGGTTGAAACTAATCAAGTTAAATTTGAAATAACAGTTCCAAAAAACAGGATCTTTGTGATGGGTGATAATAGACCAGATAGCAGAGATTCCAGATTTCATTTAGAAACGGCTTATGGAACAGTTCCAGTTAAAAATGTGGTTGGACCTGTGCAATTAAGAATTTGGCCTTTTAACAGATTTGCAACTTTAGGTATTCCCGATGCGTTTAAAGCAATTCCTGATGCCAAGAGCTAAAAAGAATCGACCTACACTCGATTTCGAAAATAATCTCTTTTCTCGTGGTGCCAAATTAGTTGCTGGCATGGATGAAGTTGGACGAGGTTGTTTAGCAGGACCAGTAAGTGTGGGTGTGGCTGTAATAAATATTGATTGTGTTAATCCACCAGAAAATTTAGCTGATTCAAAACTTTTAACTCATGAACAAAGAGAAGAACTATTGCCCCTTGTTAAATCTTGGGTGATTGATTCATTTGTAGGTCACGCTACAAATCAAGAGATAGATGAAATAGGGCTAACAAGGGCCTTAAGACGTGCTGGAAGGCGTGCTTTAGCGGGTTTAACAACTAAACCAGATCATTTAATACTGGATGGTAAACACAACTGGTTAATGCCTGAAAAAGAAACCCAAAACATGTTTGAAGAAGAGTTTGACGATGGACCTTTATCTGCTGATTTAGAGATAATTACTCAAATAAAGGCAGACATGACTTGTGCCTCAGTTGCTGCAGCATCAATTGTGGCAAAAACTACTAGAGATCAAATGATGACTGAATTAAGTAAAGAATTTCCAAATTATTTTTGGGCAGACAATAAAGGTTATGCAGCACCTGAACATTTAGAGGCAATAAAGAGTTTTGGGGCCACAAAATATCACCGGGTTAGTTGGAAAACTTTTCAACATGATTATATGATTATATGAATTCAAATGGAATTTTTGATCTATTCCTTGGCTTACCTCTTCATACTTTAATTACTCATGTTGTCGTAGTTGTTCTTCCGATTTCAGCAATAGCGTTGAGTTTACTTTTTTTCTTCCCAAAGTTTAGAAAGCATTATTTCGTCTTGACTTTGATTGGTTTAGCAGTTTCGCTCGTAAGTGCTTTTATTGCTAAACAATCAGGCGAAGCCCTCAGCGTTAGAGTTGGCAGCCCAGCTCAGCACATAGAGTGGGGCGAAAAAGTTGTAATTATTGCAGGATTGCTTTTTATAGCTTCCTTAATTTGGTATTTTATGTTGAAGAAAAAAAATAAATTTAATGTGATTGTTGGCTATATCGCCATCATCTTGGCAGTTGCCGCATTAGTGATTTCCTACTTAGCAGGCCACTCTGGAGCAAAGGCCACATGGGAAAAAAGACTTAATCCTGTTTCGGTAGAAACTATTGCTGGTGAAACAACGAGCTCAGCCCCATCAGAATCAACCGGCCCCATTGAACTTTCCATGCAAACAGTTGCTCAGAAAAATACTCCAGAAAACTGTTGGGCTGTAGTTTCTAATAATGTTTATAACTTGACTGCCTACATTGCAGCACATCCTGGTGGATCTGTAAATATAACTAAATTATGTGGAACTGATGCAACCTCAGCATTTTCAAATCAACATGGCCAATCAGCTAAACCAAATAGAACTTTAGAAGGTTTCATCATTGGAGCATTGGGGACAACTATTGATACTCTTCCCACTCCACAAGCCATTGCAAACAACAATTCTCAAAATGAAGAAGAAGAAAACGAAGGCGACGAAGACTAGTTTTAACTAGCTTCTAAGTCCCAAATTCTTGCTCCACCAAAAAGACCTGCTTTATTGCTAACCCTGGTTACTTTTGGTCCTAGATCTAAACCTTTAATGTGTTTAGCATTTCCGCCACCAACATAACAATGATCGTAATAAAGAAATTGATCATATTTAGCAATAGCTTTTATTACTCTCTTAGTCCATCTTTCAACACCAATTCGTTCCCGCGCAGCATTGCCAATTTGTTCTTCAAATTCTTCACTTTGTCTAAAAGGAGCATGCCCTAGTTCTAAGTGGGGAAGCAATATTCCATTTTGAAATAAAGCTGTACCAACACCAGTTCCTAGTGTCATTACAAATTCCAGGCCTTCACCTTTAATTACAGCTGCTCCTTGAATGTCTGCATCATTTGCAACCTTGGTGGGAATTCCTAGAGCATTTGTCATAGGAGTTTGTAAATCAAAGTTTTTCCACGCTTTAACTAATTCTGGATCTTTTGGCCCATCTTTAACTAATCGAGAAAGGGAAGGAACCATAACCACAATTCCATTTCGAACTAAACCAGGAAAACCCACACTGGCACGTTGTGCTTTGGGTAAATCTTTCACAAAATCTGCCACTACTTGAGAGAAACCTGCTGGATGAGATGGATAAGGAGTTTCCATACGAATTCGTTCACAAACCATTTCGCCATCTTTATTTATGACGCTGGCTTTAATTCCTGAACCACCAATGTCAATGGCCAGCGTCAAAGTATCGGCTGGCCAATTGATCATGAACTAATTATGTACTAGTTACTTCTTTGGTTTAACTAGAGCATCGTAAAGAAATACTGCAGCAAGGGCTCCAAGAATTGGACCAAGAATCCAAATCCAGAAGTTTGCTAATTGTCCTGAGGCAATTGCTGGACCAAACCAACGAGCTGGGTTCATTGCTCCACCAGTTAATGGACCTGAGAACAAGATGTCGGCAGTGATGATTAAACCGATTGGAAGTCCTGCAACAGCTGAGAATGTGCCACGAGAATCAATTGCTACTCCCATGATTACCATCATCAAAAGAAATGTGGCAACTGCTTCAATTAACAAACCATAAAGTGGTTTGATTGGTTGAGCAAGTGATGGAACACCAACGTTTTGAGCAAATGAACCATAAGCAAGTTTCAAAAGAAAAGCTGCTAATAATCCACCAAGTAATTGGGTAACAATGTAGGCAAGTGCATCTAGAGATTTCATTCTTTTAGTTGCCCAAAGCGCAATTGTCACAGCTGGATTAAATGCTCCACCTGAAATGTGAGCAAAAGCTGATACAGAAACAAAGATGGCAATACCGTGAGCAAGTGCAATACCGGTGATATCAGCACCACTCAAAATTGATCCTGCACCAAGTAATACCAGTGCAAAGGTTCCTACAAATTCCGCCATTAAACGGGCAGGTGCGTTTATCATTTACTAACTCCTTTTATTGAATTAGTAATGAATTTAGACGATGATGCTGGAATGAACGGGTATTGAAGATAGGCGATTGCGGCCATTTAATGCTGAAATCTCAATAAACACAGCACAATTTGTTAATTTGGCACCAGTTTTAGCAATTAATTCAGATCCTGCTAAAAGTGTTCCACCTGTTGCTAAAACATCATCAATTAATAAAACTGAATCATTTTTATCGAGGGCATCTTGATGCATTTCAAGAGAATCAAAACCGTATTCAAGTTGATATTGGACAACGTGAGTTTCGCGGGGAAGTTTGCCTGGTTTTCTTAATAAAACTAAACCTAAATTATTTTTTGCAGCAATTGCTGCTGCAAAGATAAATCCTCTTGATTCAATACCAGCCACAATATTGGCCCCATTTAAATGAGATGCCAGATCTTCAACAGCATCATTAAATGCCCTTGGATCTTGCAAAACTGGAGTTATGTCTTTGAAAAGAATTCCAGGTTTTGGAAAATCTGGAACATTAGAAATTCTTGAATGTGCATACTCAAGATGCTTTGGTGTGGTCATGTTTCTTTTCTTTAAGGGGCTTGCTTCATCATATGAAACAGTTGCGTGTTTTAAGTCGATTCACTTGTAAAAACTAAAAATTTAAATAGTGTGTTTCAAGCAAGGACAAAAACCCAATGCTTGATCAGGGGAAGTCAGTCGGAAGCTGACGCTGTCCCGCAACCGTGGATCGCTCACAAGTGAAAATTTGTGGCCATATAAGTAAAAGCGATAAGTCGGGTTACCTGAAGTGGTTTAGTCAAATATTTCGCACCGTCGTGGAAAGCGGGGCGGGGTTACGATTTTTAAGGTAACTTTCGTCCCCTGACGTATTTGTCAGGGTTTTTTTGTTGCCTTTTTGTGTAATTCCGTTCCTCCAAACTCGGCATTAACCGGAGGAAAATAAATGAGAAAAATATTTACAACTGCAATTGCACTTATCGTTAGTGCTGCAATCATCTCTCCCGCTCGAGCAGGGGAAACAGTACTTTATCCAACAGCAGCCGAAGCGCTTTCAATTGCTGCAAGTGTTTCTGCACCTGGTGGTTTTGTGGACACTATTGATGGATATAAAGATTCTGGTCCTAGATCCTATTGGGGTTTTTGGCTTGGAAATTCAGTTTGGAATTCCAATTCTGGATGTTCAAACTATTTTACATCAGCTTTGACAACAACTTCATGGACTGAATCTGCCTGTGGAGATGCATCAATGTTGGTAAAAGATGCAGCAGTAATCGGCTGGAGACCAAATCAAGATTGGAATAACGCTACAAGTCTTTATGTACCAACCGGATCTTCAGATTTTGCAACTCTTTGTCCCTCTTCTGCATTTGAAAGAGGCAAAGCAAGAGTGGCAGTTGTTTTACAGTTTGCAGGTGGGGCAAGTGATCGGGTGGAATGCGTGAAATTGGCAAATCTCCTAATTACAAATGAGCCATCAAGAGGTGGTACCAATGTTGCAGCACCTGTCACAATTCCAGTCGTAAAGGAACCAACAGCCACAATCATTAAAACTATTACTGGGGCAAGATCAATCAAGCTTAATCTTGAACCGGCGATGAAGGGTAAAAAAATTGATGTTTTCTATCAATCCGCAACAGGTAAATTGACCAAGATAGTGACTGAGAAGGCAAATAAGAAAGGTGATATTTCAGTTAAAACAAAAATGAAATTAAAGAAAGGCGGAAATATCATTTTCAAGATCGGTAATAAAATAGTGGGAGAAGTAGTCGTTAACTAGAAGGCAATGTAAGAATGTCTGCCCCAGTTTTAGTCACCACAAGCGTGTGCTCAAACTGGGCAGACATCTTTCTATCCTTTGTTAACACAGTCCAAGTGTCATCCAAGATGTCGTAATCATGGGTTCCTAAATTAAGCATGGGCTCGATTGTGAAAGTCATTCCTTCTTGCATTAACTGAGTGGCAGTTGGATCATCAAAATGAGGAATAACTAATCCTGAGTGAAATGAGGTGTGCACACCATGGCCTGTGAAATCTCTGACCACACCGTAGTTAAATCTTTTGGCATAACTTTCAATTACTCGACCAATTACATTGATTGGTCTTCCCGGAGTTACGGCTTGGATTGCTCGATCTAGAGCTTCTTTAGTTCTTTCCACCAGAAGTTTTACTTCTTCTTTTACCTCTCCTACTAAGAAGGTGTAATTGGTATCTCCATGAACCCCATCTTTATAAGCAGTGACATCAAGATTGACGATGTCTCCTTCTCTGATTATTTGCTCTGATGGAATTCCATGACAAATTACTTCATTAATTGAGGTGCATAAAGATTTAGGAAACCCTCGATAACCAAGAGTGGAAGGATAAGCGCCTTGATCGCAGATGTATTCGTGCACGATCGCATCTAAATCTTCTGTGGTCATGCCATCTTTTATTTGAGATCCAGCTAAATGCATGGCATCAGCTGCAATAGTTCCTGCAATGCGCATTTTCTCTATTACTTCAGAAGTCTGAACATCGCTTCCTTTATAGGCAGTAGGGGCTTTCTTGCCCACATATTCAGGACGAGGGATATTTACTGGAACTGTTTTAAAAGTGGTGCTCATAGGAAAATAAACCTAGCCAATATCGAAAGTTGTTTTTGCAGTCCTTGCAGTTTTGCCTGATTTTTTAACAGTAAAGGTCAAGGTACAAGTTCCCTTGGCATTAACTATTACTGAAGTTGCGGTAGCAACACAAGCATTCTTAGGTTTTGCTTTTACTCCCACAAATCTGACATTGGTAGAACCAGAGGTAGTAACCCCGATCTTTTTAAGAACAGTTTTGGCAGTGAAAGTGCCCTTATTAAGACTTGGTCTAGGAGTTGTAAAGGCTTCATCTGCTGAATAACCTGCGGTTGTAAGGGCAGTTTTAACTAGCGCTGTGAAATTACTGGCAACTAGTCCCAACACTGCACGCTCTTTTATTTCTGGATAACAAGGAGATCCACTGCCTCCTGCAACTGGTCCAATTAAAAGGTTTTCAGTTTCGGTTTGCAAAATAACTGGACCACCACTGTCTCCAAAGCAAGCACCTGTTCCTGTTGCTGATTTGCCATATAGATAAGTCTTGCCACCTAAGAACTGAAATGGGGTTTGGGAAAGAGTTAGCGGGATCAAGGAAACATCACTTACTTTTGCCGTTTGGCCATAGCCAAAAAAGTTCATTTTTTTACCCAAGACTGTGGCAGCAGCAGCTTCGGATTCGCTAGCTAAACGAGAGATCAGGGGAGTGCCAATTTCTTTATCCAGAATCAGAAACGCTAAATCATTTGCTTCCACAAATCCGGTGCTGGAATTGGAATATCCGCCAGTCAAAATAATTGCTGTTGTATTTGCTGCAGGTCGTGCTCCTGAAACGTTTGCTCCTTGGGCATAAACATGAACCTCGGAGGCATTGGCAACCGTGGAAGTTCCTTCAGCGACAACACAGTGAGCAGCAGTGACAACTATCTTTGGTTTCCATAAACCACCAGTACATGCAGTTTGCAAATCTCCAGGCAAATCAACGCGAACTGCAACCACAAAGCCTGATCCTGTGGCATCTGCTCCACCAACAACAGCATTTGCGGGAGTTGAAATAAGACCTATAAATAAGGTGAAAATTGCGATAAATGCACTAGATATTTTTTTCATCTGCTGTAAGACTACTTTAATGGAATCTTTAGCGCTTCTTGTGAGCCTGATACTTTTGTCAGTACTTTTATTCGGTCCAATTGCCATTGCCTTCTCATTTGCTAGCAAGAAAATGTGGGCCAGGATTTTGACTTTCTTCTTTGGCTCTTTGGCGATAATCACCGGAATCTGGTTAGCCGGTCTTTCAATTGGAATAGGTGCCAGACTGATGGGCGTCTTTGCCATTGCTTGTGGGATCTGGGCGATATATCGCCGCCGGATTTCTTAACTATTTATATAGACATATAAAAAACCCCGGTGCAAGCACCGGGGTTTTTCTAGCAAACCTGTAAAGGTTACGCAGCTTTTTTACGACGACGACGACGCTTTGGAGCAGCTTTTGCTGCTTTTTTACGACGACGGCGCTTTGGTGCAGCTTTCTTTGCAGCTTTTTTACGACGACGACGCTTTGGAGCAGCTTTTGCTGCTTTTTTACGACGACGGCGCTTTGGTGCAGCTGCTGCCTTCTTACGACGGCGCTTTGGTGCTGCTTTCTTTGCTGCTTTTTTTCTTCTTTTAGCCACAATTCCTCCTGGCGAGTGTCTTCTGTTCCGGAAATCACAGAAGAACGTTAAGAACAATCGTTCCAGAAGAAATGCATATTGTCACTATGTAGCGCGTATTTTGACACGCCGTGTCGCAACTATTTTTTCACTAATTTTTAATGTTTTAAACACAAATTTTTTGTTAATAATTTAATTAAAAATAATTGAAAAAAGGGTGCATTTTCGCAGGTCAGAGGGGGTTTTTGCCAAGTCACATTATTCACATTAAATATATAAGTGTGAAAAAAGTGCTATATATTGTGGTCAATTTTTGCATTTTTTTCACGAAAATCTTTTAATTTTTTTGCAAAAACATTGGTATTTACATCATATTTATAGAAATCTTTTAACATTCCGCTAACTAATGCAGATGCAATAATTGTTAATATTCCACCGGAAATTAATGAGAATTCCAGTCCAAAAGCGCGTGCAAAAAGTGCACCTCGCACCTGTCCCATCTGCGGTCCAACCGAATAGCTCAACATTTCAATCGAGGCAAGGCGTCCTCGCAGGTGATCAGGTATTGATTGGTTCCAAATAAGACCTCTAAATATGGCTGAGATTTGATCAAAGAAGCCAGCGATCATCAAACCAATGATTGCAAAAAACAAAGAGTGCACTAAACCAAACAACACAATTCCAAAACCCCAACCTGCAGCAGCAAAGGCAATGATTCGTCCATGTCGAGATACATGATTGGACCAACCACTTGTCAATGTGGCAATTAATGCACCAGCTGGGATGGCAGCGTAGAGAAAACCAAGAGTCCAGGCACCACCTAATTCATCTGCTACGAATGGAAACAAGGCATATGGAAAAGCAAAGAACATGGCAGAAAGATCAACTAGGTAGGTGCCCAATAAATCCTTACGGGATAAGGCATATTTGATGCCTTCTTTGATTCGATGAAGTGATGGTTTTTCAGCACCGTGAATTGGTTTGGCAGAATTTATTCTGATTAATAAAAATAAAGAAACTACAAAAGATAAAACATCCAAAGAATAAGCAAAAGCAATTCCACCGGATGCCAAAATGATGCCTCCGATCATGGGACCGGCAATGGAAGAGGTTTGATGGCGCAAAGAATTTAGGGCTCCAGCAGAAGGAAGTTTTTGATAAGGCACAACTTGGGGAATCATGGCATCTACTGCTGGTCGAAAGATGCCATCGGTGGCAGCAAAAATCATGGCCAGAATCAGAATCAAAACAGGGGAGTTAAAACCTGAGATCACATTTAATAACAAACCGATAGAAACCAGCATCGCCCCGAATTCTGAAATTAGAATCATTTTTTTGCGATCAAAAGCATCAGCAAGTACTCCGCCATAAAGACCAAAAATTATTAGGGGCACAGTTTCCACAAATCCCACTGCCCCAACCCAGAGGTAGGAGTTGGTTAATTCTTTGATCTGAAATGGCATTGCCACATAGGTCATCATGGAACCGATATTGGAAATGACTCCTGCTGAAAAAACTAATCGAAAATCTCGTGATGCCCTTAAGGCAGAAATATCAATACGGATGCGTTTTTTAGGCTGAGACATGGAGGCTTTAGTTTAGTGAACTTTGAATTTAAGAAACTTGGTCGACTAGTTCAATTAAGTGAACATAGTTTTGACCGGTGGCAATACTTAACCCAATTTGGCAAGGCCTATTACTAGAGGCATAGGCCACATATTTATGACCACTTAATTCTTGGGCTTGGGTTTTAGTAGCGGATTTGGTGAGTTCTGGATGAAGCAATCCTCGATCTCCGGCAAAACCACAGCAAGACCAATCAAGGGGCACTATTACTTGTTCACTTATTGCTTCAGCTAATGAAGTCATGTGTTTATTAATCCCTAGTTCTACCCCCGAACAGGTGGGATGAAGAGCCAAAGAGGAAAGCTTGGTTTTTATTTTCAAGTTAGGAAGAATTCTCTCGTTCACAAATTGCAAAACATCCACAACAGGGATTTGGGTTTCCCCAAATATCTGGGTTAAGCCATGTGTGCAGGAAGTGGCATCAGAAACTACGACCAAATTCTCTTTAGTAACTTGGCGCATGATTTCCTTTTTAGTTTTTAGCGCCATAACTTCATAGCCTTGGGTTAATCCTTTTGATGCCCAGGGAGTGCCACAGCAAAGATCTTGAATTCCTTCAGGAATCAATACGTTTAATCCTGCTTTTTCACATAAATTCAAGAAGGCCTTTTGAATATCACTTTCTCCATATAGGGAATTAACACAAGATGGAAAGTAAACCAAATCAGGATTATTTGATTTCAAAGATGAGCGCTCTTTGCCACCAATAGGCAAAGTCTTATTCCACATCGGCATGGAATTTTCACCACTAATGGAGCGAAGTACTTTGTTTACTGATTCCACCAGTGGGGCAGGCATATTTTTAGCAGTGGTTAAAACACCAGAAAGTAAATTAGTTGCTGCTGACCACTTGCTCGCAGCCAATGAGCCAATACTTTGAGAAACAAAGCTTTGTTGTTCACTTCTAAGTCTTTTCACAAGATCACCGGTATTGATATGTACGGGACAAGCTGTGGCGCACATGCCATCTACTGCACAAGTATCAATTGCTTGGTAGTCGTAATTAGCATTAATGGCATCGAGTAATTCTTGGTCGTTATTTTTTTCTGCATCTTTTTTAACTCTTCGGATAGTTATTCTTTGTCGAGGAGTCAGAGTTAAATCTTTACTTGGACAAACCGTTTCGCAATAGCCACATTCCACGCACTTATCAACTTCTTGATCAATTACTGGAGATACTTTCAGGTTCTCAATATGAATGTTGGCATTTTCATTGATGATGATTCCAGGGTTGAGGATGTTTCTTTTATCAATAAGTTTCTTTAAATCAACCATTACTTGATATAGCTCTTCGCCAAATTGTCTTTTCACATATGGAGCCATGATTCGACCTGTGCCATGTTCTGCTTTTAGGGAACCTTCATGGGACAAAACCAGTTCCACCATGTCTTGGGTGAAGTCTTCGTAACGCTGCAAAGAAGATGGATCATGGAATTTTTCATTAAGAAGGAAGTGAAGATTGCCATCCTTGGCATGACCAAAGATCACTGAATCTAAATAACGATGCTTCTTTAATAACTCACTTAAAACAGTGGTGGTTTCATGCAAATGTTTCATGGGCACAGAAATATCTTCCAAAAGGGCAGTGGTGCCACTTGGTCTGTTGCCAGCAACTGCGGCATAAAGACCTTTGCGGGCATGCCAAAGTTCATTTCTAATTTCTGCTGATTTTGTTAACTCACCACTTTTAATTGGAAGATCTTTAAAAACTTGATGGGCATTATTTATTAAGGCATCAAGTTGAGTTTCAGTTTCTGCTTGGTATTCAATTAACAGTCCAGCATGATTTTTAAACTCATAGTCTTTTAAAACAGTGTCAGCCATGTGTTCTCTTTGGGCAACTTTGAGAGAAGAAATATCCAGAAGCTCAATTACTGCAGCATCACTGTTTTTAAGTGTGGGAAGGGACTTTGTAGCAAGTTCTAGTTCATCAAAGATGAGCAAACTGGTGGCCGATTTTGATAACAAGGGCAAGGTATTAAAGGTGGCTTCGGCAATAAAGGCAAGTGTTCCTTCACTGCCCACAATTAAATGGGTCAAAATATCTATGGGTCTTTCAAAATCAACAAATGAATTAAGGCCATAGCCCATAGTGTTTTTAATGGCGTAGGCATTCTTTATTTTTTCCACTAATTGTGGTTTTTCAACGATTCTCTTTCTTAAAGCAATTAGTCCTGCATAGATTTCTGGTTCTTTAATTCTTAACTGATCATCAGCATCGGATTGACTTGAATCAATCAGGGTTCCGGAAGGCAAAACAAAGACCAGGGAAGAAATGGTTTTGTAGGTATTGAATTCTGTGCCACAAGCCATCCCACTTGAGTTATTAGCAATTACTCCACCAATGGTGCAGGCAATTTCACTGGCTGGATCTGGTCCTAATTTTCGACCATATTTTCTTAAACTGGCATTTACTCGATTAACAGTTAAACCTGGTTGAACTCTTACCTTGAGCCCATTTTCTAAAACTTCAATTTCTTTAAAGTTCTTTCTAGTATCGACAAGCAGAGAATCAGTTACAGATTGTCCACTTAAAGAAGTACCACCTGATCGAAAAGTTATGCCTAGATCATGTTTTTGGGTGATTTTAAATATCTCTGACATCTGCTGAGCTGTTTTTGGCTTTGCCACCATGGTGGGTGTTAATAAGTAGTGAGAAGCATCATTGGCAATACTTACTCGATCAAAGAGGGAATCAGTAATTTGGTCAGGCAGAACTTTTTTTAAATCGTCAAGTAAAGACTGGTTGACGTTCTTAGTGCGATTCACGCAACACCTGGGATCCACTTGATCCCACTAGGAAATCTAAATCAGCACCAGTATCTGCTTGGTTTACATGTTCTACATACAACTTTTGCCAACCACGATCTGGTTTTGCTAACGAATCGAGCATCTTTTGACTTGGTTTTCTATTTTTTAATTCTTCATCAGTTAGCTCTACGTTTAAGGTTCTTTTCTCAACATCAAGAGAAATAACGTCTCCTGTTTGAATTAAAGCTAAAGGACCAAATGCTGCTGCTTCTGGGGCAACATGCAAAATCACTGTGCCATAAGCAGTGCCACTCATACGTCCATCACAAATTCTGACCATGTCTCTAACGCCTTGAGAAAGAAGTTTTTGTGGCATTGGCATGTTGGCAACTTCAGGCATTCCCGGATATCCCTTAGGACCACATCCTCTTAAAACTAAAACTGAATCTTTATCAACATCTAAGTTTGGATCATCAATTCGTGCATGGAAATCTTCAATGGAATCAAACACTAAGGCTTTGCCTTTGTGTTTTAGTAATTCTTTACTTGCTGCTGCTGGTTTGATAACCGCGCCTAGGGGAGCAAGGTTTCCTTTTAATACAGCAATTCCTGCAGAATCCTTCAAAGGATTACTTCTGTTACTAATTACTGTTTCATCAAAGATTTCTGCATCATCTAAATAATCAACTAAGGGTTTGCCTGTAACAGTGATTGCCTTTGGATCCATCAAATCTTTTAATTCTTTGAGTAAGGCAAGAAGGCCACCTGCTCTAAAGAAATCTTCCATTAAATGAGTTCCAGCAGGTTGCAAATTTGCAAGTAGAGGAACATTTGATCCGATTTTGTCGAAATCATCCAAAGTTAATTTAATCCCTAAACGACCCGCAATTGCTAGTAAATGAACTACCGCATTGGTGGAACCACCAATTCCAGCAAGAGCAACGATGGCGTTAATAAATGAACCCTTGGTCATAACATCACTTGGTTTTCGATCATCTTTAATCATTTGCACTATTAATCTGCCAGTTTCTTGTGCAATTTGTAACAATCTTGAATCTGGTGCTGGAGTTCCAGCAACTCCTGGAATTGTCATTCCTAGAGCTTCAGCAACACAACCCATTGTGGAAGCTGTTCCCATGGTGTTGCAATGTCCACGACTTCTAATCATTGATTGTTCTGATTTGAGGAAATCTTCTTCACTCATTTTTCCAGCACGTAATTCTTCGCTGAATTTCCAAACATCTGTACCGCAACCTAAAGGTTTTCCTTTGTAAGTTCCAGTAAGCATTGGTCCACCTGGAACCACAATTGCTGGTAAATCTACTGAAGCTGCTGCCATTAATAGTGCTGGAATTGTTTTGTCACAACCACCGAGTAACACAACACCATCAATTGGATTTGCGCGAAGTAATTCTTCTGTTGCCATGGCAGACATGTTGCGCCACAACATTGCAGTTGGGCGAACTTGAGTCTCACCTAAAGAAACAGCTGGCATATTTAAAGGAACACCACCTGCTTCCCAAATACCATTTTTTACATATTCCATAACTTCATTTAAATGAGAATTACATGGAGCAAGATCAGAAGCTGTGTTTGCTATTGCAATATGAGGACGACCATCAAAAGCATTATTTGGTAAACCGCGTCTCATCCAAGCG
>BJFU01000003.1 GCA_014190035.1 Actinomycetes bacterium | reverse complement strand
GGAAGCTATTTAATAATTGCTACCCTCTTTGCTTTTTCATCTATGCCATCAATGGTCTTGGCCTGGCGAGAGCGAGATATCTGATCTGCTTATAGGTTCTGGCGGAGGATGAGGGATTTATCCGCTCCAGCCTGGGTAATTCCCCGTTTTTTAGGTAAACGGGTAATTTTTAATGAAGAAAAATCAAAACTAATATTGCTGAAATAACAAGTAAAATTGATATAACCAAACTAGCTTTTTTGCCCAATCGCTGGGGAATTCCCAAAACTCCTTGATTGATATCCCATTGAAAATCTTTTAAAACATTGAAGAAATGAAAAGCAACTGCGATGAGCATAAAATCTAGATATAGCCACAGTGGCGGATGATTTCCTGCTGATAAATATATTGCCCAAGGAAGTGATCCAAAAGAGACTAGGTAGGGCAGTGGAGAAAGAATTGTTGATTTAAGTTTAAGGTTATAAAACGTTGCACTCAAGATTCCTAGAAAGTGAATGAGAGTTCCAGTTATTCCCAATGGACTTATCAAGGAAAGTAAAAGAGCTGCAACTAGTGCAAATACAATTGATTTCTTTAATTGTTCAGGATCTATTTCTTTACTAACAATAGGTTTCTTTTCTCTCTGTGCTGCGATATCTAGGGGAGCATCAATAAGATCATTGCTCCAACCAACAACTAATTGACCTGCAAATATTGCTATAGCAACTCTGAGTGCATCAATTGGTGAAAACTGGGAAAGCGCCAACAAAAAGGTAATGGTGGTAACCATTACGGTGGGACCAAAATGAGCAGCTTTTAGAAATACATAACCTCGAGCTAATGCAAAATTAAGCACAAAACCATCTTAAGTGATTAAGAACTAATTAAAGCTTTCTCATCACAGTAACCACGCGACCAAGAATCTTGGCGTGATCACCATTGATTGGTTCGTAATCTGGATTTGCTGGCATTAACCACACATGTCCATCTTTGCGTTTCAATGTTTTAACTGTTGCTTCATCACCTAGAAGGGCAGCCACAATGTCACCATTTTGGGCATCATCTTGTTTCTTAATAACAACTTTGTCACCATGACAAATTGCAGCATCAATCATGGAATCTCCCACAACTGTGAGCATAAATAATTCGCCATTGCCAACTAGTTCTCTTGGTAATGGATAAACAGTTTCAATTGATTCTTCAGCCAAGATTGGTCCACCTGCTGCAATGCGACCAAGTAATGGCACAAATGCTGCATCAGGAGTTTGTTCTCCACTTACTCCACCAATTAATCCATCAATCTCAACCCCAGATTTAGATGGCATCATCACATCAATTGCGCGAGGTGAATTTGGATCTCTTTTAATAAAACCTTTTCTTTCTAAAGCTGATAATTGATGAGCAACAGATGCTGGGGAGGCCAGGCCTACTAATTCAGCGATCTCTCGAACGGTTGGGGGAAAGCCTCTATCTCGAACGGCTTCCTCGATTACTTCTAAAATGCGTCTTTGGCGGGCGGTTAGACCATCACCATCTGGGCCTGAATCAGGCAATTCACTCACGTTGTTTTTTGTCATATCCCTAGAGTAGCCCATTCGAACAAATGTTTCAAACACCTGTTCGGTTTGACTTGCCAAATGTCGCCTGGGTATGCAATAATCGAACAAGTGTTCGAAAGAGAGGCTTATATGACAACCCTGGCACCCGTAGCTGTTTCACCCATCAAATTGACCCGTAGAGGCCGTTTAGTGCTCTCTACCCTGAGCTTTGCCACCATGCTCGCAATCTCACTTGTTTCCCTTTTCGGAATAGCCACTTCAAGTGCGAATGCTTCTAACGAAACAACAAATTCAACAACCACTCAAATTGTGGTTGCCCCAGGAGAAACTCTTTGGACCATTGCAGCGCGGGTGAATCCGGAAATTGATCCGCGCGCAGTTATTGATCAAATTATGGATTTAAACGTGATTAATGGATCAAATGTCTATGCAGGACAGGTTTTATTAGTTCCTTAAATTAAGCACTAGACTGGTTTTGTTGAGGTAATTCAACAGAAACCGGTACAAATTTAATGTGTAGTCCAGTTCAGTGCCGAAAGTGCAACAAAGTCACCTGGAGTGGTTGTGGCGAGCATATTGAATATGCATTGCAAGGAGTACCTGTAGCAGATCGCTGCACTTGTATTGAGCCAGAAGTAAACCAAACTAGTTTTTTTAATCGTATATTTGGAAGTTGACCTAAACAAATAAAAGCCCCAACAAGACTGTTGGGGCTTTTTTAGTTTAAGACTTAGTGATTTGTTGAAGTAACGATTTCTTCTTTACCAGGTTCAACACCGAATTCATGAGCTTGTTCTAATGCTTCATGGGCATGATGTTGTCCTGATTGAATTTCTTTCATGGTTGGGATTGGAAGATCTCCCTTTGTCCACCAGGCGCTTAACTTGGCTTTCATTAATTGACGGCGATACTTTGGAGTTTTAATTCCATTGGCATCAACTTTTTGCGGCAATTCCCAAACAGGATAGGTTTCACGAGCAAGAAGTTTTGGCAATTCTGCTTCAGATACAGGGGAGTGAACTTCTACGAATCCACCTTCTGGAAGTCTAAGAATTCGACCAGTTTCTTTTCCATGTAACAATTTATCTAGATCATTTCTTTGTAATCCAAGACAAATTCTTCTGGTGATTATGAATACCAATGGAGGAACAACAATTAAAGCAACTCGCATAAACCAAGTAATGGCATTAATTGACATGTTAAATGCCATGGCCACGATGTCGTTTCCGCCACCAATCCATAACAAGATGTAGAAAGAAAGAGACATTGTGCCAAGAGCAGTTCTTGTTGGTGCATTTCTTGGACGATCTAATAAGTTATGTTCTCTCTTATCTCCAGTAATCCAGCTTTCAAGAAATGGATAAGCACCCATCAGTGCAAACATTAATCCTGGAAGAATTAAGGCAGGAATTAGTACGTTTGGTGAAAATGTCCAGGTATTGAAAATATTAAATTCAATTGCTGGCATTACTCGAAGAGATCCTTCTAAGAATCCGATGTACCAATCAGGTTGTGAACCTGCTGTTACTTGATCTGGAGTGTATGGACCGTATAACCAAATTGGGTTAATGGTGACAAGAGCACCCAACAAAGTTGTAACACCAAACACGATGAAGAAAAATCCACCAGCTTTAGCTGTGTAAACCGGAAGTAACGGATAACCGACAACATTTTTTTCAGTTCTGCCCGGACCTGGATATTGAGTGTGCTTTTGAGTCCATACAAGTAATAAATGGGCAGTTACCAAAGCCAAAATTGCACCAGGTAATAACAAAATATGTATTGAATAAAGTCGAGAAATAACTTCGGTTCCAGGGAATTCTCCACCAAAGAGGAAATACAAAGCCCAAGTTCCAATTACAGGAAGTGCTTGCACAATTCCTGAGGCAATCTTTAACCCAACTCCTGAAAGCAAATCATCAGGTAATGAATAACCAGAAAAACCTGCTAGAAGGCCAAGTGTTAATAATCCAAGACCTAGTAACCAGTTAAATTCACGTGGTTTTCTATAAGCACCTGTGAAGAAAACTCTTAATAAATGCACAACCATGGCAGCAATGAAAAACAGCGCAGCCCAATGATGTATTTGTCTTATAAGCATTCCACCACGAACATCAAATGAAATTTCCAAAGTTGAGGCATAAGCTTCACTCATTGGAATTCCCTTAAGAGGAATGTATGAACCGTTGTAAATAACTTCAGTCATAGATGGTTTGTACCAAAGAGTTAAGAAAGTTCCAGTAAGTAACAAAATGATGAATGAATACAGTGCAATTTCACCAAGCATGAATGACCAGTGATCAGGAAACACTTTGCGCAAATTGCGCTTTAGAGCAGCTGAAAAACCAACTCTGCTATCTACATAGTTATATGCAGCAGGAGTTTTCTTATTTGCTGTTGTGTTACTCATGCACCACGCTCCCAGAAACTTGGTCCAATTGGTTCTTGAAATCCTTGGCGAGCGATTAGGTATCCCTCTTCGTCCACCGTTATTGCTAACTGCGGCAATCTTCTTGCTGCAGGTCCAAATATTGGTTGTCCGGAGTCAGCTAGGTCAAAAGTCGACTGATGACAGGGACATAATAAATGATGGGTCCTTTGTTCATAAAGCGCAATTGGACAGCCCACATGAGTACAAATTTTCGAGTAAGCAACGATGCCTTGGTAGTCCCAATCTGGTCCTTGTTGGCTTTTTATGTCCTCAGGGCGCATTCGAACAAGCAAAATCGCAGATTTGCCACGTTCGTTTAGGTTGCCCTCTTCTTCTTGAATTTCCAAGATATTTTCAGGCATGGCAGAAATTAGGTTTCCAACTGGAATATCTTCTGGTCTGATTTTTGCATAAGTAATGTCAGTAACAATGTGTAGATCTTCTTGCCAAGCTGTTTTTCTTAATTCACCTTTAGGAGCTGGTCCTAAATCTCTTAACATCACAACAAAGGGCAGTGGGAATAAAGCAAGAGCACCTAGAAGAGATCTTCTAATTAGTTTTCTTTGCCCAACACCAGATTCTGTGGCACCAACACGAAACGCATCAAGGGCCTCTTGTTGAACTTCATCAGAAGGTTTCATTTCTTTACGTTCTTGCACCATTTCCACATCAGGCATTAATTTCTTAGCCCAATGAATGGCACCAATTCCAATAAACAAAATTGCTAAACCAAATGAAGTTCCTAAAACAATATTTTGAGCACTTGTTACCCCAATTAGTGAAACCGCAATTTTGGTTTCTCTAGGGATTGCAAAAAATGAAACTACGAAAATTAATGTGAACAAAGAAGAAGCACCAAAAAAGGCAGCAACTTGACGTTCTGCTCTTTTAGCTGCTTTTGGATCAGTGTCTGTTCTTCTTAAGTAGTGATCAACACCTTTGGCAGGGGTGGGAAGTTTGGTGGCAACTTCTTTAGAAACCTTAGGGGCTTGATTTTCGCTATCAGGATCAAAAGTGTTATTGATATCAAATTCATTTGTCATCTAACTCGTGCTCCAATCCACACTGCAAAAATAATTAGGACACCCAAACCAACAACCCACAAAATTAAACCTTCAGTAACAGGGCCTAGTCTTCCCAAATCCATACCGCCTGGATTTTCTGATTTATTTAATTCTTGGATGTAGCGAATAATTGCAGCTTTTGATTCTGGAGTTAAGGTTTCGTCACTAAAAATTGGCATTGATTGTGGACCTGTAATCATTGCTTCGTAAATTTGTAATGGAGTTGCTTGACCAAGACTTGGTGCATACTTTCCATTAGTTAACGCGCCACCAGAACCCGCAAAGTTATGGCATTGTGCACAATTTGTTCTAAATAATTCTCCACCTTCAGAAACACTTGCGTTTTGCCATTCATTAACTTGCTCTTCACTAGGAATTGCAGGACCAGGACCAAATGTTGCAACATAAGCAGCTAAAGCAAGAGTTTCTTCTTCGTTGTAACTTGGTTTCTTGCGCATAACTTGTGCACCTGGTGCTGCCATTGGCATACGACCAGTTGAAACTTGAAAATGAACAGAAGCTGCTCCAACACCAGCAAGAGTTGGACCATCACTTGTACCTTGACCATTTAGACCATGACAAGAAGAACAACCTTCAGCAAAAAGTGCTGAACCTTTATCAACCAAAGTTTCCTCGCTACCAATTTTTGCAGCAGCAGGAGTTACTAATTTATTAACACCACTAAATCCAATTGAAACTAAGCCAAGAGCAAAAAACAAAACTAGAACAGAAGCAAATCTGTTTCTTCTAAATTTTGCCAAGTTAGCCAATTTAAGTTATCCCTATTTCACTAAATAGATAGTCGCGAAAAGACCGATCCAGACAACGTCCACAAAATGCCAGTAATAAGAAGTCACCACAGCTGAAGTTGCCAAGCCATGGGTCATCTTTGGTCGGACATAGCTTCTGGCTAATACAAATAGAAATGCGACTAATCCACCAGTTACGTGTAGGGCGTGGAAACCTGTAGTTATGTAAAACACTGAACCAAATGGTGAAGAAGAAAGAGTTAAACCTTCATACACTAATTCTGCATATTCAAAAGCTTGTCCACCTACGAATACTGCACCCATTAAGAAAGTAATAATGAACCAAAGTCTTAAACGTTCCTTGTCGCCACGTTCAGCAGCAAATACTCCAAGTTGAGCAGTTACAGAACTTAAAACCAAAATTGTGGTGTTAGCTGCAGAAAAAGGAATGTTCAACATTTCTGTTTCAAGTTTCCAAACATCTGGGTTAACAGCACGAAGCGTGAAATACATTGCAAACAGGGCTGCGAAAAACATCAATTCACTTGAGAGCCAAACGATGGTGCCGATGGCAACCATGTTGGGACGATTAATTCTTTGATTAGAAAGCGTTGCTGCTGACATATATCTATTCTGTCACTGTATTGATGGGGGAAATGTGCTTGGGCGCTCCACTTATGACTAATGTTACATTCGTGGCCGATACAACTTCACAAGCGCACGAACTACGAGTGCTGGTCTATTCCGATGATCGCCGTATTCGTGATGCAGTCATGACTGGATTAGGTAGAAGACCTGCCAAAGATTTACCAAAAATTGAATTTATTCAAGTAGCAACAGAACCTGTTGTGAAAAGAGAACTAAAAGCAGGAAATATTGATTTAGCAATTCTTGATGGCGAAGCAGCTCCTGCAGGTGGCATGGGAATTGCTCGCAACGCCAAAGATGAAGTTTTTAATTGCCCACCAATCATTGTTCTTATTCAACGATCTCAAGATGCCTGGCTTGCAACCTGGTCAAAAGCAGAAGGCGTTGTCCCAATGCCGATTGATCCAGTTGTTTTAACTGAAGTTGCAACAACGCTGTTGCGCCGAACTGACAAAACAGCTATCCCAGTCAAATGAGTAACTCGATTTCCTGGTCGGAAATCTTTGCTTCATTAAATAACAAAACTGATTTAACTTCTGCTCAATCATTGTGGGCAATGAATACTGTCATGGATGGCAATGCCACAAATGATGAAATTAAACAATTATTGCTCGGCTTAAAAGAAAAGGGTGAAAGCCCATCTGAGATTACTTCATTTGTTGAAGTGATGTTGGAGCATTCGGTCAAACTTGATATTTCAAATGACGCAGTAGACACCTGTGGAACTGGTGGAGATTCTTTAGGCACAGTAAATATTTCAACTGCTGCAGCATTAGTGGTAGCAGGTTGCGGCATACCTGTAGTTAAACATGGCAATCGTGCAGCATCCTCAAAATCTGGATCAGCAGATGTATTAGAAGCACTAGGTGTATTAACCAGCATGAATCCAATGCAAGTTAAGGAAAGTTTTGAAAAATGTGGCATTACTTTTTGCTTTGCTCCCACCTTTCATCCAGCAATGAAACATGTTGGCCCTGTTCGAAAAGAATTAGGAGTTGCCACAGTTTTTAATATCTTGGGGCCATTAGCAAATCCTGCTCAACCAAAAGCTCAAGTTGTGGGAGTTGCAAATTTAAAGATGGCACCAATAATTGCCCAAGTTCTAGCCAATAGAAAAACTTCGGCATTTGTAGTTAGAGGAAACGATGGACTAGATGAAATTTCAATTGGAGGACCAACTCAAATTTGGGATGTTCGAAGTGGAGAAGTTAAAGAATTTGAATTTGATGCTCAAGAACTAGGAATTGCTAAAGCTGGTGTGGAAAAACTTGCTGGAGGAGATGCCACACATAATGCGCAATTAATTAGAAAAGCTTTATCTGAAAATGGATCAGGACCTATTCAAGATGCAATATGTGTTAATGCTGCGGCCTCAATTGTGGCTTATGAAAACTTAGGGGTAGATTTCTTCACCCAAATGCAATTAGCCTTTGCCAGAGCCAAGGGCAGTGTGGAATCAGGGGCAAGTTTGCATGTTTTGAATACTTGGGCCAATTACTCAGAAAGTGTCAGACCCCATACCTAATCTTGAAGGTATGAAAAACATAAAAATCGATTGCAATAGTTGCGTGATGAAAGATATTTCTTGTCACGATTGTGTGGTGTCTTTTCTTTTGGAACAACCACAAATACTAGAAAAGCAAGAAGTTAAAGCTTTTCAAGTCTTAGCCGAATCAGGATTAGTACCGCCCTTAAGACATGTCAGTGGCTAAGAGTTTTCTAAGTTGTAAGTGACGAGATGGCCATTGCCATTGCTTTTCAATCCAGGATCTTCCTTGTTTGCCTAAGCGATGACTTAATTCCTTATTAAGTAGTAATTCAACTATTTTTTCTACTAACAGTGTTTCCTTTTTAGAGTTTAAGACAAATCCAGTTATTCCTTCAATGACTGCATCTGGTGCTCCACCTGAATCTCCAGCAATGACAGGTAACCCTGTAGCAGAAGCTTCTAGATAAACAATTCCTAAACCTTCTACATCAAAACCTAAGTTTCTAGTTCTAACCGGCATCGCAAAAACATCTCCTGCTGCATAAAAACCGGGTAAATCATTCCAAGAAACAGATCCAGTAATTGTTACAGATTGATGAACTTCATTATCAAACATTTGTTTATGCAAATGCTGTTTATAAGGTCCTCCACCGACAATCAACAAATGAGCATTAGGAACTTGTTTTAAAACTTCTGGCCAAAGATTAATTAATGTGTCTTGACCTTTTCTAGGCATAAGTCTTGATACACAAACCACTACTGGTTTGTCCCCAAGTTTGAATCTGTCACGCACACTTTTTGCTTGTCCGTTGTTCACATTTTCAGGATTAAACATGTTGATATCTATTCCAGGTGTTAATTGTTCAAATTTGGTTAATTCTTCATCACTAATAGCTTCAGCAATTTTTTCATAAGTGAACTTGGTTAAATAGGTTAATTTGTCTACATCTTTGACAATCTTTTGGAAAGTTTGTTTCAAACCTGGGGTAAATGCCCAGCCAACTTCATGTCCATGAGTAAGAGCAACTGTTTTTTTAACACCATTGTTTTTCAATCGAGAAGAAAGTAATCCCAAGGGGGAGGAAGCACCAAATAAAACGGATTCGCAGTTGTGTTCTTTGATTAATTTCAATGCGTGATCTCCCACAGCTTTTGTGGGTAACAACATTTCGGTGTCATGTCTAAAGACTGGATATTTTTGTGCTTTATCGAATTCTTGCCAGCCTTTGTATTTAGAACTTAAAACCACCACATCATTTGGATCTAGGCCTTCTAGTAATCCGTGGACAAAGGTTTGTATCCCACCTGGTCTTGGTGGGAAATCATTTGTGATCACCAGAGTTTTAGACATATTCATTAACTTTGCCACTAGTTGGTTTAAGTAACAACTTTGTGCCTAACACTAACGCCCAAACAAACAGGGTAACTCTGGATATTTGCAGAAGTGTGGCAAAGAATTCCCCTGAAAGTAATTGAACGTATTGGCCTGGATAGAGCAGTTGAGTTAAAAAAGCAGAAATAGAAAGTAAAACTATAACTTTCTTCAATTTTGTTTCTTTATTGATTAGAGCAAGGGCTGCAAGCCCACCTATCCAAACCCAAAATTGTGGTGAGAACACTCTGCTTAAAGCAATCGAAATCATCACTATCACTAAAGCTTTATCAAAAAGATTCAAATTATTGAGTTTGTTTTGATAATTCAAGACAAACAAAACAATGAAAACAATTAAGGTAAATAGATTTAGGAGAAAGCCAATTTCAGTAGCGAATGCAGCTTGTACTTCTAGTGATCCATATCTAAAGGGATATTCAACATTTGCTCCCAATAACTTTGCTAAGACAAAAGGTGTGGCCGCAATGGATTCCACCTGCAATCCTCTAGAGGTTTGATTATTTAAAAAGTTAGTAAAACCAACACTCCAAGTGCTCATAAATAGAACTACCAGTACAAGAGTGGTCACAAAGCTTGCTGAAACTTTCATCATTACTTTTTTTGGATAAACAACAAATAAAAGCATGGGCCAAAGTTTTACTAACGCACCAATTCCTAACAGGAATCCTGAAAGGTAGGGACGAATTTTCTTGTTGGATAAAGCAATTAGAGCAAGGAGAGCAAAAAGTGTGGGAACTACATCAAATCGGGTTAAAGCAAGTGGTCCCATCAAGATTGGCCACAAGACCCAAAACCAAGATCCACTTAAACCATTAAGACTTACAGAAGAGGAATTAAATTTAAATCTATTTAAACCAGCAATTAACAAAGTAATTAGTATCAGTAAATCAATAACAATCATGAACACAATAAAACCTGTTAAAGCATTACCAAATAGCCATTGGGGAATTGCAAATACAACTCCAGCAAGTGGGGGATATTGCCACATGGAGTCATCAATGGGAAATATTCCTTTAACGAGTCCTTTTGCCCAGAAGTTATATAAATCAACATCACCTTTTAACCATTTACCTTCTGGATAGGGAAGAACCAAAGTGATGAACAAAAAGAGCACATATCGAGAAGCACTCCAGGAGAAAAATAGCGCCGGAATGTTTCGAAGAAACAAATTAATAGATCTCACGAGTCAAAGGGTAGTAGCAAATTGCTGTTTTGACTTAAGTGCGTAATCTAATAGTCGTGCGCTTAAACGTGATTAGTGATGTTCATGCCCGGATTGATGCTTTAGCTGAAGCGGGGAAAAATGCTGATGCCCTTATTTGCTTAGGTGATCTTTTGCTTTACACCGATTATGAAGATCCAGGCAACGGCATCATGGGTTCTCTTTTTGGTGCCGAGTTAAATACAGAATTTATAAGGCTAAGAACTGCTAATCGATTTGATGAAGCAAGAGCAGTGGCAATGAAGAAGTGGGATGAATTAGGTAATCGAGAAGAACTAATAAATGGTGAAGTTCAAAAACAATATGAACAAATATTTAGTGCTATGCCAACTCCAACTTATATAACTTATGGAAATGTTGATCGACCGGAATTTTGGCCTAATTTTAAAAAAGAAGGAATGACTGTTCTAGATGGGCAAGTGGTAGCAATTGGTGGATTGAAATTTGGTTTTGTTGGGGGAGGATTAAAAACTCCCTATCGCACCCCCTATGAAATAACTGATGAAGAATTTCAAAAGAATGTTGATGCTCTTGGTCCAGTTGATGTTTTGTGTTCCCATATCCCGCCTGCAATTGCAGATATTACTTTTGATGTTATAGCTAGAAGATTTGAAAGAGGAAGTATTGCGTTGTTGGAATACATAAAGAAGTATCAACCCAAATATTCACTCTTTGGTCATGTGCATCAACCACTTGCAAGTCGAACCAGAGTGGGAAAAACAGAATGTATAAATGTTGGGCACTTTAGAGCAACAAAGCGCCCATTTGTCCTTGATTTGTGAAGAGATTTAACATCTACATTCAAGCAATGTATTCTAATCACCTAGCAAAAACGAATAAGGAGATCTGAGACAAAAGTGTTTTACTATGTTGTGAAATACGTTTTCTTGTGGATTCCTTTACGTTTAATGTTTAGACCTTGGACTAAAGGCAAAAGAAATATTCCTAAAACTGGTGGAGTAATTTTTGCTCCCAACCATAATTCTTTTATTGATTCTATTTTTCTGCCATTAATGGTTAGAAGAAGAATTACATTTTTAGCAAAGATTGATTACTGGCGCGGTTCTGGAATTAAAGGTTTTGTTTCTAAATTATTTTTCACAGGAGTTGGACAAGTTCCAATTGATAGAGCAGGTGGCTCTGCTGCAGAAGCAGCATTGCGAACTGCAATTGACATTTTAAATAAGGGTGATGCTTTAGGAATTTATCCAGAAGGAACAAGATCTCCAGACGGCAGACTTTATAGAGGTCGAACTGGTGTTGCTCGTATGGCATTGGAAGCAAAAGTTCCAGTAGTTCCAGTTGCCATGATTGGCACTTACGAATTACAACCTGCAGATCGAATGGTTCCTAAAGTTGGACGAGTTGGAATCATTTTTGGTAAGCCTTTGGATTTCTCAGCTCACTACGGAGATGCTCGAAACGCTGAGACCTTAAGAAAGGTCACCAACGAAATTATGGAAGCAATCCGGGAATTATCTGGACAAGAATATGTAGATATTTATGCTTCAGCAGCCAAGGAAGCCCTTAAAGAACGCGAATAGTGCGTTTACGATAAAATTAAGTCTTCACTACTTAATTACTTAAGGATGTTTGAAAATGCGCGTTGGCATTCTTACTGGTGGCGGAGACGCTCCAGGATTAAATAACGTTATCCGTGGTGTTGTCACCAAAGGTATCAACGCATACAAATATGAATTTGTTGGTTTCAAAGATGGTTGGAAAGGTCCTTTAGAAGGATTAACTCGTCCCGTAACTTTGGCTGACGTTGCTCACATCAATGATGAAGGTGGCACAATTCTTGGATCTTCTCGAACTAACCCCATCAAAATTGAAAACGGTGTTGCTCGTATTGAAGAAAACTTAAAAAAACTTAACGTTGATGCTCTAATTGCAATTGGTGGAGAAGACACTCTTGGTGTTGCTACTCAATTGCACAAAAAGAACTTCAAAGTAATTGGAGTTCCAAAAACTATTGATAATGATTTATCAAATACTGATTACACCTTTGGTTTTCAAACCTCTGTAGCAATTGCTACTGAAGCAGTAGACCGTTTACACACCACCGCTCGTTCTCATCACCGCGTATTAGTCGTTGAAGTAATGGGACGTCACGCCGGCTGGATTGCCTTAGAAACAGGTATGGCTGGAGATGCCGCAGTTACTTTAATTCCAGAAGAAAAATATGACATTAACCAAGTTGCGACTTGGGTTAAAAAGAGATTTGAAAGAGATCAATACGCAATTGTGGTCGTTGCCGAAGGTGCACTTAGCACTGATGGAGATCTGGTAACAAAAGATTCAACTCTTGATGCATTTGGTCACGTAAAACTCTCTGGTGTTGGCGAAGGACTTGCTAAGAGATTAGAAGAATTAACTGGAATTGAATCAAGAAGTGTTGTACTTGGACATTTACAACGCGGTGGAACCCCAGTTGCTTTTGATAGAAATCTTGGAAATCGTTTAGGACTTGCAGCAGCAGATGCATTAAATGATGGAGCTTTCGGACAAATGGTTGCGCTTCATGGCACAAACATTGTTAGAGTTGCATTAGAAAGTGCAACAGGAGTATTAAAGACAGTTCCGGCGGAGAGATACCGCGAAGCTACCGCTTTCTTTGGAGCGTAAAAATGTCACCGCAAAATTCCCCAGCGGTTACATCAGCGAAACAGCAGCCTGAATGGCCTGACGCTGATGAACTAAATCGCGTCGTCAAAGAACTTAAAGCATTACCTCCATTGGTGTTTGCTAGTGAATGTGATTTATTAACTCAAAGACTTGCTGATGTTTCACGTGGCGAAGCATTTTTCTTAACTGGTGGCGATTGTGCTGAAACTTTTGCTGCTAATACTGCTAATTCAGTTAGAGCAAGATTAAAAACAGTTCTACAAATGGCAGTTGTTTTAACTTATGGAGCAACTCTTCCAGTAGTTAAAGTTGGTCGAATTGCTGGTCAATACTTCAAACCAAGAAGTTCCAATGAAGAAACTATTAATGGAATCTCTCTTCCTTCCTACCGTGGTGATGCTATTAATGATGTTGCATTTACCCCAGAAGCTAGAAGACCAGATCCACAAAGATTAATTAGAGCTTACAAATCTTCAAATGCCACATTAAACTTAATTAGATCTTTTTCTCAAGATGGCTCTGCTGACTTAAGAATGATTCATGCTTGGAACAGAGATTTCGTTGCAAATTCTGATTCAGGTAAAAAATATGATCAATTAGCAAAAGATATTGATCGCGCTCTTGCATTCATGCATGCCTGTGGTGCAGATCCTGTTGAATTTAGATCAGTTGAATTCTTTACCGCGCACGAAGCATTACTTCTTGATTACGAAAAAGCAATGTCAAGAACAGATTTTGTAACTGGTAGAACCTATGACACTTCTGCTCACTTCTTATGGATGGGAGAAAGAACTCGTGAACCAAATGGTGCACATGCTGAGTTCATGGCTTCTATTCAAAATCCAATTGGTTGCAAAGTTGGACCAAAAGCAGATCCTGCTGATGTTGTGAAAATGGTTCAAAAACTTGATCCTGATAAAACACCAGGAAGATTAACTTTAATTAGCCGTATGGGTGTGGGAAATGTAATAGAGAAATTACCTCCCATAATTGAAGCTGTTGAAAAATCAGGACATCCTGTTATTTGGGTATGTGATCCTATGCATGGCAACACTAGAGAATCAGCCTCTGGTTTAAAGACTAGAGAATTTAGTGATGTCTTAAGTGAAATCAGAGATTTCTTTACCGTTCATCGCCAACTTGGAACTCATCCAGGTGGAATGCATATTGAATTAACCGGAGACGATGTAACTGAATGTATTGGTGGAATATCTGGTGTAATGGAAAAAGACTTACCAATGCGTTACGAAACAGCTTGTGATCCAAGACTAAACCGCGTGCAAGCATTGGAATTAGCCTTCCAAGTATCAGAAATGCTTGCCAAATAACAACCATTAAGTAGGTTTAGTTTCAATGAATAAGCGCACCCAAATCATTCTTGGTTCAGTTCTTGGTTTATTGGTGATTAGCGTAATTGCTAGTGCTGCTTTATCAAATTATCGAGTGAATCGAATTGAAGCAATCTTGAATCCTCAACCTTCAGCTTCTGTTGAAGATGGGGTAGTTACCTTAGACAAAATGGTGGTAACCATTCTTAATGGCACAAATCGTGAAGGTTTAAGTACCAGACTTGGTTCTCGTTTAGAAACTTTTGGAGTTTTTGTCACCAAGATTGATAACTATAAGAAAAGAAATATTGAAACCAGTGAATTGCTTTACAGACCAGATGCCATTGAAGCTGCTACCAAATTAGCTCAAGTAGCAGGTATTCAGAAGTTAACTCCTTATCCAGCCTTTGAAGCAGATGAATTTGCCACCATAATTACTGGTTATGATCTTCCTGAACCTTTCCCAGAACAAATAGATTCGACTAGTACTCAACCGTAAAATGAAACTTTTAACGCACGAAATTTCTACACCTTGGGGAAAAATTGCTAGCGTTGTTGATGTTACAAATACTCCAACTGTTATTGGTGCAGGATTTAAACCCTTAGCAAAATTAATGAAACAATTGCCTGAAAAATATAAAGAATTTGAAATCAAAAAAGATACAAAATTAGATGGAGTAACTGCAGTTGTTAATGACTGGGTTGATGGTGATTTAGATGCATTTGCCCAATTAAAGGTTTTGCAACCTGGTGGAGATTTCATGCAAAGCTGTTGGAAAATGTTAAGAAAAGTAAAAGGCGGAAAGGTAATCAGTTATGCAGATCTTGCCCAAAAAGCAGGAAATGCAAAAGCAGTAAGAGCTGCTGGATCTGCATGTGCCAAGAATCTAATTGCACCATTTATTCCATGTCATCGTGTTGTGAAGACTGGTGGGGCTATTGGGAATTACGCATTTGGTGTTTCCCTCAAGAAGTTATTATTAACACACGAAGGTATCCACAACTTGCGCTAACTCAATGCGCCTAGTTCATTTAAGTGTTGTAGCCTCGAAGGATGACGACGTTCACACGCCGCCCTACCCGTTATCTAATAATCGGTGCCTTGGCCGCTCTAATTTCAACAAACTTACAATTCTCAGCACAAGCAACTCCTATGGCAATTGCCATAGTTATGGAAGTTCCTGATTATCCAGGTAAAAGTAAACTCACCAAGGGTTCCAATAATTCAAGTGTGAAAAAAGTGCAAGCAGCTTTAATTGAACTTGGTTATGACATTTCAACTGCTAATGGCAAATATGGACCATCAACTACTAAAGCAATATCAGCTTTTTATAAAGACTTAGGTGACTCCGATGATGGAACATCTCTTGGAAAAATTGGTTGGACCAAAATATTTGAATCCCTAGATGAACAAAGAGCGGATGAAAAAATTGCTGAACAGGTTGCTGCCCAACCTGTAGCAGTAGATCCAGCATTAGCTGCAGTTATTGCTGCAACATCGGGTGCAACTATTGATCGGGGTAAGAAAACTAAAGTAGTTAAGTTATCAAAAAAGAAAAAGAAAATTGTCGCCAAATATAAAGGGGATATCACTCTTACCAAGGATGCAAAACTTTATCGAGAAGCAAGAGAATTAGTTCCCTTTGAAGTTTGGCGAGTAAGTGCTTTTGCGCGATTTATTTCCATGAAAGAATCCCATCGAAACTGCAAGGCAATTGGTCGAAGTGGCAAATATCGAGGCCGCTGGCAAATGAGCCCTGCTTTTTGGAAAACCTATGGTGGCAAGCAGTTTGCTTCCAAGCCCGAGAAAGCAAGTTGTAGAGATCAAGACTTAGTTGCCTACAACGGCTGGATAGTTCGCGGCTGGGCTCCTTGGGCTTATTGATTAAGTTAGTTTTATGAGCAAATTTTCCTACCTAGGAGTTTTGGCTTTCATCCTCTTTGGCACAGTTTGGTTAGAAATTATCTTGCAAGCAAGAGTTTTAAGAAAATTAAAGAGATTAGTTCTAACGATTACTCCAGTTGTGATTTTGTTTGTAATTTGGGACTACTACGCAATAACAAATAACCATTGGTTTTTTGATGAAACAAAAGTTACGGGCATTACTTTAATTGGATTTCTACCTTTAGAGGAATTACTGTTCTTCATAATCGTGCCAATTGCTGCATTGTTGTCATTTGAAGCAGTTAGATCAATTAAGCAAGAAAAAGCCGGGGATGAGAAATGACCTACATCCAAATTGGCATAATTTATTGCTTACTTGCTTTTGTCTTAGATTTCTATATTCTAAAAACCAAAGTTTTAAAATTAAGAATGTTTTGGTTAAGCTACGTTATTGTTTTGTTTTTTCAATTTGTAACTAATGGAATTTTAACAAAAAACTTAATTGTTAGATATAACGACTTTGCACTAATTGGGGGAGACTATTCAGATAAAACTCCACCAATGATTGGTGATGGCAGATTGTTTTATGCACCAGTTGAAGATGTATTTTTTGGTTTTTCCATGATTGTTATGACTATCTCAATTTGGATTTGGTTAGGTAGAAAAAATATTCAAAGAGAACCATATTCTGAATCTCCACCTAAGTGGTGGCCTAAAGGTCATTGGTACGGAACTAAAAAATAATTTAAATAACTTTAGCTATTCCTTGCACGTGTCCTTGCCCAAATTCATTTCTAGCTTTTACACCTTCACGCCATGCAGGAACTGCCACTTTTAATCTTTGTGTCATGGAAACCTTGGCACGTTTATTAAATACTTCATAATCAATTGCTTCCACAGCATCAACAATTCCGCAATATAGAATCCTTGCTGCTTCAATACACGGTCTTGATGATGGATGTAGGAATTCAATTCCAGATCTTGATTTTTCTTCTAATTGCTTAACTCTTTGAATTTGAAACTTTAAGGCATCTTTAACATTCTTATCTGCCACTCTTCTTTGAAGATAGGATCTATCAACTCCAAATTTTGCTAATTCTTCTAGGGGAAGATAAATTCTTCCTCGAGTTAAATCTTCTGAAACATCTCTTACAAAGTTAGCAAGTTGAAAAGCTATTCCTAAATCTTGAGCTCTTTCGTAAGCAATCTGAGAAGTAGGTTCAAGAATTGGCACCATTTGTAAACCAATTACAGCAGCTGAACCGTAAACATATTCGTGTAGATCTTTAAATGTTTGATATTCAGTGATTGTTAAATCCATGCGCATTGAGTGAAGAAATGCTTCGAATAGTTCTGTTGGTATTTCCCACCTATTGACAGTGTCAACAACAGCTTTACAAATTGGATCATCTGATTTACCGCGTTTTAAGTCTCTTAAGAAGTTATTACCCCAATTAACTAACCAGTCAGATTTTTCTTGATCAGTTAAGGTACTGGATAAATCATCCACAATTTCATCGGCATAACGGGCAAATCCGTAAAGGGCATGAACATAAGGTCTTTTGCCTGGAGGCAATAAAAGCGTTGCTAAATAATAGGTTTTTCCGTGTTTGGAGTTAAGTTTTCGACATCTTTCATATGATTCCTGCATTTCAGGATCAGTAATTCCTGAAGCGATTAATTCACGCTTTGACATGATTAATATTTTCTATTTGACCTTGAATTGTAATTTTTATCTTTACCTAGAATTCTTTCAGCAGCCAAACGTCCACTGATCAAAACCATGGGAACACCAACTCCTGGTTGAGTTCCAGAACCTGCAAACACAACGTTTTCACCCCACATGTTGCCTGGTCTAAATGGACCGGTTTGTAAGAAAGTGTGAGCAGAAGCAAAAGGTGCTCCATTTTTCATACCTTGTTGTTCCCATTCCAAAGGACCAGTGACATGTTCAACTTCAATGTTTTCCCCAAAACCTTCATAACCGCGTTCTTCCAAAACTCTAACCATTTCATCTCTATAACGAGGAGTTTCTTTAACCCAATCAATCTTTGAACCTGTATTTGGAGTTGGAAATAACACGTAATAAATTTGTTTGCCACTTGGTGCTAATTCTGGATCTGAAAGAGTTGAGTTGGTAACTAAAAGACTTGGGTCTTGCATGAATTGTTCTTTTTCAATTAGATCATCAAATACACCCTTCCAGTCTTTACCGAAATGAATGTTGTGATGAGCAATATTTGGGTATTTCTTTTTGCTTCCGGCAAGTAAAACCATGGCCGAAGGAGAGTATTTAAGTCTTTTCACAGACCAAGGAACTTCGCCAAGAAGGTTTTCATAAGCCACAGGAAGATCTGGGTTTAGTACTACTACATCAGCAGCAATTCTTTCCCCAGTTTTTGTAATTACAGCGGTGGCACGATTGCCACTTTTTTCAACCTTTGTAATTTCAGTGTTGTATTTAAACTCCACACCATGTTTTGCAGCAGCTGCAGCTAATGCGCGAGGTACTGCATGCATTCCGCCTTTGGGAAAGAAAACACCAGCAACAGAATCCATGTAAGCAATAACTCCATAAATTGCTAATGCTTGATAAGGAGAAAGACCTGCATACATTGCCTGGAATGAATAAACTCTTTCGGTTCTAAAATCTTTTAAGTATTGTTGAGCTTTTGGCGCAAGTCTTCTAAAGCCACCAAGTGCAACAAGTTTTGCCAAGTTTGGGGTAAGAAGATTTAGGGGAGAGTCAATATTTCTATCAATGAAATCTTTCATTTCATATTGATAAAGCTTGGAAACAAAATCAACGTATTTTAAGTAACCTTTAGCTTCATCAGCACCAATTACTTCTTCAATTTCTTGAGCCATTCTTTGAGGATTGGCATGAACATCTAATTGAGAACCATCGTGATAGTAAGCGCGATATAGAGGAGAAACTGGTTGTAAATCTAACCAGTCGTGCATGTTTTCGCCAACACAATCAAATGCATCAGCAATTAAATCTGGCATTGTTAGAACAGATGGACCAGTATCAAAGTTGTAACCATCTTTAACTAATAAACCGTTTCGTCCACCTGGAACTGATTCTTTTTCAATAACAGTTACTTTTCTGCCCTTACCAGCTAAACGAAGAGCAGTTGATAATCCTGCTAAACCTGCACCAACAATGACGACATGATCGGTTGGACCTTTAACGGTGCGCATGCGACCGGGAATCAATCTGGTTGGCGAATAGCTCATGGTCATACTCTTCTAGAAGTTGCGGCAAGTGCCAACTCGGAAAACGCTTCTTTAGCCTGGGCTGTGACATTTGCCTCAGTCAAAGTCTGCTGGGACTGGTTCAAAAGATTAGAAATCATGGTTTCGACTTCGTTTAAGGCTCCAGTGGCTGTGACGACTTCTCTTAAGGTCTCAACGCCTTGGTCATCTAAATCTTTACCAAAATGTTTATTCAATTCACTCTTTTGAGCATCATTAGCTTTTTGGTAAGTCATTTCAATTAATACAGTTCTTTTGCCTTCTCTTAAATCATCTCCGGCAGGTTTTCCAGTTTCTGATGGATCACCAAATACTCCCAGCACGTCATCTCTTAATTGAAAAGCTTCGCCAAGAGGAAGTCCATAATCTGTGTAGGTTTGTAAAATTTGTTTGTTATCTGTAGCAAGAGCTCCACCTAAGTGAAGGGGTCTTTCAATTGTGTATTTGGCAGATTTATACCTGATTACATTTAAAGCGTTTTCAATTGAACCGCCACCGCGGGCTTGTTCAAAAATATCTAAATACTGTCCAGCCATTAATTCTGTTCTCATCAGATCGTAAATCTTTTTACCTCTAAATAAATCTGTCGCAGCTAACCCTGAATTAATCAACATTTCATCAGCCCAAGAAAGCAACAAGTCACCTAATAAAATTGCTCCGCCACTGCCAAATTGTTTTTTATCACCTAACCATTTAGATTCTTGATGCATAGTTTCAAATCTTTTATGAATTGAAGGTTTGCCACGTCTTGTGTCAGATGCATCCATCACATCATCATGAACAAGGGCGCAAGCTTGTAAAAGCTCTAATGCAGTTGAAGCACAAATTAATTCTTTGGAATCTTTTCCACCAGCACCGATGTATCCCCAGTAACAAAAAGCTGCTCTTAATCTTTTTCCACCTGATAAAAATTCATGTGCAAAATCTGCTAACGGATCAAGGGATGGAGAAACTTTATTTAAAAGTGGTCTTTGTTCCTGAATGAATTCATCCAGGCATTCTTGAACGCGAGGGCGTATCTCTAAAGCTTTCATTGGTGAAAAGAGATTATCGGATTCTTCGAGATTTGATAACAGTTGCGATGTTGGCTATGAGACCAAGAGAGCCTAAGAATTGTTTAAAGGAGGATCTTCCACCCAGAATTGCTACTGCAGGCAGTAAATATGTACCTAGAAATGTTCCTGCTCTAACTGCTAGATCTTCATCAAGAACTGGCAATTCAATACTTGCCATCTTGGAAGCAACACCACTTCCATCAACTACAGCGACTTTAAAATCTGCGGCAGTTAATTCTTTAACCCAAGCTCCTCCTTCAAATTTTTCATTGGCAACTCTGGTGTGACCAGCCATTGCACTATAAGCATTTCTGTTAATCACTAAGAATGATGCATCAATATCTGTGCCTTCATTTTCATTTAACGGAGTTGGTAAAGACAATAAGAAGTTTGCAATAACTGCAGGCTCTGTTTTATTCAAAATTGTAGGTTGAATTAATAGTGCATCTAGATTGTTTTCTTGCAAACAATTTATACTTAATGCCACGGCATCAGGAGTTAACTTGATTCCTGGTTCAATAAATACTAAATATTCTCCAGTTGCTTTGAAAGCAATTCTTTGACATCCCCAGGCTTTACTAGTCCAAGATTCTGGTTTATCTGATACATGCCCTTTATCTTCAATTGCTAAAACATCAAAATTTGATAAGTGGTGTTGATCTTTTGCTTCACGAATAGTGGAAGTTGCTTCATCAAGATGTGCTGGAATAAGAATTGAAACTTCACTATTAACTGCGGAAGCAACATTATTTAATTCAATTTCAGTTACCTCAGGTTTAATGAATACTTTGTAAGCGGTATAAATTGCAGCAGCAGCACCACCTAGAGCTAGTAAGAATCCTAAACCGCTTGATTCTTTTTCTTCATCACTCATTTAATTGCCTCTTATAGTTTTATAAACAAAAGCAGCAATTATATAAGCCATAACTAAAATTGCTACCAGAAAACTATTTAAGCTATCAACTAGGAATCTGGCACAAAAAATTGTGAAAACAAAAATCCAAGAATAGGCCAATATTGGCATACGGGTGGAATAGCGATCATTCTTTGAGTTTTGTCCGCTGAGCAACATGATTACTAACACAATTACAAAAGTTACCAATTGAGCTTTTATTGGAGATAAACCAAGTAAGGCTGGATTATCTATCCAAGTAAGCCAGCTATAAAAACCTGCTTTAACAAATAATCCATCAAGAGCAATTAATAATCCCGTGGTAGCAAAAGCTGCAGTTAAGGGAGACATTGCAACTGCTCGAGAAATTCTTCGAGAAATAACTATTCCTATATAGATTGCTGAACTCCAAATTAGGGGAGTAACAAATGGAACATAAAGTAATTGAAAACCAAGCCTGTATGTGTAATTGATATCACCCAGAATTAATCCTGTTGCTGAATTTATTGCTAAAGCCGAGAAACTTATTCCTAAAGAAACCACCATAAATGTGGCAGCCCAAGCCATTCCCCACCAAATAAATGCGTGAGCAGTGGTTGCTACAAAAAGAAAGAAAACAATAAAGAAAGTTAATGAATCTTTTCGATCAAGAGGAAATATTGGCCAAAGAGCTGTTCCTAAAACACCGAGAGCAAAGAAAACCCAAGGAAGTGTTCTAAAGCCTGCTGTTGGTCCACCGGAATCACGGTGAGGTCCTCTATAAACCCGAATACTCATGTGTTTATTGTCCTTTAACCCTTTAGCGCCACGTCAGTTGGTATTGCTCCACTTAGTCTTACTAATTCCTCATAAGTAGTGGGAAACACAAAATGGGGATGACCTGCTGCGGCCCAAATTTCATCAAACTTCTTAAATGTTTCATCAATTAAGATCTTCATCTTTGTTGAATGTCCTAGAGGTGGAACTCCACCAATGGCATAACCGGTTACTTCACGAGTTTTATCAGCATCAGCTTTGCCAACTTTTGAAACGTTGAAAGCAATAGCCACTTTGTTGGTGTCAACTTTGTTTTCACCAGAAGTAAGAACTAAAACAGTTTCTCCATCTGCTTCAAACACTAAGGACTTAACAATTTGTCCGACTTGAACTCCTAAAGTTGCTGCTGCTTCATCAGCAGTACGAGCTGTCTCTTGGGTTTGGATCACTTCACCTTTGATGCCTAGTTCAGATGCAGCTTTTCGAAACTTGGTGACTGAAGGATGCTCGCTCTGGCTCATCCCTCAAGGCTACGCACTCACCCCATGGTTGACCTTTGTCAGTGGAAGGTGATTAACTTGGGTTATTCGAACAGGTGTTCGGATAGTGAAGAAAAGGGCATTTTCCCCTGAATGACCCTTCTTCACTTTTGATTCAAATGGCGATTTACACCCCTTTAATCGCCATTTGGCATCAAAGTAAAAAACCCATCGTTTGACTCTTTCGCAGAAAACATGCGGGGAAGCTTTTTTCTCGGGAGAGTCAAACGTCCTAATTAGAAGTCGTCTTCCTCCGACTTAATTTAAAAAGAGGATAAGTCTATTTTGCAACAAAGTTTTACGCACTTAAATGTTTCTTCTGCCTATTCACTTCGCTATGGCACAGCTTTGCCTGAAAAAATAGTTGCTAAAGCTTCATTTCATAACTTTTCTAAAGTTGCATTAACTGATCAAGACACCATGTCTGGGGCAATTAACTTTGTCCATAACTGCATGATTCAAGGAATCACTCCCATAGTTGGAGTTGATTTTAATTTAGGTAAATCAAGAGCCTTAGTGCTTGCTCGCGGCAAAAATGGTTGGAGAGATTTATGTCGCTTAGTTAGTAGTGCTCACCAAAAAGAAAGAGGCAAACCCGTTTTAGATGTGTCTTTGTTGTGGGAAAAAATGCAGCAAGGAAATTTAGTAGCAATACTAGGAATTAACTCTGAAATTGGTCAAAGTGTATTAAGAAACAGAGTTGATTTAGCAAATAGTTTCTTACAGAACTGGCTAAGCCATGTTGATAGATATGATGTAGTAATTGAAGTAACAGCTCACCCTAATTCTCATAGAGTTACTGACCCCAAATATTCATTAAGCACAGCTAGTAAAATGGCCGCTTTTGCCAAAGATAATCGTTTAAGAGCAGTGCTAACAAATGCTGTGAGATATCTTGATGCAGAAGATGCCATTGTGGCTGAATTACTTGATTCAGTTGAAACTAAGAAACAAATGAGGTTCGAACAAGTAACAGGCTTTAGAGGTTCTGCATATTTAAAATCAAGTGCTGATATGTCACAAGTCGCCTACAACATTGGCAAACATTTAAGTAGTCCTGAAACTGCAATGTTGTTATTAAAATTTACTCAACAAATAGCAGAAGAATGCAGCTTAGATCCTGTTAAAGATATCGGCATTGGATCTATCAGTGTTCCTGAAAATGATGTGGTTTTAGGTAAAAGTAGTTTAGAACCAATGAAAGTATTAGTAGATAAATGTCAATCTGGTTTAACTAAATTAGGTTTTGGGCACAAACTTGAATACCAAGAAAGATTAAGCCAAGAATTAGGGGTTATTAATCAATTAGGTTTTGCAGGATATTTCTTAACTGTGGGTGAAGTTGTTGATTTAACTAAACAAATGGGGATTCGAGTAGCAGCTAGAGGATCGGGTGCGGGAAGTTTAGTTAATTTCACCTTAGGAATATCAGGTCTAGATCCTGTTAAATATGGATTATTAATGGAAAGGTTTTTATCTCCTTTAAGAAGTGCTCTGCCTGATATTGATATTGATGTGGAATCAGATCGAAGACTTGATATTTATGATGCAATTTATGAAAGATTTGGTAAAGATCGAGTTGTTTGTATTTCAATGCGGGAAACCTATCGAGTAAGACATGCCGTTAGAGATGTTGGTGCAGCTCTTGGTTTGCCTCCTGGAGAAATTGATGCTTTTGCTAAAACTTTTCCACGAGTAAGTGCCAGAAGAGCTAGAGAAGTTTTAAGTCAATTGCCAGAGTTAAGAAAGTCATCTTTTACTCGTTTAATGAGTGAAGGAAATCTTGATTTATATCTTGATTTAGTTGAAAAACTAGATGGCCTACCGAGGCATTTAGCAATGCATCCTTGTGGAGTTATTTTGTCGGATAAAACTCTGTTAGATAGAACTCCAGTTGAACAAAGTGGGGCCAAGTTTCCTATGAGTCAATTTGATAAAGATGATGTGGAATTAATGGGTTTTCTTAAACTTGATGTTTTAGGAATCAGAATGCAATCTGCCATGGCTTATAGCTTGCAAGAGATAAAGCGAGTAGACAAAGTAGATATCAATCTTGATGAGATCTCTTTGGAAGATGAGAAGACTTTTAAGTTAATTCAATCAACTAAAACACTGGGTTGCTTTCAAATAGAGTCCCCAGGGCAAAGAGAACTAATTGGCAAATTTGGGCCACAAAACTTTAATGATCTAATAATTGATATTTCTCTATTTAGACCAGGTCCAGTTAAATCTGACATGATCACACCTTTTCTAGAAGTAAGACAAGGCAGAAAAAATCACCCTGTGTTACATGAAAAGATTGATCCCATTGTTCAAGAAACTAGCGGGGTAGTGGTTTTTCATGAACAGGTAATAAAACTAATTAGTGTCATGACTGGTTGCTCTTTAGCCCTGGGGGACGAAAAACGTCGCGCTATGGGCTCTTTTGAAGGCCAATTAGAAGTTGAAGAGTGGTTTATTTCCTCTGCCCGAAAATTGAAATATTCTCATGAGTTAATTAACCATATTTGGGAAATCCTTAAAGCTTTTGCATCCTTTGGTTTCTGTAAAGCTCATGCTGGTGCTTTTGCACTTCCTACTTATCAATCAGCTTGGTTAAAAACTCATCACACCGCAGCATTCTTAGCGGGAGTGTTAACCCATGATCCGGGAATGTATCCCAAAAGATTAATCGCTAATGATGCTAAAAACTTTGGCATAGCTTTACTTGGTCTTGATGTTAATAAATCAGATCAATGCTACCGAGTAGAAAAAAATGGAGAAAGATATGGCATCAGATTGTCTTTATTAGATGTCAGATCAATTAGTGGTGCTGAAATAACAAGAATCGTTGAAAACAGACCCTTTGCTTCACTAGCTGATTTTTGGCAAAGAGCACAAGTTTCTAAAGATGTCACCGAAAATATTATTTTAGCTGGTGGATTTGATTCAATACTGCCCAGTCAATTAAACCGAAGAGATTTGTTATTGCAGCTATCTGATTTAGAACATAACTTAGGAGTAATCAGTAATCAACTAATTTTAGATGTTTCCACTACTCCAGAGAATGTTTCTTCAGGTTTATCTGATTTTACAAAGAGTGAAAACATTATTAATGAGTTACAAGTATTAGGACTTGATGCCAGTAGTCATTTAGTTAATTCCTATATTCCGTTCTTTAAAGAGTTAGGAGTAACTCCTGCCAAATCGTTAGTTTCCTTAACTGGGGGCAAAGAAGTATTAGTAGCAGGAGTAAAAGTTACTACTCAAACTCCACCAGTTAGAAGTGGCAAAAGAGTTATTTTTCTAACTATTGATGACCCCACAGGTCCAAGTGATGCAGCTTTCTTTGAAGATGTGCAGAGTTATTACGCCTCAACTGTTTATAGCTCAGTTTTGCTTTTAGTAAGAGGGGTTTTAAGAAGAACTGGACCTAGGGGAGTTTCGGTAAGAGCGACTGGTTGCTGGGATCTAGGTGAAATGTTTAGCATTTATCAACAAAAAGGAATCAACGAAGTTAAAAAAGTAATTGAGTTAAGCCCTGGAGCAAAACCAAACCCTTACCGGGTGAAAGCAGGCGGCATGTCTGTGGGAAGAAGAACTTTGTTAACTAACAAAAGCGAGATGATTGAACTATGACTCATCGCCAAATCTTAAAACTTCCTCATATAGAACTTACTGGGGATGATTCAAATTCCAATATTTTGCATGTTGATATGGATGCCTTCTTTGCTTCAGTGGAATTAAAAGATCGACCTGAATTAAGAGGAACACCTGTAATTGTGGGTCACAGTGGAGGTCGAGGAGTTGTAACTTCTGCAACTTATGAAGCACGCAAATTTGGCATTCATGCTGCCATGTCAATGAGTGAAGCTTTAAGAAAATGTCCTGGAGCAACAGTAATTGAACCAAGTCATGAAAAATATGAAGCTGTATCAAATCGTTTACAAGATATTTATTATTCAATGACTCCTTTGGTTGAACCACTAAGTGTTGATGAAGCATTCCTAGATGTTTCAGGTTCTAGAAAGTTATTAGGAACACCCACTGAGATTGGTCACAAATTACGAGAAAAAGTATTTGCCCAAGAAAACATAACTTGCTCAGTTGGAGTAGCCCCCACAAAATTTATTGCCAAATTAGCTTCCACAAGGGCTAAACCCGATGGGCTGCTAGTGGTTTCACCGGAAGAAGTAATTGCGTTCTTACATCCTCTCCCAGTAGGAGCACTTTGGGGAGTGGGCGGAAAAACTGAAGAAGTATTAGCTCGCTTAGGTTTATTTAAAGTTTCAGATATTGCCAATTTGCCCCTTAATACTTTAAGAAGAGCATTAGGTGATGGTTTAGCTGAGCATTTGCATGAATTGTCCTGGGGACGAGATGAAAGAAGTGTGGAACCCTATGAACCAGAAAAAAGTATTGGAAACGAAGAAACATTCTCAAAAGATTTAGATGAAGCAGAAGATATTTTAAGAGAAATACTAAGACTTAGCGAAAAAGTAGCAACGCGATTAAGAGCAGCTGAACTTATGGGTCGAACCATTGTCTTAAAGGTTAGATTCTCCAACTTTTCCACCATCACTAGATCCAAAACCATCACCGATCCAATTGATGGGACCAAGGACATTTATGCCATCACCAAAGCACTCTTTGAAAACCTAAAACTTGACCGAGTCAGAGTCAGATTGGTGGGCGTAAGGGTTGAGAAGTTGGAAGAGGCCGAAACTGCCTCCCGGCAGCTGCTTTTAGGGGAAAACGAGAAGGGTTGGCGCGAGATTGATAAGGCCAGCGACAAGGCCAGTGCCCGATTCGGGGAAGAGGCCGTCAAGCCGGCACGACTCATCGATTAAGACCTGCACTCCAATGTGACGAGCAAGAGTAAAAGTCGTATTCTTAAATTAGGCAATACTCCTTATATACGAGCGGGGAACTAAGAACAGTGGCACTTTCAGATCGCGAACAAAAGCTACTTGAGCAAATGGAAAAGGCCCTTTATGCCGAAGATCCAAAATTTGCTTCAAGTCTTCGTCGCTCCGGTTTAACCATTGCTCCAGGAGAACGCCGTCACGTAATTTTTGGTCTGCTATGTCTTGTTTCAGGTTTAGCACTTGTGTTTGGTTCAGTGGTTTCCAAAATGGTAATTGTAGGAATTCCAGGATTCTTATTGGTGCTAACAGGTTTTGTGTTTATTGCTCGCGGGCTTCAAGAACCAGTCGCAGCAGCAACTCCAACGCCAACAAAGGTAAGAAATAGATCAAAGAATTCTAAATTGATGTCAAGACTTGAAGAACGCTGGCAACAACGCCGCGATGGTGGAGTCTAGTTTTTCTTTTTCTTTACCACTGAAATAACTGCAAAAATAATACCTAAAACAAAACTTACATAACTAAATGGAATCAAGAAAAAAGGTTCCTGCAAAACTCCATCTGTAGCAACTTCTGAACCAATTAAATTAAAAGCCAACATAAATATAATTGCTAAAGAAATAAATAAATAAGCAAGATTTCTTGATAATCGTTTCAAAATATTATTTTCGAGCCTTAACTTTCTTCTTTATTCTAGGTGCTTTTTCAACCACAAACCAGGTCTTCCAAATCGCCAAAACTGTTGCATATACAGGCAAACTCAGCAATAACACTTTAGTTAAAAGTGAAGGTGATTGTAAGGGTTCGGTGTAATTGAGAGACATAACAGTAATTGCTAGTAAGTAAACAACTGAAATTGTTATGGAGAAAGGTCTTAAAACTGTAACTCTTACAGGATGAGGAAATTTGATATTAGTTAATTGCAATACACAAAGAATCAAGGAAATAACAACCACCCAAGTTGGGGGAGTTTTTAGGAGTAGAAAGCTGATTACAACTAAATTCCACATGCAAGGAAAACCAACAAACCATGAGTCATCTGTTTTGTGATCAGTTCTTGCCCACCAGATAGCACAAGTTAGAAGAATTGCGCCAGCTACAAAAGTTTCATATTGAGTCGGCATCATGTTCATGTTTAATAAAAACATCACCGGAATAATTACATAAGTGAAGTAATCAACGATTTCATCTAAAACCACTCCACTTAACCATGGAGCATGAATTACTACATCTAGTTTTCTAGCTATTGGTCCATCAATGCCATCAAGTATTTGACAAATAATTAACCAAATTAATGAATCTCGAACTCTGCCATCAATGATTGCTTGTAAAGCCAACATTCCAAATACGGCACCACTGGCAGTAAACACATGAAGTGCATAACCAGCATTACGTTGCGCGTTTTTTCTAGCGGTAGCCATCGCTTCATCCTAGGTGCCAGAAGATCACCCCTGAGTGGGCAAGAGGGGAAATTCTTATGGGGGCTGGTGGGAGCAAATATGAGAAATATGGGGGTTGGGGGTTGATTTTGGAGGAAAAGGGAGTAAGGTGGACGAAACGCCTTTTTTAGGGGTTTGAGCCACTCGGCCAGAGGCTGATCGAGGGCTAGGGGATCTAGATAAAGGGGAGGCCTCATGTTTCTGGGCACTCATGCCCCACGTCTAGACGACAAAGGTCGTTTAGTGCTTCCTGCAAAATTTCGTGAAGGTTTTTCTAACGATGTGGTCTTAACTAAAGGTCAAGATCTTTCCGTTGTGATGTGGCCAGCAAGTGAATTTCAAATTTATGCTCAACGTTTACGTGAAGCTTCAAGAAATGATGCACGCGTTAGAAGTTATTTAAGAGTTTTCTTTTCTTCTGCCTTTGATGACCAAATTGATAAACAAGGTCGCATAACTTTACCTACTCCATTAAGAGAATATGCAGGCCTTGATCGTGACGTAATCGTGGTTGGTGCTGATACCACTATTGAAATTTGGGATCCAAAAGCTTGGGCAACATATTTAGCTGTTGCTGAACCAAAGTTTGCTGCAACTGCTGAAGAGGTGGTGCCAGGAATCTTTTAGAAGCTAGCAGTTAAACGAAAACATTTTTTCGTTTCGCTTGAGGCCTCTCTCTGCAAATTATTGTCCGCCGACTTTCTTCCCCGAAGCCGGAAGCAATGTTTGCAGAGGGGGACCTCGGTGAAACGCAAAGCCGAAATGTTAGGGGAAGGGGAAACAGTAAATGACTGAGAAGTCGTTGCAAGAACAACACATACCTGTTATGCGTGATCGCGTTCTTGAAATGTTTGCACCTGCACTTAATGTTTCTAATCCTTTATTAATTGATGGCACTCTTGGTTTAGCTGGACACACAGAATCATTATTAAAAGCTTTTCCAAATCTAAAAATTATTGGCATTGATAGAGATCCAATTGCTATTGAAAGAGCTAAACAAAGACTTGGTGAATTATCTAGCCGAGTTGAATTCATTAATGAAACTTATGACCAAATTGAAACAGTTCTTGCTGGAAGAAAAGTAAATGGAGTTTTACTTGATTTAGGAGTTTCTTCAATTCAGTTAGATGAAGCCAATCGTGGATTTTCTTATGCCCAAGATGCACCACTTGATATGAGAATGAATGCCACTGATTCTTTAACTGCGGCAGACATTTTAAACACTTATGACGTTAAAGATCTAACCTACATTTTGGGTACCTATGGAGAAGAAAAGTTTGCTAAGCGCATTGCACAAGAATTAGTAAAAAGAAGAGCCGAAAAACTATGGTCTTCCACTTTTGAATTAGTTGATTTGATTAAAGATGTAATTCCAGCACCTGCACGTAGAACTGGTGGAAATCCTGCTAAAAGAACTTTCCAAGCATTAAGAATTGCCGTTAATAACGAGTTACAAATTTTGGAAAGAGCAATTCCTCAAGCAATGGCTGCCCTTGTTGTAGGTGGACGAATTTTGGTTTTGTCCTATCACTCTTTAGAAGATCGAATTGTTAAGAATGCATTCAAAGAGCAATCATCAATTATTGATACATTGCCAGGTTTACCAATTTTACTCTCAAAGAGTATTGCTCCATTTGAATTAGTTACCAGAAAAGCAGAACAAGCAAGTGATGAAGAAATCGCTTTAAATCCTCGATCAACTTCAGTTCGTTTAAGGGTTGCTCAAAGAGTGGCGGTGGCAGCATGAGTGTTGCACCGATTTCGCTAAGCACTCCACAAGTAACACCTAAGCAAATTGCTGCTGTTGGTTTTGGATTGATTATTTCTGGAATTGTGCTTTTAGGCATGCTGGGTGGATTGTTTGTAAATACCTTGTTATCTCAAGGTCAATATCAAATCCAAGAATTACAGAATCAATCAATGGCTTTAGCTGATGAGCATGAGATTTTGGCACAAAACGTTTCCCGCATGGAATCACCAGAAGTTCTAAAAAATAAAGCTATTGAAATAGGAATGATTCCAAGTCCAGGCTCTGCCTTTATTGATTTAAGAGATGGTCGTCTGCTGGGTGCAGGTGTTGATCCGATTTTGAGTGAACCAGATCCAAATGTTGTTACTCCAGTGAGCACACCATGAATCCAAACGAAGTAATCAAACTAAAAACCGGACCACGCAGAATGCGTGGAGCTTTAGCTTTTTGTTTCATTGTGCTTTCAATTTTTGGATTAAGACTTTTTCAACTACAAGCATTAGATTCTCCTCAACTTGCTGCAGCAGCGGCTGAGAAAAGAACTAGAACTCTAATTCTGCCTGCCCAACGTGGAGAAATTACAGATAGAAAAGGTGCACCGCTAGCAATCACAGTTGATGCTAGAGACATCACTGTTGATCAAACAATGGTGCTTGATTCTGTCGGAACGGCAAATGCCATTGCTGGCATAACCGGTGCTGATGTGGCAACTCTTATTCCTGAGTTATCAGGGGATCGCAAGTTTAATTATGTTTTGAAGAAAATCACTCCAGAACAATGGACCAAGATTAAAGAATTGAAACTGCCAGGAATTTTTAGTGAAAAAACCACCAAGAGAATTTATCCTTCAAACACACTTGCTTCAAGCACCATTGGTTTTATTGGTGGAGAAGATAAAGGTTTAGCTGGACTTGAATATGGATTTGAAAAAGAATTAGCAGGATCTCAAGGTGAAGTAACCGTAGAAATCAGTGCTGGAGGAAGACCACTTCCATCTGGAATTGCATCAGAAAAGAAACCAGTTCCAGGAATGGGAATTAGATTAACAATTGATAGAGATTTGCAATTTGTGGCAGAACAAGCTCTTGCAGCAAGAGTTGAATATGCCCAAGCAGATAGTGGAACACTTGTGGCAATTTCTCCAAAAACTGGAAAAATTCTTGCTCTTGTAAATTATCCAACTTTTGATTCTAATAAACCCGGTGAAGCGGCAGAAGGTGTAACTGTTAATCACGCGTTAGTAGATGCATATGAACCAGGTTCTACTGCCAAAGTTATGACCATGGCAGGTCTGTTGAATGAAGGTGTATCAAGTCCGACTACTCCATTTACTATTCCTCCTGTATTAAAACGAAGCGGTAAAACTTTTCATGATCATGAACCTCATCCAACTTTGAAATTAACTATGACAGGAGTGCTAGCAAAGTCAAGCAACATTGGAACAATTCAAGCAGCTGAATTAATGGGTGCAGAAAAATTTGATAGTTATTTAAGAAAATTCGGAGTAGCTCAAGCAACCGGTATGCAATTTCCTGGTGAATCAAAAGGACGTTTGCCTAAATTAGAAAAATGGTCTGGCACAAGTTTTCCTACTTTTGCTTTTGGTCAGGGTTACATGGTTACCGCAGTTCAAATTGCCAGCATGTATGCCACGATTGCAAATGATGGCGTGAGAATTAATCCTTCTTTAATTGAAGGCTATGTAATGCCAAATGGGCAATACCAAGCAGCAGCAGAACCGGAAAGAACAGAAGTAATTTCTGTGGCAGCAGCAAAAACTTTAAGAGAAATGATGGAAACAGTAGTTTCAGATGAAGGAACCGCACCAGTAGCTGCAATTCCTGGTTATCGAGTAGCTGGAAAAACTGGAACTTCTCAAGTAGTAGATCCAAATTGTAAGTGTTATTCCCGAGATGTGATCGCATCATTTATTGGTATGGCTCCAGCAGAAGATCCTGAGATTGTGGTGGCAGTAGCAATTCATCACCCACAAAATGGTCGCTATGGAGGAATGCTTGCCGGACCGGTATTCAAGGAAGTTGCACAATATTCATTACAACAACTAAATATTCCTCCTTCTAACGGAAAGCCAACTGGCTATCCAGTGGAGTGGTGATTGATATGAAGTTTGCCCGCCCCAGCGTAAAACCTGTGTCGTTAGGTGAACTCGCGCAAAAATTCAGTTTGCAAACTTCAAATCCAGAACAAAAGATAACTGGAATTACACACAACACAAAAAGTGTTGAACCAGGTGACTTATTTGTTGCTTTAAATGGTGAAAAAAACCATGGAGCAAATTTTGTAGCTGAAGCAAAAGCTAATGGGGCAGTAGCAGTACTAACGGATTCCCAAGGTGAAAAGTTAATAACGAATAGTGATTTACCAATCGTTAATATCGAAAACCCTCGTAAAAGTTTAGGTGAAATTTCAAGTTTTGTTTTTGGAAATCCTTCACAATCATTAAAAGTTTTTGGAATAACAGGAACCAATGGTAAAACCACATCAGCCTGGTTGATGCGTGCAGGTTTAGAAAAATGTGGCATCCCCACATCTTTATTAGGAACTGCTGGAATTTCTATTGCAGGGGTTAATTTGCCAAGTGCTAGAACCACTCCAGAGGCACCAGAATTACAAGCATTACTTGCTTTAGCTTTAGAAAAAGGTTCACAAGCAGTTTCTATGGAAGTCTCTTCACACGCACTTGATTTAGATCGAGTCAATGGCACAAAATTTGTTTGCACAGGTTTCACAAATTTAAGCCAAGATCATCTTGATTTCCATAAGACTATGGAAAATTACTTTGAGTCAAAAGCAAGTTTATTTACCAAAGAATTTAGTTCCAAATCCGTAATCACAGACATAGATAGTTGGGGCAAGAAATTAATCAATAAGGTCCAAATTCCTTTTGTTTCTCTGGGCGGTGATGTCCACAACGACTGGCGAGTCAGTGACATCACCGCAGCTCTTGGACATGTCTATTTTGAGTTGATTGATCCTAGGAAAAAGCCTTATAAAGTAACTTTGAGTTTTGCAGGTGCATTTAATGCTTATAACGCTGCATTAGTAATTGCCATGGCAGATCAAATTGGCATAGATCTAAAAGAATTTATCGCTGGGATTAAAGACACACAAATTCCAGGCAGAATGCAACCAGTAGTTATGCCAGGAGCAGCACTTGGAATTGTTGATTATGCCCACACCCCAGAAGCAATTGACAATGTTTTAGGCGCTTTGAAGAAACAAACTCATGGCAAATTGATTGTGGTTTTGGGAGCAGGCGGTAACAGAGATGCTGAGAAAAGACCGTTTATGGGATCAGCTGCCGAAAAGTTTGCTGACAAATTAATAATTACTGACGATAACCCAAGAGACGAAAATCCAGCTGAAATTAGAAAAGCTGTATTAAGTGGTGTTAAAAATCAAACAGATTCTTTAGAAATTGGAAGTCGAGAAGAAGCAATTAAAGAAGCAGTAAAACACGCAACTGTCGATGACACAATTGCCGTTTTAGGTAAAGGTCATGAGACTACCCAGGAAATTGCTGGCCAAATAATTGAATTTGATGACGCCAAACACTTGCAACTTGCTTTAAAAGAAAAGTTTGGAAACTAAGACATGATTCCAATGACTATTGAAGAAATTGCTAAATCTATATCTGCTCAAATAAAGAACTTAGATTCAAACGTTAAAGTCACAGGAAAAGTAGTAATTGATTCAAGAAAAGTAAGTAAAGGCGATTTGTTTGTTGCAATAAATGGCGAAAATGTAAATGGGCATGACTTCTGTGAGGCAGCAATAAAGCAAGGCGCTGTGGCAGTTATAGCTGCAAAAGAAATTACTGGTGTTCCAACTTTGTTGGTCTCAAATGGCAATTTAGATTCCAAAGATGTTGATCAACCAACAGTTATTGCCCTAGGAAAACTAGCAACCTATTTGCTGACTAAATTGCCTGATCTTTGGAAGGTTGCAGTAACAGGATCTTCAGGAAAAACTACAACTAAAGATTTATTGGCAGATCTTGGAAAACTTATTGGCCCAACGGTTGCTCCTACGGGAAGTTTCAACAACGAAATTGGTTTACCTCAAACAGTTCTTGAATGTGATGAAAATACCAGAGTTTTAGTTTTAGAAATGGGTGCAAGAAGAGCAGGCAATATCAGACATTTATGTGAAATAGCCAAGCCCGATACATCAATTCTTTTAAATATTGGAACCGCTCACGCAGGGATATTTACCTCGGTAGAAAAGATTTTAGAAACCAAAATTGAGATTATTCAATGCTTAACTTCAGTTGATGTAGCTATTTTAAACCATGAGGATGTAACTTTTCCAAAGCAAAAAACTAGTGCACAAGTTGTAACTTTTGGCTTGAGCGGCTCAGATGTAAGTGCTAAAAATGTGATTCTAAATGAACAAGCCCAAGCGCAATACGATCTTGAATATCTAGGAAAAACGAGTCAAGTTAAGTTAAAGATAGTTGGAGCTCATCAGGTTTCTAACTCGCTAGCTGCTGCAGCTGCTTTTTTGAAAAAAGGAATTGATATTGAATTAGTTGCACAAACCTTGTCGAATTCAATTGCAAAGAGTAAGTGGCGAATGCAAATTGAAGTTAGCAAAAAGAATGTCACAGTTATCAATGACGCATATAACGCTAATCCTGAATCCATGAAATCTGCCATTCGAACTCTTAAGCAAATTGGAGTAGGGAAAAATACTTATGCAATTTTAGGTGAAATGCTTGAACTAGGCGAGCTTTCATTACTAAAGCACCAAGATGTTGCCGAATTAATCCAAAAACTTGAAATACAAAACACCATAATTATTGGCAGTGGTGCTAAATCTATTTACGATTTTCTCTCAAATAATGGCTATAAAGGTAAATTGCACTTTGTGGAAAATGTTGAAAAAGGCATAGCCAAAGCCAAAGAAATGATCCAACCAAGCGATGTTGTTTTGGTAAAAGCATCTAGATCTATAGGTCTGGAGCGAGTCGCGAATGCAATAGTCAGTGATTTCAGCGAGAATTTAACCAACACCAATAATCAGGAGGTCGGTCCGTGAGGCTGATCATCATTGCTGGTGTTTTTTCTATGCTGTTTTCACTTTTTGCAACACCGTTATTAATTAAGTTCTTAAAAAGACGTGGACGTTCACAAGCCATCAGAGTTTCCGATGGAAATATTAATTATCCAGAACATCAAGCAAAAGTTGGAACTCCATCAATGGGTGGATTGGCAATTCTTGGTGGTGCTGTTGTTGGTTATTCGATGGCACATTTAATTTTGTGGAGACCACCTACACTTTCAGCCCTTATGGCCTTGGGATTGATGTTTGGTTTAGCACTAGTTGGTTTTGCTGATGATTACTTAAAGATTTACAAACAAAATAGCCGCGGAATTAGAGCTAGAACTAAATTGCTTGGTCAAGCTTTTGTGGCCTTTGCGTTTGCATATGCATCACTAAATTATCCAGATGAATTAGGAAGAACTCCAGGATCTACTGCTTTGTCATTTGTGAGAGATACAAATATTGTTTTACCAACTGTTTTATTCATTCTTCTAGTTTGGTTTCTAGTCACAGCAGCAACTAATGCTGTCAACTTGACTGATGGTTTAGATGGTTTAGCTGCAGGTGCTGCAGTATTGACACTTGGTGCATACATTCTTATTGGAGTTTTTGAATTTAACCAGAATTGTTCATTTGAACAAAATGCAACTTGTTATGACGTTCGAGATCCCCTAGATCTTGCAGTATTTGCAGCAGCTGTAGCTGGAGCTTGCATTGGTTTCTTATGGTGGAACACTTCTCCTGCACAAATATTTATGGGCGACACCGGCTCTCTTGCTATTGGTGGCGCAATTGCTGGATTAGCAATTATGACAAGAACTCAATTACTAATGGCATTTTTAGCAGGATTGTTTGTACTAGTAACTGTTTCAGTGATTTTACAAGTTAGCTCTTACAAATTAACTGGCAAAAGAGTTTTCAAGATGGCACCACTTCATCATCATTTTGAAATGATGGGCTGGCCAGAAATTCAAATTGTGGTTCGCTTTTGGGTAATTCACGGCGCTCTTGTTGCCGGAGGATTGGCTTTGTTTTACGCAAGTTGGGTAAGGGCATGATCGATTGGTCAAGACACAACAGACAAAGTGACTGGACCAAAATCAATGCTTGTGTTGTTGGTTTAGGTGTTGCAGGTTTTGCTGCAGCTGATGCACTTATTGAAGTTGGAGCCAAAGTAACTGTTATTGATAACGGTAATGGTGAAAGACAAAAAGAACACGGCACAGTTCTTGAAATATTAGGTGCTCAAATTTATTTGGATTATAAAGGCGAAATTCCAGCAAATACAAATCTTCTTGTAGTTTCTCCAGGAGTTCGTCCAAATGCTGAAATTATTAATGAAGCACAAAAAAAGAATATTGAAATCTGGGGAGAATTCGAATTAGCTTGGAGATTAAGACCCCTTGATTTTCCTGCCCCATGGTTATGTGTCACTGGCACAAATGGCAAAACCACTACTTCAATGATGTTGTCATCAATATTGACCGCTGCAGGTTTAAGAGCTCCAGCGGTGGGAAATATTGGAGATTCATTAGTGAGTGCTGTTATGGATCCAATTCCTGCTGATGTTTTTGCTATTGAAGTGGGTGCTCCACAATTACCTTTTGTTAGATCAATGTCTCCGCATTCTGCAGTGGTATTAAACCTTGCCCAAGACCATCTAGATTTTTTTGGGGGATATGAGAATTATTCCAATACCAAAGCAAAGGTTTATACCAATGTGCAAAAAGCTGCCATTTATAACGTGCAAGATGCAACAACAGAAAAAATGGTGCAAGACGCAGATGTAATCGAAGGCGCTCGAGCAGTTGGATTTACTTTAGGAATCCCAGGATTATCAATGCTTGGTGTAGTTGAAGACTTTCTAGTAGATAGAGCATTTGTGGAAGAGCGTCAAACACATGCTCAAGAACTATGTTCTGTTGATGACATTCAGCCAAATGCTCCGCACAATGTTGCTAATGCTTTAGCTGCGGCTGCTTTAGCTCGTTCATATGGTGTTGATGCAACACATGTAAGAGACGGTTTAAGGAGTTTTGTTCCAGCACCGCATCGAATTGCCACAGTTGGTGAATTTAATGGAATTACCTACATTGATGATTCCAAAGCAACCAATTGTCACGCCGCACAAATGTCTTTAAAGGCTTACGACAATGTGGTGTGGATTGCTGGGGGACAGGCAAAAGGACAAGACTTTGCTGATCTAATTAAACAAAATTCTAAGAACATCAGAGCTGCTGTGTTGCTAGGAGCAGATAAAGAATTGATTGCCAACACTTTAAGAACTGTTGCTCCTAATATTCCTTTTAAAGTAATTGAAACAACCGATGAGCAAGCAATGACCGAAGTTGTTGTGGCAGCAAGTGAATTCGCAAAACCCGGAGACACCGTCTTGTTAGCCCCAGGTTGTGCCTCATGGGACATGTTTAAGGACTACAAAGCTCGTGGCAACGCATTTGCCGAAGCAGTAATCAAAACTCAAGGGAAAAAGTAATGGTTACCCAAAATCAAGTTAAAGCCAATAACTTAAAACCTGAAGCAGAAATATCCGCGAAGCTCTATTACGCCTTATTGATAGCAACCTTTGGTTTGTTGTTTATAGGTATGGTAATGATTCTTTCTGCCTCAACAACAGTTTCCTATAAACAATTCAATAATCAATACATTATTTTTCTTCGTCAATTAATGTATGCAAGTATTGGAATCGTTATCATGATGGCAATTTCACGATTACCAAAAATATTCTTTTTTAGATGGTCAAAAGTGGCCTTATGGATATCAATTGTTCTATTGGTTTTGGTATTAATTCCAAGTATTGGAATATCTGTGGCAGGTCAAAGAAACTGGATTAGTTTATGGGGACCATTTAGATTGCAACCCAGTGAAATTGCAAAACTAACCCTTATTGTTTGGGGATCAGTTGTTTTGAGTAAGCAAATTAGATCAAAGATTACAACTTGGCAAAATCTTCTTGTTCCAGTATTTCCAGTAGGTGCAATCATTGCAGTGTTGGTTATTTTTGAGGGTGACTTAGGAACTGCATTGATTCTTGGTCCTATTTTGTTGTCACTTTTCTATGCAGTTGGGGCTCCAGTGAAGTTATTTACTTGGTCGGCCATGGCAGGACTATTGGGAATTTTCATTCTTTCAATTCAAGAAAGTTATCGAATTCAAAGATTCTTATCTTGGATTAATCCATCAGCTGAAAATCAAGATGCAGGTTGGCAAGTAACTCATGGTAAATATGCACTGGCTTCAGGCGGATGGACTGGAATTGGATTAGGTGCTAGTAAAGAAAAATGGGGTTGGTTACCTGCTGCACACACAGATTTTATTTTTGCTGTTGTTGGTGAAGAATTAGGTTTAGTCGGAACATTAATTGTGTTGGCATTAATTGGAACAATTGCTTATGTTGCTCTTACTTTAGCTAGAAAAACCAATGATCTTTTCACAAAACTAATCGCTACATCTGTAATGGCTTGGATTGTGTTGCAATCAATAATTAACGCAGGTGCAGTGTTGGGATTACTCCCAGTAACTGGCGTTCCTTTGCCACTGGTCTCGTATGGCGGTTCATCGTTAGTATTCACAATGAGTGCAATTGGAGTGCTGATGGCTGTGTTGCGGGCGGAACCAAATGTTAAAGCAGAATTGAAAAAGAAGAAATCATTAAGAGCTGTTAAATGAGTGTTATTGCATTAGCTGCAGGTGGAACAGCCGGTCATATCGAACCTGCAATAGCTTGTGCCAAAGCAATTAAAGAAATAGATAATAATGCAAACGTTTTTATTGTGGGAACCTCTAAAGGATTAGAAAGAGACATAGTTTCTAAAAGAGGAATAGAACTAGCTTTAATCCCAGCGACTCCTTTGCCTAGAAATATAAGTTTTGCAACATTATCTTTGCCATTTAGATTGTTGGCGGCAAAAAGAATTGCTCAACAATTATTAGTTGATAGAAAAGTTGATTGTGTTGTTGGTTTTGGTGCCTATGTTTCACTTCCTATGTATCTTGCAGCCAAGAAATTGAAAATTCCAGTAATAATTCATGAGGGCAATAAGAAAGCAGGTTTAGCCAACCGCGTAGGTAGCAAATTTGCTAAAGAAGTCTTTCAAATGTTTCCTAACTCCATTAAAGGAGCAAAGACTATTGGGATGCCTTTAAGAACTGAAATATCTAACCTAAACAAAGAAACTGCTAGAAATAATGCCCGAGTTAGTTTTGGCCTAGATCCAAACAAACAAACTTTGTTAGTTTTTGGTGGATCTCAAGGTGCCTCTTCTGTTAATAAAGCAATCGTTGGTTCCCTGGAGGAATTAGCAGACACAAATATTCAGATTCTTCATGCAATTGGTAATAAAAATACGATTGATGAAAGCACCAAAAAGTTTAGTTTTTATCACCCAGTTTCCTATATTGAAAAAATGGAAATGGCTTACGCCGCTGCAGATTTGGTTATTTCCAGAGCAGGGGCAATGACAATTGCAGAACAAACAGTTTTAGCGATGCCGGCAATTTATATTCCCTTTGCCAGTGGCAATGGTGAACAAAGTCAAAACGTGGCAGAACTAGTTAAAGACGGGGGAGGAGTTGTAATTTCAGATGCTGAAGTTTCACCCGCAGTATTAGTTCGCCAAATCAAAGAACTTCTGGCAAATCCAGCAAAGTTGCATGAGATGTCACAGGCTGCAAGCCGTCATGGTTTGCGCGATGCTGACAAGAAAGTTGCGCAAAGCGCGTTAGCCTTAGCAAGTGCACATAAATAGAGTCTGCAAATGACATTGAATAAAGAGATTTCCGATTTAGGAAAAGTTCACATTCTTGGTTTAGGTGGTGCAGGAATGTCTGGTATTGCCAGATTGCTTTCTGCTCAAGGAGTCGAAGTTAGTGGAACTGATGCCAAAGAATCAAGAAGACTTGAAGCTCTACGCAAAATTGGTGTAAATGTTTTTGTAGGCCATTCCCCAGAAAACCTAAAAGATTGCCAAACAGTAATTCATTCAACTGCTATCAAAGAGAATAATCCTGAACTAAAAGCTGCTCGAGATAAGAATTTAAAAGTATTAAGAAGAGCAGATGCATTAGGAGTTCTCACAAGACAATTTGAAACCATTGCAGTTTCTGGAACTCACGGAAAAACCACCACAACTTCGATGGTGACAGTGGCTTTACAAGCTTGTGGTGAAGATCCTTCTTTTGCTATTGGAAGTGAACTTTCCGAAACTGGATCAAATGCACACCTAGGAGAAGGCAAAAACTTTGTTGTTGAAGCAGATGAATCTGATGGCTCATTTCTATTTCTATCCCCAAAAGTTGCAGTAGTCACAAATGTGGAACCAGACCACTTAGATCACTGGAAAACTTTTGACAAAATCGAAGCTGCCTTTGTTGAGTTTTGTGAACTAACAAAAGAAAGAAACGGCTTTGCAGTTATTTGTGCCGATGATGAAGGTGGCAGAAACCTAATCTCAAAGGCAAAAGAAAAGGGTGTAAAAGTCATTTCTTATGGCACTAACTCTGATAGTGATTTGAAAATTACCAATCTAAAACTAGGACTTCCTGGTCCATCTTTTGATGTTAATTTTGAGGGTAAAAACTTAGGAAGAATTGAACTCAAAGTCTTAGGATTACACAATGCTTTAAATGCAGCAGCTGCCCTTTGTGTTGGTCTTGGTTTAGGCAAAGATTTTAAGAATCTGAAAAATGGAATTTCTAAATTCACAGGCACTAGAAGAAGATTTGAATTTAGAGGCAGTGCAGATGGCATACGCGTTTATGACGACTACGCACATCATCCAACTGAGATTGCTGCGACTCTTAAAGCTGCTCGAGATGTTGTTGAAAGTGGAAAGATTGTGGTTGCTTTTCAAGCACATCACTATTACCGCACCGCTTTGTTTAATAAAGAATTTGGCGAAGCACTTGGTTTAGCTGATCAAGTTGTGGTCTTAGAAGTTTTTGCACCAGGAGAAGAAGCAATCCCTGGAGCAAGTGGACAAACCATGGCCTCTCTTGTGCCACTGCCGCAAGATCAGGTTGTGTTCGAACCTTCTTGGTCAAAAGTAGCTCAACAACTTGTAAATAGAGCCAAACCAAATGACATCATCATGACTTTGGGCGCAGGAGATATTGGATTGTTAGCTCCTGAAGTTTTAACTCTTTTAGAAGCTCGTCAGAAATCGTGATAAAAAGTCACATTCGTCGAAGAATTATTTTCGCAGTAGTTGTAATTGCCGCGATAACTTCCACAATTCTTTATATTGGTTGGTATTCAAACCTTCTCATTGTTAAAAACATTGAAATCAGGGGAGCCAATGAAGTTCCTGTGCAATTGATTTCAGATACTGCTCAAGTCTCCTTAAATACTCAACTTCTAAGAGTTCCTACAACAACTGTCGTTGAAAGATTGAAAACAATTTCTCAAATTGGTCGTGCAGAAGTTAGAAGAGGCTGGCCCTCAACATTAGTGATTGAAATTAGTGAAAGAACACCTCTTGCCATAACAGATATTCCTGAAGGAAGATTTCTAGTTGATGTAACAGGTTTTCCATATCTTCCAGCACCAGCTGAAGCGAATTTTCCTTTAGTAAGTGGACCAGATGATCAATCAAGAGCATCAAGTATTTTAGTTTGGCAAAGTTTTCCAGATTGGTTGAAAGCAGAAATAGTTTCGACTAATGCTGATAATCCAAATTCAATGTGGCTAATGATGACAAATGGACGCAAAGTTTTGTGGGGCAATATTGATAAGGCTCAAGAAAAAAGTGCTGTTTTGAAAGTATTACGAAGAATGGCTGGTTCTACTTATGATGTTTCAACACCAGAAGTGCCGGTAGTTAAACCTTAAAAATCGTTTGTTGCTACGTACTTAATCTCTAGATATTCATCAATTCCTTCATAGCCACCTTCACGACCTAATCCAGATTGTTTAACACCACCAAATGGTGCTGAAGGATCTGAAACTAAACCACGATTAAGACCAATCATTCCAACTTGTAAGGCTTCACTTAACTTTAATCCTCTTGCAAGATCTTTGGTGTAAATGTAACCGGCCAAACCATATTCTGATTTGTTTGAAATCTTGAGTGCTTCAGCTTCATCTTTTACTTTTACAACTGCTGCAACTGGACCAAATACTTCCTCAGAAATTATCTTGGCATCAGCTGAAACATTTCCTAAAACTGTGGCTGGAAAATAACAACCAGGACCTGGAGAAGGTGTTCCGCCAACTATTTGGGTAGCACCTTTACTAATTGCATCATTTACTAATTCTCCAACTGAACCAACAGCTTTTCTGTTTACGAGCGGAGCAAGACTTGTGTCAGTAGAAGTTCCATGACCTACTTTTAATGCACCCATTCGTTGGGCCAGTTTGGTTACGAATTCATCGTGCACTTTTTCTTGCACAAAGAATCTATTTGCCGCGGTGCATGCTTGACCACCATTACGCATTTTGGCAATCATGGCGCCATCAATTGCTGCATCAATATCTGCATCATCAAGCACAATGAACGGAGCGTTACCGCCTAGTTCCATAGAACAATTCAAAACTCTTTCGGCTGCTTTTTTCAATAGCATTTTGCCAATTCCAGTGGAACCGGTGAAAGATAATTTGCCAACTCTTTCATCTGCCAGAGCTGCATCAGTTAATGGACCTGGTTGATTTGTTTGCAAAACTGAAACGGTTCCAGGAAGAGCACCTGCTTCTAACATGATCTTGCTGATTGCCAATGCAGTTAGCGGAGTCTCTGATGCTGGTTTCAATATGGCAGCACAACCTGCAGCAAGAGCTGCACCAACTTTTCTGGTGTACATAGCTGCTGGAAAATTCCAAGGAGTAATTAAGAATGCAATTCCTATTGGTTGTTTGTAAGTCAAAATTCGGTTAGCACCACTTGGTGCGTTTCTAATTGATCCATCAATTCTTACTGCTTCTTCAGAGAACCATCTAAAAAATTCAGCAGCATAGGTAACTTCGGCTTTTGCGTCAACCAAAGTCTTTCCGTTTTCTAATGACATCAACATTGCTAAGTCATCAGCTTGGGCGATCATTAATTCATAAGTTTTTCTTAATACTTCACCACGAACTCTGGGAGCAGTTTTAGCCCATTTTTCTTGAGCAACAACTGCAATGTCTAAAGCTTTTTGTAAATCTGCAACGCCTGCATTAGCAACTTTTGTGAGAACTTCACCGTTAGCAGGATCTGTAACATTAAATGGTTCATTTGAACCATCAACGAATTTATCTCCAATTAATAGACCAGTTGGTACTTTAGAAAGAAGTTTGGCGGTTGCATCACTATTTGGATTAGCAACTGAATCTGGAACTTGCATAACTTGACTTGTCATAATTAAATCCAATCACTAACAAAGATATTTTTTACCTTCGGGGTTGGTTTAGAAAGGAATATCTTCATCATTTTCACTAACTTCAGCCAAGGAAGCCGCTAGTCCTAACGCCTTTGCAACACGATCATCATTACTAATCAAGGGAATTGATGCGTTTTCAATTATTTCCCCGGTCTTCAAATCAACTTGCAGTCCACCAATATCGGCTTTAACTAATTCAGCATTTGCGAATTCACACCATTGACTTACTTTGCACCAATTACAAGGCGGATTAGCTGATGGAGCAAAGAGTGTGTCACTGGCCCAATTATCAACTTGTTCAGCTAATTGTGACCAAGCAGAAAGTTTTACTTTTTCGTCATCACAATCCCAAGTTATGGTTTTGCACTCATCGGGTGAAATTAGTTCTAATTCAACTCGTTTGTTTTTGTACTCACCAAGTTTTTCCATGACATTTTTTGGGATGGCATTTTCGACCATGAGTCTGATGGCTAAAGGTAATTGAGGATAGATATTGAAGTAAATTTCATTTTCTAAATCTTTAATGCTTGAAACTGTTTTCATTTCTCGCCACACCAAATCATCACCATTCTTGTAAATAAGATCTGGCCTGGTGCTTATTGAAATATCAGCATCAGTATCTAGGGCTTCAACAGATATTTCGGTTGCTACTTTGGATGATTTATTTATTGGACAAGTAAATTGATGTTGGGATAGAAAAGGCAAGGCAACATTTGCTTCATCTTGATTCCAACCAAGTTCAGTTGCAATAACTCCTAAAGTTGAATTAGTTGGTAAATCTTCTTTGGAACATTCAAGAGATCTCTTATGTGCTTGTTCCAACCACGCATGAACTAGTAAACCTCTTTGTTGGGCTGAGTTTTGACTTTCTGGTTTAGTTCTTAAACCCAGTTCATCTTGTAAGAAATATTGACGAGGACATCTTCTATAGGTGTGAAATTTGGATGGTGAATATGCCTTAGGCCAAGGAGCAAACGCTGTAATTCCTAATAGGCCTGGGCGGTTAGGTAATGTCTCACACATTGTGTTGGCGCGACATCCTCGACAACTTGGTCCAGGTTTTTGCGTTCCTCCTTGAACTCTTTCAATAACAATTGGTAAAGCTTTTTCTACAAACATTTTTCTTGCTTCAGCAACACTTGCTTCTAAGACAATTGCTTGACTTGAATCAAGACATCCAATTTCTCTGATTCTGACATGTTCAGCAGGTTTTAATACTTTATAAATTGGATCTCGGGGAGAACTCCAACTTGGTTCACTGTGCGGAACTCCATCAGCAAGAATTCGTGCAATCACACCGGCTCTTATTGGATTTAATGGAGTTAATCCTGCTTTAGAAAACTTTAAGGCTCTAAATTCTCTAATTTTTCCATCACTAGAAGTTAAATAAATTCCCCAAGCAAACCATTCAGTATGAGAATTTTCTGTTTCATCAAATGCTTGAATAACTTCTAAGTCTGTGAAATCTATGTTGTTTGCTATATCTTCCTTTCTTGCTTTTTCCCAGGCAGTTAGGTAACCAATAAGGGCATCTATGGCCCACAGTTTGTGAGACTTCTCAACCTTGCCCCGAGTTTTACTAATTGCTTCAGTGATTGCATTTTCTGCAATATCGTCCATGTCTTCAAATTCATGAATTACTTTGTCGTTGTTAATTGTGGCAAGTAATGCATCACGCACAATTCCAAGAGGAAAAGATTCAAATGGGGGATAGCGAAGTTGCATGTAGCCTTCACCAATTTTTGCTGCAGGACGAGACTTAAGAGAAATAAAATCATTACAAGCTCTGTTTTCCTCAGCACCAACTTGTGAGGCAGAAATTCTTAAGAAACCTGCGTTAGTTACTGGAAAACCTGGTTTCCATTCTTGTGGAATTTGAGTGGTCATTGTGCTTCTTCACCAAAGGGCAGCATTTCCATTCCAGAAGTTGCATTACTTGATTTAGATCTAACTCTTTTTTCAAGATTTAGAGTTTGTAATAAGTCTTCTGATTCTTTTGTTCCAGGAATTGGAGCTTTTGCAGTTTTAGCAGGACAAGCTTTAACAAAGGCACACGACTTACAAGGACTTCCCGGATTGGCCATCCAGGTTTGTTTTGTTAAAGAAGAATCCATTTTTCTTCTGGTGGTAACTAAATGTTGAACAGCTCTATCAAGTGCTGATTTATAGGTTGGTCTTCTAACGCGATCTCTGCCTGGTAAATAAATTAGTTCTACTTCTCCAACTTCTAAACCATTTTCCTTTAAACCTGCGGCATAAAGCATCACTTGACGAAGGGAATCGGTTAAGTATTGAGGTGCAGGTCTTTTTGAAGTTTTGTAGTCAGTAATTCTGACAACGCCATCTCTAGTCATTCGATCAAGGCGTCCATAAAGTTTTACTGATTCAAATATGGCAGTTACAGGTCTTTCTAGGTCTTCTAAATCAATTTCTAATTGAGTTGGATCTTCAAGATCAAAATAACCTTTGAGAGACTCAGCACTTTTATCTTTAAGTGTGACTAAATCTTCTTCGGTCAACCAAGACTTGTTGTTGTTTATTACTACTTCACCAGTATCACGCAGCATATTCCAAGCTGCTTCTTTAGTTCTGTTTTCAGCTTTTATCTTTAAAAAGTTTTCTAAAACATCGTGAACTAATGTGCCAATAATTTGGGGTAAACCAGCTGGTTCTCGCCAACCTGCAACAGAGGAAAACCAATATGCAAGAGAACATCGATCAAAGCTTGATAACTGACTAGGGGAGACATGATTTGGTAACTGATTTCCAATATCAGCAACTTTAACGGCAACTAACTTGTCATCAGCCATATTTTCTAACTTCTTATTCTGTAGAGATCTTTCATCTACATCGACTTAACAGCAGCAACTACCTTGGAAAGAGAATCTTTAGCATCACCAAATAACAAGGTAGTTTTGTCGTTGAAAAGCAATTCATTTTCTACTCCAGCAAATCCTGGTCTCATGGAACGTTTCATGAACACAACTTGTTCTGCTTGATCAGCGTTTAAGATTGGCATTCCAAAAATTGGAGAAGACTTATCAGTTCTGGCAGCTGGATTTACAACATCGTTTGCTCCCACTACTACAGCAACACTGGCGTTAGCAAACTCTGAGTTAATCTCATCCATTTCCTTTAGTTGTTCATAAGGAACATCTGCTTCAGCAAGTAACACGTTCATGTGTCCTGGCATTCGTCCAGCAACTGGATGAATTGCATATTCAACTTCAACACCTTTTGAAATAAGTAAATCAACAAGTTCTCTTAAAGATTGTTGAGCTTGAGCAACTGCTAATCCATAGCCTGGAACGATAATTACTTTTGTGGCATAGGTAAGCATGATGGCAATATCTGTTGGACCTGCACTTTTAACGGGACGATCAACTGCAGAAGCTGTAGCTGTTGAAGCTTTTGCGGTAAATGCGCCAAACAATGTTGAAGTAAGTGGTCGACCCATTGCTTTTGCCATTAATTGAGTTAGCAATGTTCCAGATGCTCCCACCAGAGTTCCTGCAACCAATAACAAAACGTTGTCTAATACATAACCACTTGCAGCTACAGATAAACCAGTGAATGCGTTTAACAAACTGATCACGATTGGAACATCTGCACCTCCAACAGGAAGTACAAACAAAATTCCCATTACCAGCGATAAAGCAACCAAAGTCCATAACGCCCAGATTTCTGGGAAGATCATTAAATAAACTGACATAACAAGTGTGGCCAATGCTGTACCAATAGTTATGAATCGGCCTAAAGGTAAAACAACTGGGCGAGAAGTCATTAATTCTTGCAATTTCAAAAACGTAACAATGGAACCTGTGAATGAAATGGAACCGATAACAACTGTGAAGACTGTTGCAAACAATGCAACAAAACCATCTGTTGCTCCGGCTTTTAAGAATTCAATTGAGGAAACCGCCATTGCAGCTCCACCACCCACACCGTTAAATAAAGCAACCATTTGTGGCATCTGAGTCATTTGAACTTTTTTCGCTGCAACAATGCCAACTATTGTTCCAAAAGCAACAGCAATCAAAATAAGCGGTAAATGTTTTAGATTACTTTCAGAAAAGAAAACAATTGCTACTGCAGCAATTGCACCAACTGCTCCAATGCGATTACCTAGTCGTGCAGTTTTTGGTGAAGATAAGGCTTTCAATGCCAAAATGAATGCAAGGGCTGCACCTAAGTTAGCTATTTGTGACCAGGCTGGAATCATTTCTTGTCACCAGCTTTTGTTGATTTCTTTGATTTAAATAACTCAAGCATTCGATCAGTTACCACAAATCCACCAACCATGTTGATGGTTGCTAGCACTATCGCAACTAAACCAAGTGTTAATTCCAAATTGTTATCTGCATGACCGGTAACAATAATTGCGCCGACCAAAATCACACCGTGAATTGCATTTGCACCAGACATCAGGGGAGTGTGCAAAATTGTGGAAACTTTAGAAACAACTTCAAAGCCCACAAAGATACTCAAAATAAATATTGTTAGTAAGGCAATTTCGATACTCATCTAATTACCCCTGTCCTAGTTCGGTTTTAACGAATTCATTTGTTATTTCACCATTGATTACTAAGGCACTTCCTTTGACAACTTCATCTTCTTTATCTATAACGATTGCGCCTTCTTTAACGATGAAAGAAAGTAGAGAGATTACGTTTCCTGCAAAAAGAAAAGAAGCATCAGGTGCCATGGCAGAAGCAATGTTTTGCCCACCCCAAATTTTCACTCCGTTTACATCCACAATTTGGCCAGCAACTGAACCTTCAACGTTGCCACCATTTTCAGCTGCCATATCTGCAATCACAGATCCGTATTTCATTCCTTTAAGCATTGCTGAAGTTACAAGTCTTGGCGCTGGTCTTCCAGGAACAGCGGCAGTGGTTACTAAGACATCAGTTGCAGTTATGTAAGGAGTTAATAGTTCTTGTTGTAATTTTGTGCGTTCTTGATCCATTTCTTTGGCATAACCGCCACTTCCTTCCACAACTGGAAGATCTAGTTCTATAAATGTGGCACCAACAGATTTAACTTCATCTTTGCTGGCAGTTCTTACGTCGTAGCCAGAAACTATTGCTCCAAGTTTTTTTGCTGTTGCCATAACTTGTAATCCGGCAACACCTGCTCCAATAACCAAAACTTTAGAGGGTCTAATTGTTCCAGAAGCGGTCATTACTAGAGGAAACATTTTTGGCAAAAGTGAAGCTGCAGTAACCATGGTGTGATAACCAGAAACAGTTGCTTGTGAAGTTAAAGCATCTGCACTTTGGGCACGTGAAATTCTTGGTACGAAATCAAAAGACAATAATGTGGCTTTTGCTTTAGCAATTGCTGCGATATTTTCTTTATCTCGTTTAGCTTGAGCAAAAGATAAACAAACTGCACCAGACTTCAGTGAAGATGAGAGATTTGCAGGAAGTGTTCCAACTGATGCAACAACATCTGCATTTTTAATTGCACTGGAAATATCTGTAGTTACTTTTGCGCCAGCTTCTTGATAATTTTCATTTGTGAAAAGGGCAGTTAAACCTGCATCACTTTCTACTGTTACTTCAAATCCAAGTTTGATTAATTTGGCAATAGTGGCAGGAGCAGCAGCTACTCTTTTTTCGCCAGATCTTGTTTCTTTAGGCACAACTAAATGCATGTAAGTTCAAAACCCCTTTTATTGCTTTTCTAGTTTGTTAAGCCAACTCTATTGACTCTGTGTCTGTTTTTACGGCACTACTTATATATGAGCAACACGCCGAGTCGCGTGCTTGGTGAAGTCCCAGTTGACGTCTAAATTCTCTTCGCTTAACACGCGCAACAACTTTTAGCCTCAAGTTGAGGTTAAGAGTTGAAACAGGGGGAAATAAACGTGGTTGCTCCGCAAAACTATCTCGCAATTATCAAAGTTGTTGGTATTGGTGGCGGTGGCGTTAACGCAGTAAATCGAATGATTGAAGCCGGATTAAAAGGCGTTGAATTTGTTGCAATAAATACAGACGCACAAGCTCTATTAATGAGTGATGCAGATGTCAAATTAGATATTGGTCGTGAATTAACTCGTGGTTTAGGTGCAGGAGCTGATCCTTCAGTTGGTCGCCAAGCTGCCGAAGATCACATCGAAGAATTAAGAGATGTTTTAAAAGGCTCTGACATGGTTTTTGTTACCGCTGGCGAAGGTGGCGGAACAGGAACTGGTGGAGCACCCGTTGTCGCAAGAGTGGCTAAAGAAGTTGGTGCTCTAACTATTGGTGTTGTTACAAAGCCATTTAATTTTGAAGGAAAGCGTCGCATCACCCAAGCAGAAATCGGTGTTGAAGCTTTAAGAAATGAAGTTGACACATTAATCGTTATTCCAAATGATCGACTCCTTTCACTTTCTGATCGAAACATTTCAGTAATTGATGCTTTTAGGCAAGCAGATCATGTTCTCCTACAAGGAGTAAGTGGCATTACAGATTTAATTACTACTCCAGGTTTAATCAACCTTGACTTTGCTGATGTTCGAAGTGTGATGGCAGGAGCAGGAACTGCATTAATGGGAATTGGTTCAGCACGAGGCGAAAACAGAGCTTCAATTGCTGCTCAGAACGCAATCGCTTCGCCATTGCTGGAAGCAGATATCCAAGGAGCAAAAGGTGTTCTACTTTCCATTGCTGGTGGATCTGATTTAGGTTTGTTTGAAATTAACGAAGCAGCACGTTTGGTTCAAAACGTGGCCTCAACAGAAGCAAACATTATTTTTGGTGCAGTAATTGATGACACACTCGGTGATGAAGTACGAGTAACTGTAATTGCTGCAGGTTTTGCTGATAAAGATTTAGCATCAGTGCGCAGAAGTTCTATTCATGCAGTTACAAATTCAGAACCAGAAATTCCATCATTTGTTGCTAGATCAACAGATGACACAGGCCCTCAACCTGCAGTTGGTTCAACATTTAATGCTTCAACTGCTTCAACTCCAAGAAGAGTTGTTTTTGATGACACCCCAAGTGACGATCTTGATGTACCGGATTTCTTAAAGTAGCCAAAACATGTCGGTGCCTACACCGATTTCATCTGGTAAGTCAGGCAAAGCAAACTGGGGTTTCTTTGGCCGCCAAGGTGGAATCAGCAAAAAACCTTACGATTCCTTAAACGTTGCAGATCACGTTAAAGACACTGAATCAGATGTTTTAAAAAACCGAGAAATACTAGCTGAACATTTAGCAATGCCTTTAGTTTTTATAGGTGCCACTCATTCACCAAATGTGGTTAACGTCAAGTCAGAATTTCCTGAAGTTCATCCCGATACAGATGCATTGGTTACTAGAGAAACTAATTTAGGTTTAGTAATCATGTCAGCAGATTGTGCACCAATTGTTTTAGTTGATCCAATAGCTCACGTGGTTGGAGTTGTTCATGCTGGTTGGCAAGGAATGTTAGTTGGGGTAGTGGCAAACGCGGTTGAAGGAATGTTTGATTTAGGTGCAGAACCAGAAAACCTAAAGGCAATTATTGGACCAACAATTAGTGCTAAAAATTTTATTGCCACCCAAGAAAGATTTGACGAAGTAAAAGATATTGAACCAAGTGCAGCAGTAAAACTTGCCGATGGACAATTAGCAGTTGATATTCGAAAAGGTGTTAAACATCAACTTGCCCAGTACCAAATCAAAACCACAGATCTAAATATTTGTACCTTTGATACTGCCGAATTGTTTTCTTTCAGAAGAGATCCAGTGACTGGAAGAAATGCCACAGTTGCTTGGTTAAGTGAATGAGTAATCGCTTAAGTGAAATCCAAAGCAATCTAGGAATTATTCAAACCCGGATAAAAAATGCCTGTAGTGCAGCGGGAAGAGATATTTCTGAAATCACTCTGATTGCCGTGACCAAGACCTACCCGGCAAGTGATGTTGATTTGCTAAAACAATTAGGAATTGAAAATGTGGGAGAAAATAGAGATCAAGAGGCCTCTTCCAAGAAAGCTGAAGTAAAAAATGAATTCAAATGGCATTTCATCGGTCAATTGCAATCCAACAAAGCAAAATCAGTAGTTAATTATGCGGATCTAATTCATTCTGTTGATCGCTGGTCTTTAGCTAAAGAAATACAAAAGAGTGCTCAAGGGATAAACAAAGTTCAACCGGTTTTGATTCAAGTTGATCTTGACCAATCTGGACCAGATCCAACCAGAGGTGGGATTTGGCCGGCGGAATTAAGTGAATTAGCTGCATCTATTAGCCAGGCAAGTCATCTGGAATTAAAGGGTTTGATGAGTGTGGCACCTTTGGGCGAAAAGCCTGAACTTGCTTTTGCCAGATTGAAAGACCTCAGAGCTAGTTTCTTGGAAGAACATCCTCAAGCCCAGATTTTGTCGGCTGGGATGAGTGATGATTTAGAAGCAGCCATTTTGCATGGTGCGACACACCTTCGAATTGGGTCTTCCTTACTCGGGGAAAGACCAAAAATCGGGTAACTTTGTCTTTAGTCACAGGCGTAACTACTGCAACTTAAGAGTTCGCAAGTGACACACACGTATGTAACCAGGAGGAAGATATGCCAAAAGGCTTTCGCAAAATGGCTGTCTATTTAGGTTTAGTTGAAGATAATCAAAATTATTTAGATGAAGAAATTGAAGAATTTTACGAAGAAGAAGTCCCAGCAACTCCTCGCTGGTCACCAACTCCTAGAGCTTTCTCCACAAATGGATCTACAGCATTAGCTGAAAGACCAGAAGTAAGAATGACACCACAAATAAAACCAGTTATCGCAGAACCAGTTTCTCGAATCACCACCCTTCACCCAAGAGCATTCAATGATGCTCGAAGAATTGGTGAAGAATACCGTGATGGAACACCAGTAATTATTAACTTGTCTGAAATGGATCCAAGTGACCAAAAGAGAATTCTTGATTTTGCTTCAGGTTTAGCTTTTGCTCTCAGAGGAACTATTGAAAGAGTTACCAATTCAGTTTTCTTGATATCACCAGCCAACGTTGATCTTGGGGCAGAAGCTCGCCAACAAGTCGCGCAAGATGGCTTTTTTAATCAAGTTTAATTTAAACTAAATCTCTATGGGTTCAATAATTGCGCAGTTACTTCAGTTATATCTGTTAGTCATGATCGGTCGTTTGGTTTTTGATTATGTGCAGATGTTCGCCCGTTCTTGGCAACCAACAGGATTTCTCTTGTTGTTAGTTGAAACCATTTATTCCCTGACTGACCCACCATTGAATTTCTTCAGACGATTTATCCCGCCCTTAAGAATCGGTTCGGTTTCCCTGGATATGTCTTTCTTAGTTGTGATTATCCTGATTCAAATAGCCATAGGTATATTTTCCTCCCTCTAATTACCAGTTTCGAGCATTAGCAGGGTAGATTAATCTTTGTAAATTGACTCTTGGAGTGGATAAATGGCATTAACACCTGAAGATGTTGCCAACGTCGTCTTTGACACCACCCGCATGCGTATGGGTTATGACGTAAGCCAAGTTGATGAATTTTTAGAAAAAGTTGCTGATGAAATTGCAAGTTTGCAAAATGAACTCGAAATGGCACACAGAGGAACTTCACTTTCCAGTTCACAAAGTGTTGATACTAAATCTCCAGTTGAAGTCTTAACTCTTGCTCAACAAGCCTTAACTGCTGCAACCAATGAAGCAGAAAGATTAGTTAGAGAAGCAAGAGCAAGGGCTGCTTCTATTTCTTCCAGTGTTGAATCAGAAAAAGCTCAAATCGAAGCCCAAATAAAAAGACTTGAAGCAATTGAAATTGATTACCGCAACAGGCTCAGAAATTGGTTATCAGGAATGCTTACTGATTTGGGTGCGCAATTAAATGATTCAATTGAAAACACTGAACCAGTCAATGTAATTACTAGTGCTCCAGAAAACCAATAAAGATTTAGACTTTTTCAATCCAGATTTGAACGTTTAGCTCTTCATCAACAGTCGTAGGCTCAGCAGATCCTTTTGCCTCAACAAATTCAAGTGCTAGAACTTCACTCTTAATTACTTCTAAGTTAGCAAGTATTGATGCCTTAACTTGATCATCTGTGGAGTGATATTTCAAATTGATTCGATCTGATACTTCAAAACCAGAATTCTTTCGGGCTTCTTGAATCATTCTGATTACTTCACGTGAAATTCCCAGACTTCTTAATTCAGCTGAGATCTCCAAATCAAGGGCAATGGTTTCACCATCTTGGCTCATCACAGACCAGCCTTCACGTGGAGTTTCGGTGATGATCACATCTTCAGCAGTGATTTCAAATTCTTGACCATCAACTTTGATCAATGATTTGTTAGTTTTTCTTAACTCTTGAACCAATGCTGCTGCATCTGAGTTTGAGATTTCTTTGGCGATTAATTGTGTTTCCTTGGCGTAACGAGCCCCAAGGGTTCTAAAGTTTGCTTTCACAGCAACATTTACTAAGTCACCGGTCTCACTCAATGATTGCAAATCAAGAATGTTTAATTCTTCTGCTAATTGGTCTCTTAAATCTTGAGGAACTTTGTCCCAGTTCTTGGCTGAAACTAATGCTCTAGAAAGTGGTTGACGGTTCTTTACTTTTCCTTCGGCACGAGCACCACGACCAAGTTCTACTAGTCGTCTGATTAGTCCCATGTTTTCAATTAAGTCTGTTCTTATTTCTGACTTATTAACCCCTGGCCAATTGCCTAAATGAACAGATTGCAAAGAAGCATCAGTGGTTGTTCTAAACATGTCTTGCCACACACGCTCAGTTATAAATGGCACAAATGGAGACATGATTAAAGTGATTGTTCTTAAAGCTTCATGCAAAGTTGCAAGTGCTACAGGATCGCCATCCCAGAATCTTCTTCTATTTCTTCTGACATACCAATTAGACATATCATCAACAACATCAGCAAGAACTCGTCCTGCTTTTTGGGTATCAAAGTTTTCTAAGGCACTAGTTACTTGCAAAACTGCATCATCAACCAAACTAAGTAACCATTGATCAATTTCTGGTCGTTCTTTTCTAGTAATTACTTTGTCACCTGGTTTGTATGTTGATAAACGGGTGTAAAGAGAAAGAAATGATGCGGTATTCCAATAGGTCAACAAAACTTTTCTCGTTACTTCTTGGATTGCAGCATGACCAACTCTGCGTGCTTGCCAAGGAGAACCTGATGCCAACATGAACCAGCGCACAGAATCTGCACCGTGTTCATCCATTAACGCAATTGGTTCTAAAACATTTCCTAAATGTTTACTCATCTTGCGACCTTTTTCATCCAAGATGTGACCAAGTGTGACAACATTTTTATAAGAACTTTGATCAAAAACTAAAGTTCCAATAGCCATTAACGTGTAGAACCATCCACGGGTTTGATCAATTGCTTCGCAAATGAAATCAGCTGGATAACTAGTTTTGAATAAGTCTTGGTTTTGTTGCGGATAACTTAGTTGGGCAAAAGGCATTGCACCTGAGTCATACCAACAATCAATTACTTCTAGGACTCTTGTGGCAGTTTTTTTACATTCTGGACAAGAAATTGTGATGTCATCAACAAAGGGACGATGAGGATCAGTGTTAGTGACATCTTTGCCTGATAATTCACTTAATTCTTTTAGGGATCCAACTGCTGTTTGATGTTTGTCTTCACAAATCCAAATAGGAAGGGGAGTGCCCCAATATCTGTTTCTTGATAAAGCCCAATCAATGTTGTTGTTTAGCCAATCGCCATATCGACCATGCTTGATGGTGTTAGGAAACCAATTAGTCTTTTCATTTTCTCGCAATAGCGCATCTTTAATTTGAGTTGTTCTGATGTACCAAGAAGGTTGGGCGTAATACATCAATGGAGTGTGACAACGCCAGCAATGAGGATATTGATGTTCGTAAGCTAGTTCTTTAAATAGAATTTCACGTTTCTTTAAATCTTTAACAATATCTTTGTCAGCTTTCTTAAAGAATTGTCCAGCAACAAGAGGGGTATGTGGTGCAAAGTGACCATCTGCTTGCACTGGGTTTACCACAGGTAAACCATATTTTCTACAAACCACTAAGTCTTCGGCACCAAAGGCAGGGGATTGATGAACAATTCCTGTGCCATCTTCTGTTGTTACATAATCTGCCAAAACCACACTATGAAGTGCTGCTGGTGCATCATCTTCGAAAAGTGTTTTACCAAATGGTGGTTGGTAGTGAATTCCTTCTAAGTCTTTGCCTTTAATTGTTTCTTTTATTGATACTTCTTCACCTAATAGTGCAACTAATTCTTTGGCGATTACAAAGTGTTCATCCTCAACTTGGGCAATTAAGTAGTCAATTTTTGGACCCACCGCAGCTGCAGTGTTACTGATGGTGGTCCAAGGAGTGGTAGTCCAAACCAAAAGGGAAAGATTTTTGTATTTCTTTGCTAATTGACCATCAAGAACAGGAAACTTAATATAGATAGATTGATCAGTTATGGTTTCATAACCAAGAGCTAATTCATGATCTGATAAACCCGTGCCACATCTTGGGCAATATGGGCTTACTCGATAGTCAGATACCAATAAACCTTTTTTGTGAATTTCCTTTAAAGACCACCAAACAGATTCCACATAACTTGGATTCATAGTCCAATAGGCTTTGTCAAAATCAACCCAATAACCCATGCGAGAAGTCATGGTGGTGAAGTCACTTACGTTTCTTAAAACAGATTCACGACATTTTGCGTTGAACTCAGCAACGCCATATTTTTCAATATCGTTTTTCCCGGTGAAACCTAATTCTTTTTCAACCGCTAATTCAACTGGTAATCCGTGACAATCCCAACCTGCATAACGAGGAACGTAATAACCTTGCATCGCTTTAAATCTTGGAAATACGTCTTTGAAAACTCTTGCTTCAACGTGATGCGCACCTGGTTTGCCATTAGCTGTTGGAGGACCTTCGTAGAAGACCCACGATTTTTTTGGATCTCTTTGGTTTAAGGATTTGTGGAAAATTTCTTCCTTTTCCCACATTCCTAATACTTCATGTTCCATTTCAGGAAGGTTGATTCGATTGGGTACCTCGCGATACACGATTAGAACACCTTCCTAACTTTGTTCAAGGTTAAATAAGAAAAAAACACGACTCTCGTAGTTTATGAGAACCCTCAGGAGCGTAGTGTTCACTAGGTGAAGAGTCGCACACATTTACAAGAATTAATGCTGAAGATTGCCATAGGCGTAATCGTTCTTGATTTAATAACCAAAGTATTGGCTGTGCGATATCTGGAAAATCGTCCCAACATTGTCTTGATTCCAGCAATATTTGGGGAAAATGCAGGTCCCTTGTTGCAATTTACATTCTTTCGAAATCCAGGTGCAGCATTTAGCTTGGGAAGTAGCACTACCTGGGTATTTACGATCTTGGCTTTCGTTATTGCCTTCTATATATATAGAACAGGTAAAAAAGTTGTCAGATTGAGTTGGGCCATATGTTTAGGGGCAATGCTGGGCGGAGCGATTGGAAATTTGATTGATCGCTTATTTAGATCCCCTGGAGTTTTTAGAGGAGCCGTTGTTGATTTCATTCAGATTCCCTATTGGGCCGTCTTTAATATTGCCGATATGGGTGTAAGTATTTCAGCAGTAGTAATTGCTGCGATGGCTTTGTTTGGTAAAGATCCATATCTTAAGAGTGAAAAATAATGAGTGAATATTCTCTAGTAGTAGATGAAGCTCAAGATGGTTCAAGACTTGATGCACTACTTTCAGTAACTTTTGAAATATCTCGCACCAAAGTTGCATCCGATATTGATGCAGGTTCAGTTTTAGTAAATGACAAATTAGCTTTAAAATCTCACAGGGTCGCCACAGGAGACAAAGTTGTTTATAACCCAATTATCAAAGCTGCCATTAATCCTGCAGATCAAGTTACAAAAATTCCTATACTTTTTGCCGATGAAGATGTTGTAGTCATTGATAAACCAGTAGGAGTTGCAGTTCATGCAAGTCCTGGTTGGGAAGGTCCGACAGTTACCGCATCAATTGCAGCTTTAGGACATCGAATTTCAACAAGTGGTGCACCAGAAAGACAAGGCATTGTGCATCGCTTAGATGTTGGCACAAGTGGTGTGATGGTGGTAGCAAAAAGTGAACTAGCTTATGAAAGTTTAAAAGATCAATTTAGAGATAGAACTGTGAAAAAGATTTATCACGCATTAGTGCAAGGTCATCCCGATCCTTCTAAAGGAACAATTGATGCACCAATTGATAGACATCCACAAGAAAATTACAAATACGCAGTAGTAAATGGTGGTAAAGACAGTGTTACTCATTATGAAACCATTGAAGCTTTTGCTGGAGCATCACTTTTAAAGATTGAATTGGAAACTGGACGAACCCACCAAATTAGAGTTCACATGGCAGCAATCAAGCATCCTTGCGTTGGAGATTCGATGTATGGAGCAGATCCCAAGTTGGCTGGCAAACTCGAATTGCACCGCCAGTGGTTACACGCCACACAGTTAACATTTCGTCACCCAAAGACAGGTCAAGATGTGACATTTAACTCCGCTTATCCTCAAGACCTCAAGTTAAGTCTTACTCGCATCGCCGAGGCTTATCAGTAAAATTGTCAGCAGTTAGTCATAAATTAGTAATACAAATCTTCCCCTTTGTATTCCAAAGTCGAAAGGACCTTTAGTTAGTCATGTCCGATCGCGACTCGTTTGTTCACCTTCATGTTCACACTGAATATTCAATGCTTGATGGAGCTGCTCGTTTAAATCCACTAATGACAGAAACAAAAAGATTAGGTATGCCTGCAATTGCAATCACAGATCATGGAAATCTTTATGGCGCATTTGATTTTTATAAGAACGCAAAAGAACAAGGTGTAAAACCAATTATTGGTATTGAAGGTTATTACGCACCTAATGGTCGAAAGTCTCGTGAGATGTTGGATTTTGGTGGAAGTTCAAAGAGTGAAGATCAAGAATTTGGAAGAGGTAAATCTCCTTACACTCACATCACTATGTGGGCCACAACCACAGAAGCAATGCATAACTTATTTAGAATTTCTTCACTTTCCAGTATTGAAGGCTATTACTACAAACCAAGATTTGATTATGAATTATTCGAAAAATATGGCAAAGGACTAATTGGAACAACAGGGTGCCCTTCAGGAGAAGTAAATCGCTGGCTACAAGCAGGAGATGAAAAGAAAGCTCGTGAAGTTGCTGCCTCCATGCAAGAAGTATTTGGTAAAGAAAACTATTTTTGTGAACTTATGGATCATGGTTTAGAGATTGAAAAAAGAACCAGACCAGCTTTACTAAAGATTGCAAAAGATCTAAACATCCCACTAGTTGCAACAAATGATCTTCACTACACCTATGCAGCAGATGCCGCATCTCATGAAGTTCTGCTTTGTGTAGGAACAAGAACCACGTTGAGTGATCCCAACAGATTCAAATTTGATGCTCAAGATTTCTATTTGAAATCTCCTGCTGAGATGCGTGCAATTTGGAAAGATTACCCAGAAGCATGCGATAACACATTATTAATTGCAGAGCGCTGTGATGTGAAATTCACAGAAGGTGCAAACCTAATGCCTAGTTTCGAAGTTCCTCAGGGTGAAACTGAAGAAACCTGGCTAGCAAAGGAAGTAAAACTTGGATTAGCTAAAAGATTTAAAAACCAGATACCTGAAACTCATTTAAAGCAAGCAGAATACGAAATAAATGTAATTAACCAAATGGGTTTTCCAAGTTATTTTCTAGTAGTAGCAGATCTTGTTCGTTATGCCAAAGAAAACAAAATCAGGGTAGGCCCAGGTCGAGGATCTGCCGGAGGATCAGTTATTGCTTTCGCACTTGGAATTACTGAATTAGATCCATTGAAACACGGATTGTTGTTTGAAAGATTCTTAAATCCTGAACGTATCTCATTGCCCGATATTGATATTGACTTTGACGAAAAAAGACGAGCCGACATGATACGCTATGCAACTGTTAAATATGGTTCAGATCACGTCTCTCAGATCATTACTTATGGAACCATTAAAGCAAAAGCTGCAATTAAAGACTCGGCTCGAGTTTTGGGTTATCCATTTGCAGTATCTGACAAAATTACTAAATTAATTCCACCACCAGTTGTTGGTAAAGATATGTCACTGGCTTCAATTTTTGACAAAACCGATGATCGATTTAAAGAAGCAAATGAATTCAGAAGTCTTTATAAAACTGATCCTGATGCCCAAAGAATTGTTGACACGGCTCGTGGGTTGGAAGGATTAAGAAGACAACCAGGAGTTCATGCTGCTGGAGTTATTTTGTGTCGTGAACCATTAATTGATGTTGTGCCACTTTGGAAACGCGAACAAGATGGTGCCATTATCACTCAATTTGATATGGGAGCTTGCGAATCTTTAGGGCTACTAAAGATGGACTTTTTGGGCTTAAGAAACTTAACTGTTTTAGATGATTGTTTAGCACATATCAAACGAAATAAAAATGTTGAATTTACTTTAGAAGAATTAGAACTAACTGATAAACCAACTTATGAATTACTAAGTAGGGGAGACACCTTAGGAGTCTTTCAACTAGACGGTGCTCCCATGAGAGCGCTGTTGCGTTCCATGCAACCTGATAATTTTGAACATATTTCTGCTGTCCTTGCTCTTTATCGTCCAGGTCCAATGGGAGTAAACGCCCACAATGATTATGCCGATCGAAAAAATAAACGAACACTTGTTAAACCAATACATGAAGAACTAGCTGAGCCACTTGATGAAATCTTGTCTGATACTTATGGATTAATTGTTTATCAGGAACAAGTTATGGCTATTGCTCAAAAAGTGGCAGGTTATTCCCTGGGCAAAGCAGATTTGTTACGAAGAGCGATGGGTAAGAAAAAGAAAGAGATTCTTGATCAAGAGTTTGTTCCATTTAGAGATGGAATGAGAGCAAACAAATACAGTGAAGATGCAATTAAGACACTGTGGGACACACTTGTTCCTTTCTCTGATTATGCATTTAACCGGGCTCACACCGCAGGCTATGGATTAGTTTCATATTGGACTGCTTACTTAAAGGCTAATTTTCCAGCTGAATACATGGCCGCTTTGTTATCAAGTGTGAAAGATGATCGAGACAAATTAGCAATTTATCTAAATGAATGCCGCCGCATGGGAATTAAAGTGTTGCCACCAGATGTTAACGAATCTTTAAGTGAATTTGCACCTGTGGGAAATGACATTCGCTTTGGTTTATCTGCCATTAAAAATGTGGGCGAAAACGTGGTAGAAGCATTAATTACCTCCAGAGAAAAGAATGAAAGATTTACTGACTTCTTTGATTTCTTAAAGAAAGTTGATCCTGCAGTTTGTAGCAAAAGAGTAATTGAAGCACTGATTAAAGCAGGCGCTTTTGATTCCATGAATCATTCGCGAAAAGGTTTATTAAGCGTTCATATCGAAGCAGTAGATAGTGCCAGTGAATCAAAAAGAGCAGAATCAATTGGCCAATATGACTTATTTGGTGCAGGAGCTGGAGAAACCGTTTCCATTACTGGAGCAGAAATAACTATTCCAGATGGCGAATGGGACAAGGCAATTTTGTTGAACTTTGAAAGAGAAATGTTAGGACTTTATGTAAGTGATCATCCACTGCTTGGAATTGAACATTTGCTCAATCGTTTCTCTGATACTTCAATGGCAGATATTACTCATGGCAATAAAAATGATGGCGAAATTGTCACTGTTGCAGGTTTAGTTACAAATATCCAAAGAAAAGTAACTAAACAAGGTGCATCGTGGGCCATTGTTACTTTAGAAGATTTAGCAGGAGCAGTAGATCTAATGGTGTTTTCTCAGACTTATGCCAATGTTTCAGGACTAATTCATGAAGATGCAATTTTGGCTGTTAAAGCAAAGATTGATGCACGTGAAGAAGAAAGTCCTAAACTTGTGGCCTTGGAATTTTCTGTGCCAGATCTCAATAAACCAAGAACTGGTCCTGTGGTGGTGAGATTACCGATGGCAAGTTGCACTCCACCAGTTGTTGATTCAATCAAATCAGTTTTACAAACCCACCCTGGTTC
>BJFU01000002.1 GCA_014190035.1 Actinomycetes bacterium | reverse complement strand
ACCTTGTAACCAATAACCATTATTTGTGATGGTTATTACTCGTTTGATGATTAGCAAGTCTTCTCGATCCGGACGATTCGCAATGACAACGTTGTTTCGTTTAACTTTTCGAGACTTTCTAATTAGTACCAAATCTCCCGAGTGATACGCAGGCGCCATCGAGTCACCTTGCACCCTTGCCACCATCAGACCGAAGTTACCCACCATCTCATTGTGCTAAAGAGTTACTTTCAAGGTAATCTCAGGAATAACAATCCGAAGGAGTAAACAATGAGTTTATGGTCACCTAAGACAACCGTCTTTGCTCACTGCGATTTACCTTGTGGTGTTTATGACCCAGCCCAAGCAAAAATTGAAGCTGAGTCTGTTAAAGCATGCATGGTTAAATACAACGATTCAAAAGATGCTGACTTCAAAAGTCGCGCCGTAGCAATCAAAGAACAAAGATCAAACATGGTCAAAGAGCATCTATGGGTTTTGTGGACAGACTATTTCAAACCAGCACATTTTGAAAAGTATCCACAACTTCATGTTCTATTTAATGAAGCTACAAAACTTGCAGGTGCTGCCGGAACTAAAGGCACAAATGATGTTGCCGTAGCAGATAATTTGTTAGGCAAGATTAAAGAAATTGACACAATTTTTTGGGAAACTAAAAAAGCGTAAGTTAAATTTCTCTAGAACGTCAGAAAGCCCCGGGGATACCCGGGGCTTTCTTTTAAATCACATAAATTTATTACGATTTTGAGGCAGTAAGCCTAAAATAATTCCTAACAAGCCGCTTACTCCAATTAACAAACCTAAGCCTAGTGTAATTAATTTATTACTTTGCAACAAAGGCCCAGCAATTATTAATGAAAACATCTGAATCAATAGAAATGGAGTAAATGATGCTCTTTTGAGCTTTTTAAAATTTATTGCGATAAAAAATATTAAGATAATGAGCAATAGGTACAGCAAATTTTCAACTATAAAAGTGTCAATTCTTTCAATGTCCCCAGTCAACATGGCTCCAACAAAAGCAACTGATGTATAAACCGAAAGAGATAATCCTTGAAACAAACTGATGTAATAACAAATTGAAATCGAATTGCCTAACCACCACTTCATAAAAATCTATCTATGGTGAGGAATGTGGTCTAAGTGCATTCCAAAAGGTAATTCCAGACGATTACTTTTCATTAACTCTTCATCCCCTAATAATTCACGAGTGAAGCTGTCGGCAACAATTTTCCCATCATTCAAGATAGCTGCTCGAGGACATATCTCTAAGGCATAGGGTAAATCATGAGTAACCATAAAAATTGTGACGTCAAGATTTAACAAAATCTCTGCTAGTTCTCTTCTACTAGCTGGATCTAGATTGCTACTTGGTTCATCTAGAACCAAAATATCTGGTTTCATGGCCAGAACTGTGGCAACTGCGACTCGTCTTCGCTGTCCAAACGATAAATGATGGGGCGGTCTGTCTGCAAACTCTCTCATTTTTACTTGATCAAGGGCAAAATTAACTCGCTCTTCCAATTCAATTCCTGTCATGCCAATATTGGCCGGACCAAAGGCAACATCATCTCTAACTGTTGTCATAAATAATTGATCATCTGGATCTTGAAAAACAAGACCGACTCTTTTTCTCACTTCAAATAAACTATTTTTCTCAACGTTAATTCCTGCAACCTTAACTTCGCCATCGTCAGAAAGTAAAATTCCGTTTAAGTGCATTACTAAAGTAGTTTTACCTGCTCCATTTGGCCCAAGAAGTGCAACTCTTTCACCTTTATCTATTTTTAGATTTACTCTATTTAGAGCTTGTCTTCCGTCAGGATAAGAAAAAGATAAATTACTTATCTCTAATGCATTTGTCATTTAAGAAACACGCTCCAAAACAAAATAACCACGAGGGCAGCTAAAGGTAATAATGTTCCATTTATAAAGTCTTGTCTACTTGAAATTTGAATCGATGTGAGAGGTAATTGACCTGTGTATCCCCTCGACAACATTGCCATATGCACTCTTTCTCCTCTTTCATAAGAACGAATAAAAAGAGCTCCACCAGATCTGGCTAATACTGCCCATTGCTTGGGCCCTTTTGCTTCAAAGCACCTTGATTCTCGAGCAATCGCCATTCTTTTTACTTCTTCGGTCACCACCACTGTGTACCTAATCATGAAAGACATAATTTGAACTAATAGTTTTGGAAATTTAAGTTTCTCTAACCCAACCAACAACTCACGTTGTGGTGTTGTAGTTGAAAGCAATAAGGACATCATTACCCCAATCGTGGCCTTAACCAAAATATTCCAACCAGCCCACAAACCAGCTTCCGACAATTTTAATCCAAAAAAATCAATTCGAGGTCCTGTTCCGAGAATGGGTAGAAAAAAGGCAAATAATACGAAGGGAATTTCTATTATTAATCTTTTTCTGATAAGCGAAAGTGGGATTCTGTTCCAAATCAACATAGCTAAAACAATTACTGCAAAACTTAAATGTGCTTGAAAGTTTTTACCAGGAGTTAGAACCACAAGCAATACAAATATAAACACTGAAGCTATTTTTATATGCGCAGGAATTGTATAAAATTTAGTTAAATTGTGTTGGTGACTTCCATCAATTAAATGGTGTTGTGAGTCTTTCACTTATTTTCTAGGACTCGAGTCTTTTTTCTTGACCATAGAAAATAGTCCAAATCCAAATAGTGCAGTCAGGCCCACACCAACTAGTCCTGCCACAGCTATCGAAAGTCTTTCATTCTCTATTCCAGCAAATGAGTAATTTGCCAAAGGCGATGTTGCCACTGCACTGTCTTTAGCGGTATTTAAGAACCCAATTTGTTCAGCAACAAATTCAAGCCCATCTGGGTGTGAACTTGCGTAAAAACTTATGAATGCTGCCACGAATAGAGAAGCTACAAATCCAATTGAAACTATTTTTTTGGTCTCCATATGTTTCCTTATTTACCTAGCGAAATTTTTGAGTTAGTTGCCCCGAACACAAGATCTTTACGAACTGAAAGAACAGCAGAAATTGTCAATACAGTAATAATGGCTTCACCCAAACCGATTACCGCGTGAACTCCCACCATGGCACCTAAAACTGTACTTAGCTCTATCGCTGCGGTGCCTCCCAATGCAAATTCAATAGTGAAACCAATTGCGCTTAAGGGAACGCTGAGGTAGGCAGCAATTGCTGTGGCGCTGAGAAAACCAATTCGATTCTTAGGAAACATTCTTTGCAATAATCGAAAAATTATCCAAGCCATTAAAGTTGCCATCACCGACATATTCAAAACATTTAGCCCAATGGCAGTCAGTCCTCCGTCAGCAAAAACAAGTGCTTGGACGATCAAAACAACGGTAACTGCGAGCACGCCTGCCCAAGGACCAATCAAAATGGCAGCCAACGCGCCACCAATTAAATGTCCACTGGTTCCGGCTGCAACAGGAAAATTAATCATTTGCATTGCAAAAATAAATACCGCAGAAAGACCTGCCAACGGAGCGACTTTTTCATCAAGTTGTCGTTTTGCTCCTTGCAGTGCCACATAAACGAAAACCGCCGAAATAACCAGAGCTAGAACCGAAATTTGGGCGTTAATAAATCCATCCGGAATGTGCATTTGCGGCAATTTCACAAGGCTCCTTATGGGTGATTATTGAAGACTATACGCTATTGCAAATTCTTTGCAATAAGAGTAAATGCCCGAATTGTGGAAAATGTGACCAAAGTGACATCACTTTTATTAAACTTTTTACAATTTACGGTTGTGCAAAGCGTCACAACGTGTCACCCTTGTAGTGGGGAAACTAATTGGAGGTATTGAGCATGGACTGGCGCCATAAATCAGCTTGTCGCGATGAAGATCCTGAGTTATTTTTCCCTATAGGTAACACTGGACCTGCCGTTTTTCAGATAGAAGCAGCCAAAAAGGTCTGCAAAACCTGCACCGTGGTTGAACCATGCTTGCAATGGGCTCTGGAGACAGGTCAAGATTCAGGCGTTTGGGGTGGACTAAGCGAAGACGAACGTCGCGCTTTGGGACACACTGCCCCAGCAGCTTCAATCAATTTCTACTAAACCTTAAACGTTTAGTTACTTTTCCTTAAAGCTATCGGGGCAACTATTTCTGCCTTCACCCCAGTTGGTGAATTAGCAGAAATAGTTAAACCACCACCGAGTTCATCAACAATTAAAGTTCTCACAATTTGTAAGCCCAATTGATCTGTTGCAAAAGCATCTTTTCCTTTTTTAATGCCAGGCCCACCATCTGTAATGGTGATGCGGATTTGCCCACCACTTTTTGTGGCATTAATTTGAACAGGTTCAACGGTAGGGCGACCATGTTCAATAGCGTTTTGTAGAATTTCTACCACTGCCATAGCAATTGGTGTTGCAATTTCTGCTGGCAACTCTCCAAATTCACCTTGTCGTTCAATACTTATTGGTTTTTCATTTTCAATAGTTGATGATGCGTCAGTCACAAGAGCAATCACTTGATTAATTACTTCATCAAAAGGAATAACTTCACCAGGAGATCTAGATAACGCTTCATGAACTACTGCAATAGCGCTTACTCTTCTTTGTGCTTCAGCTAAAGAATCTCTGGTTTCATCACTTTTTGCTCTTCTTGCTTGTAATCGTAGAAGTGCTGCTACAGTCTGTAAATTATTTTTTACTCGATGATGAACTTCGCGAATTGTTGCATCTTTGGTCAATAATGCTTTTTCTTTTCTTCTTAAATCTGCTACATCTCTAACCAAAACTAGAGCGCCAATTCTTTCATCATTTCTTAGTAATGGAACTCCACGTAGTGTGACAACTGAAGTTGAGTTATCTAATTCAACTTCCCCACTTGCTCTGCCTGCTGCAACTAACATGATTGCTTCATCAACAGGGCCAGGTGTTTTTTGAAGTTTTGCAACTATTTTTGCTAAATCCTGATTAATTAAATCAGCTGCCAAACCTAATCTTCTAAATGCTGATGCAGCATTTGGACTTACGTATTCAACTTCGCCTTGTTTACTTAAACGAATTAAACCGTCTCCAACTCGTGGAGCTTGACTTGCTTTACTTACCTCACCAGTTGAAGGGAAACTTCCTGCTGCAACCATTTCCATTAAATCTTCTGCGGCTGCTAAATAAACTTGTTCTAATCTTCCACCTCGTCCATCAGCATTTGTATGTCGAGAAATAACTGCAATGACTTTTTCGTTTAGGACAACAGGAATTGCATCTACTCTTAATCCAGAATCAGTGGGATCAACTACTTTTCTTCTCGTACTTAAAGCTTTATCAAGGTCAACTCTTCTACCTGGAGCAATGAATTCCCCCACTAAATCCTCAGGAACATTCGTGTGAGAAGTAGCTGGTCTAATTTGAGCTGCCGCAAAAAAACCTTTGCCATGCCAAGTGGGAATCCACAGCACAAGATCACTCAGACTTAAATCTGCCAACAAAGTCCAGTCAGCAAGAAGAGCTTGCAAATGGTCTAGGTCTTCGTCTTCAAGATCGGTTCGGTCTTTAACAACCGAGGATAAAAATGTCATATTCAAACGCTACCTTGTCGCTTTAGTAGCCCTTATTACTCAGGCATTCAATGACTACTTCTCCCATAGTTCCACTGAGTTTGTGAGTTAAATTTCCCGCATCAATAATTTCTAGGTTATTTCTAACTCCCAGTGCTTGTTTGATGTCAGAAGTTGAACCAAGAGTGTCTTTTTGACCTTGAATGATTATCATTTCAAAATTCTTATCTAAGACTTGTTTCAATTCTTCCTCGCGAGATTTACCGGTAAGAGATTTAAGTGGAAATGCCAAATTAATAATTAGATCAGGTCTTAATACTTCTGCAGTTCTGCAAATAACTCGGGCTCCAGTGCTTCGCCCGATAAAGACTTTTTTAAAATCTGCATATCTTTCTTGCAAATTTTCATGAACTTCTCGCCAAACTTGATCTAATTGGCTTGCTGGACTTGCAATTTTTTTGCCAGCAACCAGCCAAGGCATCTCTACTCCAACAACACTTATTCTATATAGATCGAGTTGATGAATTATTGATGCCAAATCAATTGAATCAAGACCTTTACCAGCGCCATGTGTGATAAATGCAACTGTTTTTTTGTAATGATGAAGACTTGTAATGCGCGCACTTCCATAAGTAGTTTCTATAAAAGAAATACTCATACTTAATCTTTAAGTGGCTCAATCAATTGAGCACCATTGTTTCTAGCATTATTCACATCACTATTAACCTTAAAGAATTCAAAGTAGCCACTAGGTGGGGTTGCAAGCATTGATCTAATTTCATCTTTATTTTGAATATTTGGATCAAGCCAGGCCTCCCAATTCTTATCGGGAACTAACACTGGCATTCGGTCATGGATTGTTTCCAAACCTAATTTAGCTTCTGTAGTGATAACTGCAAAACTATGAATTTCTTGATCAAAGTTCTTGGGATCTGGATTTTTCCAAATTTCATAGATTCCAGCCACAGCAAGCAGAGGGCTTTTTCCTGCTTTTATAAAGTATGGTTGTTTCTTTTCTTTAGGATCTTCTGGTCGAAACCATTCGTAATATCCATCCATTGGAATTATGCAACGTCTTTTACTGAACGCACTTCTAAAAGAAGGTTTTTCATCAACAGTTTCAAATCTGGCATTTATCATTTTTGCACTCATTGAATTATCTTTAGCCCAAGATGGAATCAGCCCCCAGGTCATAATTTCCAATGTTCGATTTTGATTTTTATCAACTGTGATTGCGTAGGTTTTTGAAGTTGGAGAAATATTGTAATTTTCGGGTAATAATTGACTAGGTAGGTTTTTTAACTTAAAAACTTCAGTAAGAGTTCCGGTGTCGCGATTAGCCGCGTATCTTCCACACATAACAACCTGGATATTACGTGCACGCTGTAGTCTTAGATGCAAATGAGTGAACCTGCCCCACATAATTGGACCGCTCCGGTTGTGCAGCGCCCTATTCACTCGACTGTGTCGATTCCTGGTTCTAAATCTGCAACAAATAGAGCATTCGTCCTTGCAGCGTTAGGTGATTCAGTTTCAACAATCTCAAAACCATTACTTGCTCGAGATACTGAATTAATGCTTCAAGCGTTAGAAAAATTGGGTTGCCAAATTACGAGAGATAAAGACTTAATTGAAATATCTCCGATGAAACAAGTTCATCAAGACTTAACTATTGATGTTGGTTTAGCTGGCACCGTGATGAGATTTGTACCTGCACTTGCTGCCCTATCGGCTGGAGTTGCGCATTTTGATGGGGATGAGCGTGCTCGAAATAGACCCATGAAAACTCTTATAAATGCGTTAAAAAGTCTAGGAATATCTGTGGATGATCAATCAACAGGAAATCTTCCATTTTCTATTGCAAGTGATGGGCTAGTGCAAGGTGGAGAAATAACTATTGATGCATCCGAATCAAGTCAATTTGTTAGTGCTCTTCTTCTTGCCGCTCCTAGATTCAAAAATGGCTTAACTATTAAACATGTTGGTAAAAATCTACCGAGCCTTCCACATATTGAAATGACCATCGACATGTTAAATCAAGTTGGAGTGGAAGTAATAACTCTCGACAAAAATTCATGGAAAGTGTTGCCTTCCAAAATCCAATCAAAAAATTGGGTAATCGAACCAGACTTATCAAATGCTGGTCCATTCTTAGCTGCTGCAATGGTTACTAAAGGCGAAGTTACTATTCCTCATTGGCCACAACATACAACTCAAGCCGGTAATGCTTGGATTGAAATTCTTACAAAAATGGGAGCAAATATTTCCCTAAATGAAAAAGGATTAACCGTCAAAATCACAAATGAAATAAAGGGTATCGATTTTGATTTAAGTGATGTAGGAGAATTAACTCCGGTACTTGTGTCTATTGCGCTATTCGCAAATTCAACAAGCACTTTGTCAGGGATTGCTCATTTGCGAGGTCATGAAACCGATCGATTAGCGGCCTTAGTCGAAAACATAAAATCAATTGGTGGAGACGCCGAGGAAACATCTGATGGATTAATTATTAGGCCAACAAAGCTTAAAGCCGGAATGTGGAAAGCATTTGATGATCACAGAATGGCAACAGCCGGAGCAGTTATTGGATTAGTTGTTTCAGGAATTGAAGTTGATGATATTAAAACCACCTCAAAAACTCTTCCTGACTTTGAAAAAATGTGGGCGCACTTGGTGAGTGTGTGAATAACCTGAAAGATTATGACGAAGATGATTTTCGTTCTCGTCCAGGAAAGCATAAATCTAGACCAAGATCAAAAGACCGACCAAAGTTTGAAAATGCAGTAACCGGATTAGTTGTAACCGTTGACAGAGGAAGATTTACTGTTCATTTAACAAGTCCCGAAGAAATTGATATCTATGCGATTAAAGCTAGAGAGCTGGGGCGAAAAGGAGTAATTGTTGGAGATTTAGTTGAGATTGTTGGAGTCGATACAAAAAATATCGAAAATATGGCAAGAATTGTAAAGGTTAATGAGCGTAAAAATTCTTTACAAAAAAGTGCCGATGACTCAGAGTCAGTTGAAAGATCATTAGTTGCAAATATAGACATGGTCGCAATTGTTGTTGCAACATCCGAACCAGAACCTAATCCAAGATTGATTGATAGAACAATTATTGCAGCCAGATTAGCAAATGCTCAACCAATAATCATTGCTACCAAAACAGATATAGAGTCTCCTCAAAAACTTTCTGAAATGTATCAAGCACTTGATATTCCAGTTTTCTCTGTTAATAAAACTTCCACTTTAGAGGAATTACTTGATGTGCTTGAGAATAAAACTACTGTTTTAATTGGGCCTTCGGGTGTTGGAAAATCGACTTTAGTTAACCGACTTGTTCCAGATGCCAATAGGCGAACTGGTGAGGTAAATGATGTAACAGGGCAAGGAAAACACACTTCAACTTCAGCTTTTGCGTTAAAAATAAATAAAACGACTTGGATTATTGATACTCCTGGAATTAGATCTTTTGGTCTAGCTCATGCCACTGTTAAGGAAATACTTGAAGGTTTTCCTGACTTAGTTCAAGCAACAACCGATTGCCAAAAGGGATGTTCTCACCAAGACACAAGCTGTGCGATTGAAGCGATGGCTTTTGAAAATCCTGCACTTTTACCAAGACTTGATTCATTTCGTAGATTGATAAGTTCACTAGATAGCACGGAAGGGTAGAGTTTCGATTTAAATGAGCGCCCAAGATTTAGAATTTACCCACAAATTAGCCGACGCGGCAGATAAAATTTCTATGGCCCGCTTTGGCGCTATTGATTTAAAAATTGAAACAAAGCCTGACTTTACTCCTGTAAGTGATGCAGATAAAAGTGTAGAAGAAGAATTACGAACACTCATCGGAAAATATGCTCCATCAGATTCCATTATCGGTGAAGAATTTGGGCACGATGGAAGTAGCAATCGCGAATGGATACTAGATCCAATTGATGGGACTAAGAATTTTGTGAGGGGTGTTCCTTTTTGGGGAACCTTAATCGGTTTAAGAGTCGATGGAGAAATGACAACGGGCATGGTTTCTGCTCCCGCTTTAGGTAGACGTTGGTTTGGAGCAACAGGTTTAGGTTCATTTTTGCAAACTAAAACAAATTCTTTTCAGAGCGAAAGAAAACTGCAAGTTTCAAAAGTTTCTAAATTAGAAGATGCATATTTAGGTTATTCCAGTCAAGATAGTTGGAATGTGAAATCACAAGAGCAAGAATTTGAGAAGCTGCTTAAAAGAGTTTGGCGCGCTAGAGGTTTTGGTGATTTTTTTATTCACATGATGGTCGCAGAAGGTTCACTCGATTTATCGATGGAACCGTCTTTAGCAATTTGGGATATGGCTGCACTTATTCCAATAATTAAAGAAGCGGGCGGAAAAGTAACGTCACTTAGTGGTGGAGATTCTTTAGTTGAAAAAAGTATGGTTGTAACTAATGGATTACTGCATGATCAAACAATTAAATTATTTAATTAACTTCTTCGATTTATATACATAGGTAGTCCACCTTCAGGTCTAACCATTACTAACGCTCTTGGTACTGGTTCCCCACCTGCCGGACTTAATTGCCACTTCTGAGCAATCCTCGAAATCATTAAGACACTTTCTAAAATTGCAAAATCTTTACCAATACACATTCGTGGGCCAATTCCAAAAGGTAAATATGTTCCCTTTTGCGGTGTTGGTGAATCTGGTAAAAATCTTGTTGGATCAAAAGATTCAGCATTTTTCCAAGCATCAGGGTGTCTATGTGTTGCCCAAGGAGAAATTATTACTACTGCTTTATCTGGAATTTCATATCCACCTAGTTCATCTTTTTCTAAAGATCTTCTACTTACAACCCACCCTGGTGGAAAGACTCTTAAAGCTTCATCAACGATTGCTTTTGTGTATGAAAGATTTTCTAAATCTTTAACATTAGGTGCTCGACCTTTTAAAACTTCATCAACTTCTTTTTGTAGTTTAAGTTGAACTTCTGGATGAGAACCTATTAGCCACCACGTCCAAGTTAGAGAACTCGCAACAGTTTCATGGCCGGCAACGATGAATGTAACTATTTGATCTCGAAGTTCTTTACTGTTTAATCCACCTTCTTCGTCATGTGCAGCTAGTAACAAATCGAGCATGTCTACCTCTCGATCAAATCCTGCTACTCCAGTCATTTTTTTTCTTTCATCCAAAATTCTTTGAACAGCACCATCAAGTTGATTTAAAGCTTTCGCTAATTTTCTATTGTTTGGAGTTGGGATCCATTTAGGAAATGTGATCGGAGTTCTAGCTCTTGCAACGATTATGTCGAGGGCGTCCAATGTTGCTTGTGCTGTTTTTTCAACATCGCCAGCCAAATCTGTACCAAAAAGAGATCTTCCGACAATTTCTAAAGCTGAGTGCATCATGTCGTCATCAATATCAACAACGGTGTTGTTTGAAAGCTTTTCCCATTTGCCTAACATTCGATCCGTAACTAAGACTGTATCTGGGCCAACTCTCATGATCGCTTCATGATGAAAAGCGGGTTGAATTAATTTTCTCTGTCGCTTCCATGTATCTGTGTCAGCAGCAAGTAGTCCATCACCAGTTACTAAAGCTAAATTTTCATATTGAATTGTTCTTTTTCCATAATTTTTTGCATTAACGCGCATAACTCGATCAACATCATCGGGGTGAGTTACTAAATACACAGGCAAAATAGGTAGTGGGAATTGCACCACATTTCCATATTTTTTTCTCATATCAACAAGAAATCCAGCTGGATCTTTTCTTGCTCTCAATAATTGAGAAAACATTTGTTTAGTCGTTGGACCAGGAGCGGTTAGGAAAATTTTGCCTAACTTCTTTTTCTCAAACTTTCCAACATTTTCATTCATGCATCTACTCTACGCTTGTCATATTTGGCACAAAAAAAGAAGACCGGTTAATTTTGCCGGTCTTCATTTGATTTGGTAGCGGGGGCAGGATTTGAACCTACGACCTCTGGGTTATGAGCCCAGCGAGCTACCGAGCTGCTCCACCCCGCGTCGGTTAGTTCAATCTTAATGTAAGGGTAAAACTCTTAACACTTGCGCTATCTAGCGCACGAAACTTGCTGGAGTTATTTCAATTTCGTTTGTTGAATTTAGTCTTTTTTGCGCAGCCAATGCTCTTGCCAAAGCATCTTCAAGATCTTGTTGTGCTTTGCCATATGCAGTGAAATCTCCATTTGCCAGCGCTTTCTTTCCATCGGCAACTGCTTTTTGCATATCACTAATTGCATTTGCTAAATCTGTTTCAGCATTTCCAGTTTCACTTGGAGTTTGCGGTGTTGGTAAAGTTTCATTTTCTGGAGCTGTAGGCGTCTGTGTTGCACCTGAAGTTGTTCCAAAAAGTGCGGTAATAGCATCTTGAATATTGTCTTCGAATACAACGTTTGGTCCAAATGATGCAAGAACTTTTCTTAGTAATGGGTAACTATCTCCAGCTGTTGCTCTGACATAAACAGGTTCGACATAAAGCAATCCCCCACCTATTGGAAGGGACAACAAGTTTCCAAGTTCAACTTCAGAACCACCACGTCTTAATAGTGAAAGTAAAGCACTTACGTCTGGATCTGATTCAAAGTTATTTTGAACTTGAGTTGGACCAGGAATTGTTGTATTTCTTGGTAACTGAAGAACTCGAATTTTTCCATAATTATTTTTTGGATCACTTGAAACTGCCATAAATGAAGCTAAAGTTTGTCGCTTTGTTGGCGCAAAAGTTGTGGTCAATGAAAATACCGGAGAAGCATCACCTGGCATTTGAAGTTGTAAGTAATAAGGAGGTTGAGAACTTTGTACACCTGGTCTAGTTGGATCATTTGGAATTACCCAGAAATCTTGACCGCCATAAAACGCACCTGCATCTTTAACGTGATATTTACTTAATATTTCTCGTTGAATTTTAAACAAATCTTCGGGATATCTAACGTGATCAACAACTTGAGCAGGCATGGCCGAACGCGGTTTTACGATCCCAGGAAATGCTTGTGACCATGATTTAAGAATTGGTTCAGATTCATCCCAGGCATAAATTGAAACTGTACCGTCGTAAGCATCAACAGTTGCCTTTACCGAGTTTCTTACATAATTAACTGATGTAGCTGCTTGAGCCCGTAATGCAGTTGAAGTTTGTGTTACTGAGTCTGCCGTTGCTACATCTAAACTTGTTCTAGTTGAGTACGGATAGTAATTTGTTGAAGTGTAACCATCAAGAATCCAAACAATTTTGCCATCAATCACTGCAGGATAAGGATCGCCATCAAGAGTTAGCCAAGGTGCAACTCTTTGTACTCGTTCTGCAGGATCTCGATAGTACAAAACTTTTGAATCATTATTTACTAAATTTGAAAGGATAATATTTATTTCCTGATATTTCAGAGCATATAAAGCTCTGTTAAAGAAATTTCCAATTGGAACTCCACCAGTTCCTGCGTATGTGTTATTTGCTTGACCGTTTGCACTCGTGTCATCTGGATAATCTAATTCTCGAGGGTCACTTCCCGCTGCTCCTCCAACAATTGAATAACTAGGAGAGTTTTCACCAAAATAAATTCTTGGTTCATCGATTTTTAAAGAACCTTTTGTAGGAATATCACTTGTGGTGAAATCTGGTTCGCCATCAATTCTTACAGCATTATCTTTGGCTGTTACAACACCAAATCCGTGCGTATAGACCAAATGTGAATTAATCCAATTTCGTTGCGCACTAGGAATTCCTGCCAAGTTAATTTCTCTAGCAGCAATTATGGTTCCTTGATTAGATCCACCAAGAGCGTATCGATCGATATCTAGGGTGTCAGCAAAACTATAAAAACCTCGTATTTGTTGTAATTGATTAAATGTAGGAGAAAGTAATGCTGGATCCATCAATCTAATTTTTTCTATGGTTCCAGATTGTTGCGAAATTATTTCTGGACTTGGCTCGACACTGGCTGCGTAATCAGATATTTCAACGTTTGCTAAACCATAAGCATTTCTCGTTGATTCAATAGATTTTTGAATATAAGGAGCTTCTTTGTCTGCTTCACTTGGTTTTACAATAAATTGCTGAATAACAGTTGTGTATACACCACCTATTAAAATTCCTGTAATTAGTAATGCTCCAATACCAATATTTGGAATGAACCATTGTCTTCTAAAAGCATTGATAATAAACAAAACAGCCACAATTAATGACAAATACATCATTAAAGATTTAGCAGGCAGAACAGCATTTACATCAGCGTATTTCAAACCAACTAACAAAGAATCTTGTTTTAGAGCCAAACCAAATCTGTCTAACCAGTAAGCAAAAGCCTTAAATACAAAAAGTAATGCAACGAATATTGAAATTTGGGATTGAGCAAATTTTGTTGCTTTTTGGTTTGGTGATTGTAAAGTAATACCACCATAAATATAATGAATTATTCCACTTGCAATTCCAGAAAGAATAATCGTACTTATTCCAAAAGTTACTAAATTTCTATAAAGCGGATAGTCAAAAATGAAAAAACTAATATCGATACCAAATTGGGCATCTTTAACACCAAAAGGAACCGCATTTAATCTTTGAATCCAATTTCTCCATTCAGCAGAAGCTGATCCTCCCGCTAGAAAACCTAGAAGAATTGGGCCAATGATAAATACTGTTTTTCTTATTGGGTCTAGAGCTTCTCTATATCGTTGCAATGAAAGTTGATCGGGAGTTACAGATGCGTACATCGGTCTAAACTTGTAAGCAAGATAAACGTTTAACCAAATAATAAATCCAGTAATTGCTGCAAAGAAAATAAACAAACCAATTCGCCAAGCCAAAACAGTTACATAAACTTCTTGTGCTTTAACTGACTTGTACCAAAGCCAATCTGTGTAATAACCAGACAAACTTAGTAAAGCAAAAGCAAGTGCACCCAATGAAATTAGTAAATATGAATTCCTGCCTTTAGGGCGATTGAATGTAAAATCTGGACGAGGAAAGCTCATATTTCGACAATACGAAACAAGGCTTACTTCGTCCAATCGGGGTTAATTTGTGAGAGAAAAAGTAGCATTTTTCGACTTAGCTACAGGTCTTTAAACCTTTAATGCTTCCTGTTTTTGTGAATGTTTCTATAGCTTTGATCGCATCTGCAAGAGTTGAGACAGCAACAACCGGCATTGATTTGTAATTATCACTTGTTATTTCATCGCAATTATCAATCGGTGCCAAGAATAGTTGCGCACCACTATTTTTTGCGCCTTCCAATTTTTGTCTTATTCCACCGATAGGACCAACTTCACCTAAATAATTTATTGTTCCAGTTCCTGCAATAATTTTTCCTGCTGTTAAATCATTTTCGGTCAACTCATCAATAATTCCCAAAGTCAAAAACAATCCCGCGCTTGGTCCACCAACTTCTGCTACCCCAAATTTAAAATCATAGGGAGGATCAATTCCTGGACCAATGGAAATTCCAATCGAAGCTTTTGAAGCATCGGATTTTAATTCAATTCCAGTTACTAACACATTCTTTATATTCTTATTTCGTGAAATGGTTAATTCAATTATTTCATTTGGCTTATGAAGTTGTACTAATTTAACAACATCGGTTGCAGTTTTAACTTCTTTTTTGTCAACACTTATTACTACATCCCCTGGTTCGATTTTGCCATCACTTGGTGAATCAACAACAACGCTATCAACCACAACTCTTACTTCAACAGGAATTTTTAAATATCTCAAAGCTGCAGCAATTGCATCTGTTTGAGATCCTGAAAATGCCCTTTCGTTTTCTTTTTTAATCACTTCTGGATTAACAACTTCAGGATAAAGATCACTTGTTGGTACTACTGCTTGCGTTGGATCAATCCAAGCCGATATTGCATCTATTAACACAAGTCTTCCAAAAGGGCCACCAGTTTCTGAAACGGTTGTGAAATTTAATTCACCCTTTGATTCATAAGTTTTGACCCCAATGATTGAAATGACTTCCTGGTCCATTTCTTTACCAACAGTGTTAAAAAGTGGTCCTGGGGAAATCTTTATAAATGGAACAGGAATTAGTAACAACGCAATCAACAAGAAAACAACTATTGAAGTAGGAATAATTCTTTTTAAAGGATTTAATTTAGCTTTCTTTTTATTTTTTATTTTTTGTTTCATCGTTTCTCGGAAGCGGCCTATTCATGGCATCTCTAAATTCAGCTAAACCTGACATTCCCCTATGGGCATTGGCTGGTCTAGATGGTCTGTACTTAATGGCCAAATAAATTGTGGCTAAAAGCCCGGCTGCCACCGGAATCAGAAGCCAAAGAAGTACCTGCATACATCAACACTACGACCCATCGCGAGATACTTAAGTATTCGCATTGCTTTAGTAATTGTGAGGTGTCCCATAGATCCAGCAGAAATTGGCAAACTCTTAAGCCAACTTGGACAAATGATGCAAGGTGCGGGCAATGCACCTGTTGGTTGGCCAGCTGCAGTAAATATGGCGCGCACCAATGTTGTGCAAGCTGGAGATCCAAGCGTTAGCGAATCTGAAATTAAAGAAGTGAATACAAATGTTCAATTGGCACAAACTTGGTTAAACGGTGTAACTTCTGTTCCCGCCGCATCAACATCGAGTAAAACTTGGTGTCGCAGTGAGTGGATTGAAGCAACTGTTGCAACGTGGGAAAAAATAGTTGATCCTGTTGCGCAACGTGTACAGAATTCAATGTCTAATTCATTGCCTAATATTCCAGGTATTGACGATGCTCAAAAAGAAATGTTGAAACCATTACTTGATGCATTAAAACCTATGTCTGCTGCAATGTTTTCCATGCAAATTAGCAATGGACTGGCAGCGCTTTCAAGTGAAGTGCTTTGCTTAACAGATATTGGAATTCCTCTAGGAGATACGACTACCCCAGCTTTAGTTCCACGTAATATAAAAGAATTTGCAAAAGGTTTACAAGTAAATGAATCAGAAATAATGGCTTTTGTAGCATTAAGAGAATCTGCTGCATCTAGATTATTTTCAAGTGTGACTTGGCTTGCTTCTACCTTGATGGGTGCGATTGAGGAATTCTCTTCTCAAATAAGTGTTGACAATAACAAAATTAGTGAAGTAATGAGTCAAATTGATCCAACAAATCCTGAGGCGATTCAAGCAGCTTTATCTGGTGGTTTATTTGACGCTCAATTAAGTCAATCTCAAACAAATGCACTCATTAGAACTGAAAGATTATTGGCTTTAATTGAAGGTTGGATTTATGAAGTTGTAAATATTGCAGCACTTGGTCGACTCCCAGCAATTGCTTCCCTACAAGAAGCAATGATTAGAAGAAGAGCAGTTGGTGGTCCTGCTGAAAAAACTTTTGGTGCCCTTATCGGACTAGAGCTTCGTCCTAAATTAATTAGAGAAGCTGCAAATTTTTGGAATAAGCAAACATTAACTTTTGGTACAAATGTTAGAGATAGTTTGTGGAGTCATCCAGATTTGTTGCCAAGTATTGATGATTTACAGGATCCAGAATTCTTTAATAAGATTCAGGCGCCTCTTGATATTTCTGCACTAGATTCTGCAGGAATTGCGCCTAAAGAACCAGATGACCAAACAGATGACGGTAACTCATCCAGTGCATCTAAGTAACCTTCTGCTCTTTCTTTCTTCTCAAAAGTTTTCATAAAGGCATCAAAATCTTTTCCGTGATCATTAACAACTAAATGAACTAATTCGTGCAATAAAACATAATCCAAAACATATTGAGGCATGCCTTGTAAACGCGAAGTAATTTTTATTATGCCTTCTATGGGTGTGCAGATTCCCCAGGTGGAAGTTAAACGACTTGACCACGCAACTGATTTTGGATCTGCTTGAGAAAATAAATAAGTTGCAGACAATTCTTGCGCTCGTTTAAATAATTCATCATCAGAAAAATATGCTCGAGGATCACGATCATTCATTCGAGTAATCAAATCGCGAGCAAGTTGTTCAATTTCAGCAATACTCATTCTTAAGGGCACGTTTAAAACTGTTTTATTTCCTTCGCGAGCAGCTGAAACTGTGCGCCTTCTTTTATTTGAACGCCTGACTTCCACATTAGGAGGCAGATTCATAGCTTTAGGCATGAATTTAACGCTAGAGGTTGAAACTATTTTTTATCCACAAACACACTCGACTAAAGATGCACTTCAGAGCCTTAATTTGATTTATAACAATTTCTTACCCACAGGTTTATCCCCAAGTTATGTACCCTTTTTCCCACAGATTGAACAGTTAATCCACAACTTCATCAACAAGCACGTTTGACGCATGTCCCCCATATGACATAACTTTTCACTACTGACACCGCTAGGTTCACTTCAATTCGATTTATGTATCTGGGGAAAGTGCATAAGTCTGATTAACGAGTGAGACCTGGCGGTTTCACTGTTTTTAGTCCCTCCAGTAACAGTGGTTTATTTGTGAGGGATTGTGCTCAAAATCTCGGCGTGGCACGCTCAAATCCGCCCTCACAAGCCCTTCGTGCGCCTAGGGTTGCAGATGCGTGGGAATAATCCCTCGCGATCGCAAGGAGGACACATGGCCGGAGAGTCATATACAGGCGAAGCGTACTGCGTTAAGTGCAAAGCCAAGCGCGAGTTTACTGGTGAAGTACACGAAACTAATGGCCGTCGCATGGCCAAAGGAATTTGCCCAACCTGCGGCACCAAGGTGACCCGCATCCTCGGCAAAGCCTAAAGACAGCAGACGTCTTCATTGCCCTTGGTTTAAGAAATTAAACCGAGGGCAATTTTCTTTTCTAAGCAGCTTCCCAGCGACATCCACATTGTGGATTTGGTTGAAGTTTGCGAAAAACAATTGTTGGACCATTGGCATCAAGATCACAAACAACATTTAACAAACTGGGCCCGCTATTGGCTAATTCTCCACTGAGAAACGAAACACAATTGGTAACTAGCAACGAAGATGCCAAGGTAGTCAAAGAGGGATTCTTGTCAATTTCTCGTGCTTTCTTTTTTCTCTTTTCTAAGGGAAAAATAAACAAATTCTTTTTGAGTGAATTGAGTTGCAAACAGTTCTGGCAGGTTTGAATTCCAGGGATTACAAATGGGCCAACATTTACCTGTTCCCCTGTTTTGCCAATAAATACGTGGGGCACACGATTAATCATTAATTCATTTATTTCAAAAGACTCTGTATCTTCACAAATGATAACTAGATCAGGTTGTCGTTCTTGATTAGGTTTCTCAGCTCTTGCTCCCATTGCTAAAAGAGAATCCCTTAAACTTTGGCTAAGAGGTGTTCCAATCTCTCGAGCTCTTGGACCTAAAATATTTATATCCCCTAAAGTTACAGTTGCTTGCTTTTTAGTTAAGGAATCAAAAACTATTCTTCCCACACCTGCGGCAGCTAATAGTTGTCCAATTTGAAAAGCAAAAGTGTTTATCCCAATCACTTGCACATAGCTTTTGTGCAGTCTCTCTGCTTGTTCATATAAATGAGATTGATTTATCAGGATCCGATGTTCTATCAAAAATCTCAGCGCAATGTTTATATCTTCATGAATTCTTTCATCAATATTTAGATTTAGCAGGATTTCAGAGATATTCACAATTCCGGTACAACTGCTTAAAATTAATTTCATATCTGAGGGAAGATCTGAAATTGTGTTACTAGTTCCATCTGGGTTTCTAACTTGCAAAGTAGTCTTATCACGCCATAAAACATCAATTTCTGGATTTAAAATAAGCCTCAATTTACTCCTTAAGATTTGCCTTTAAGGATTAGAACATATTTTGCATAACAAGATAAAAGTTATCCACAGATTTAAATTTAAGGCTTTAAATCAATCAGTTTCAGGTCTCCTGGTTTAACGGCAGCAAGAACTGTAGAAATATCTTCAAAGTATTTGGCGCACTTTTCTGCACCCACACCAGGAATTAATATGCAATCTTCTTCAGACTTGGCTGCGAAAAGTGCGTCAACAAATGCTTCAAGAGAAGCATCACTTAGTACTAGAAATTCGGGGATTCCCTCGGCAATAGCTTGTTCAGATCTCCAATTTAAAGCCGAAGCTAAATAGTCAATTGGTGTAGTACTTGGACAGCTTTTACATCTTTGCAAAATCAATTCAGTTCCACTAACTAAGGCTTTATCACAAATGGAACAGCGCATAAGTTCTTTTTTGTAATTTTGTCTTTCCTTGGACGGGGCAAATTCTGTTTCGTCATTTGCTTTAGCAGTTGATTCCAAATCCAATTTAGATAGAAATCTAGATTTAATTCTGTCTCTGCCACCACTATCTCTACTTCTGGACCATGTAATAAAGAGTTTTTCTTTAGCTCTGGTAACTGCGACGTAAAAAAGTCGAAGTTCTTCAGCTATCTCTTCATCAGAGTCTGCTTGCACATAAGGCAAGAATCCATCACTTACCCCCATAATGAATACGTTGTTCCATTCCAAACCTTTGGTGGCATGAATTGTTGCCAAGGTAATTCTTGGTTCAAGCCTGTTTTTAATGCTGTATCTCTCACCTGTTTGAAGCCAATAATCAACTCCACGGTCTTCAAGGGCCGCAGCTACTAATTCCAATTGTGAATTGATTCGAGCAAGCACAACAATTTCTGTTTCTTTTTGTCCACCCTGGAGTAAATCAACGATGCTTTGAGCAATCCAATCGGCTTCAGCAGAATCATTTACAAAAGGTAATACTTCAACTTTTGTGCCCGCTTCTTTGGTTGCCATGAGAGAGCCAACACTGGCAGTTGAGGAAGGCATTTGGGATAAGAGTTTGTTTGCGTAATCAATAATTTCTGGCTTTGAGCGATAGTTGCGATTAAGTCTAAAAACTGCAGCATCTTCATATTTCTTTGTGAAATTTTCTAAGGGTTTACTTGATGCACCCGCAAATGTGTAAATAGTCTGAGCAGAATCTCCTACCACGCAGATATTTCGATTATCCCCAAGCCATAATTCTAATAATCTTTGTTGCAAAGGGTTAACGTCTTGATATTCATCGACTGTTAGCCAGTGATAATTTTGATGAACTTCATCAGCTAAATCTTCGCTATCTTCTAAAACTGCAACAAGTAGCAGTAATACATCTTCAAAGTCTATTAAATTGTTTTTATGAGTGAAATCGATATAAGCCTGATAAGCAGTTGCGTGATCTGGGTTGGTGATTGAATCTGGATCTAGTCGATTAGTTTTTGCACTTTCAATTATTGAAATGTATTCTCTAATTGAACTCTTTGAACTTCCTAAACTTGTTTTCTCTAAAGCAGCAGCCAAGACTTTGAATTTATTTTCAATTACTTTGGGAATTTCTCCACCAATGGCTTTGGGCCAGAAATATTTTAATTGTCGAAGCGCTGCGGAATGAAAAGTTCTGGTAGCAACATTTCTGATACCTAACGCTGAAAGTCGCAGTGACATTTCATCAGCTGCTCGAGTTGTAAAAGTTACCGCTAATACTTTTTGTGGATCATAAATTTTTTGATTACAACCATGAGCGATGCGATGGGTTATTGCTCTGGTCTTTCCACTCCCAGCTCCGGCATAAATTACAACTGGACCTTCTAATGCTTCAACAACTGCGCGTTGTGCAACATCTAGAGAATCAAGTGTTTGGCGTTGGCCAGGCATTTATAAACCTAGCTTCTCTTTCACCTGTCCCAAGGAAGGATTTGTTACAGCACTGCCGTCTTCATAAACAACTGTAGGAACTGTTCTATTGCCACCGTTAACTTTTTCAACAAGAGCTGCTGCTTCGGCGTCATGTTCAATATCAATTTCTGTGTAAGTAATTCCTTCGCGACCTAATTGCGCTTTTAATCTTTGGCAATAGCCACACCATTGCGTTGAATACATTGTTAATTGAGCCATGTTTCAATCCTCTCACGAATACATTTTGAGCACAAAATTGAGCGTCTTCTAGCCTGAAATGCTCTCTAGTAATACTTCGGGTGCAAGTAACTCTTTTGGTCTAGCAATTTCCATACTTGGAACATAGACAAACGCAGCAGTAATTCGTTCTATAGGTGTACCAGTCATTTTCCACCAAGCAAATCGATACCAAGCAAGCTGTAAATCATCAGATTTTCCAACAACGCCAGTCTTCCAGTCAATCAATTCAATACCATTTTCGGTTTCAAAAACTGCATCAATTCTTCCTCTTAAAGATCTTCCACCAATTGAAATATCAAAAGGCCATTCCAAAGCAAGTGGTTTCTTATTTGCCCAGGGTGAATTCAAAAATGCATTCTTCATTGTTTCTAGTTGATTATCTGAAATTAATTTCTCATCTGCTGCTCCTGGTAAATCAAGAGAATCAAGAAGTGCAGGCATGGCAAAGTGTTTTTCAATCCAAAAGTGAAATTGTGTTCCCCTGCGTGCTTGATCAATTGGTTTTGATGGCATCGGGCGAACTAGTTGCTTAGCAAATTCGTCTGGATCGCGCATTAATTTAATAGTTTTTGTGACATTGAGAGTGTCAGGAATTGCCACACTTTTCTTAACAAGTTTTTCACTAGTAAGCTCAGTAATGAGTGATTCAATATCCTTATCCCAATTTTCAAGTAGCGTTATTTGTGTTTGAGTCAAAGTTGTTTCATCAACTTCTGTTTGATTTTCAATGTAATTAGCAAAGTCTAATCTTCTATTTCTTGCGACCTGATCCCTTTGTGGAGGCCAAATTGTTGGCATCAACTCATCTAGAGTTGGGTTTTCTTCATGAGTGTTTTCTGTCCACTCAACAATTTGTCCATGGCCTTGTTCAACAATTTCTTTTAATTGCAATAAGTAAGGAGATGGTCCTCGAACCTTCTTTTGAGTTGGTCCCCACCAATGACTAGATACAAACAATTCGTTTTCAGCTCTTGTCAAAGCCACATACATTAATCTTCTTTCTTCTAATTCAGCATGGGCTTTGCATCGATCAGTGTAGGCATCAAATTCTTTTTTTTCGGTTTGAAATCCTCCGGGCAGTGAGCTTGCATCTGCTCTTAATTCATAAGGAATTAATTCTGGCTTTTTGTACCACATTGAAGATCTATTGTTAGGAAACACATTTTCACAAACCGCTGGAATAAACACGATGGGAAATTCCAAACCTTTTGCCCCGTGAATTGTCATTAATGAAACTGCATTTTTCATAGCAGTTGGGGCAAATTCAATAGTGCTTTCTAATTCATCAGCCTCATTAAGCCAAGCTAAAAACTCTCGAACCACGCCATGAGGAGAACCTTGATCAAACGATTCGGCTAAATCTTGCAAACTCATTAAAGCTTCATATCGACTTTCTGTCATTAATTGATTACTTGCCATAATTTCAATGAGTAAGCCGGTTTGATTAATAATTCGATAAATAATGTCACTAAGTGGCTCAGTAATATGTTTTCTTAAGATTTCTAATTCAATCCTTAATTTATTAAACTTCTCTTTAACCCCTATCCCATAGCCACTATTTCCTGGACTGTTTAATGCATCAGCCAAAACTGCTAATTCTGCTACATCTGTTCCATCAACAGATTGCAATAAACTTTGTTCAAATGTTTTGTTCTCTTTATTGAATTTATGATCTTTCACTAATTCGTTTGCCCTTAGAGATAAAAGTGCAAGATCCTTGGGATCTATTTCAAATCTTGGTCCAGCCAATATTCGAACTAACGATGGGTTATGTGTTGGGTCATCTAAGAGTCTTAGGTAAGAAAGTACTTCGCTTACTTCAGGAACATCAATCAAATCTCTCTTGCCAGAAAAAGTTGCTGGAATTCCTTTCGAAATTAACAAGTCATAAATTGCTAAGAGTTCTTTGCCGTTTCTACTCAACACCGCAATTTGCTCAGGTTTAACTTCTCGATCCACAACAAGACTCTTAATGCGATTGGTTATATCTTCAATTTCGTCATTCCAAGTTAAATGAAGTCCAATATTTACTTCACTATTTGTAGCTTTCCCGGCAACAAGAGAATCGATTGCAAAATGTATATCTCTTAAGTCTTTTGAAACTTGATTTGCGTGATTTAGGATTTTTTGACCGCTGCGAAAATTTGCGGTTAGAGGGTATTTGCGTGCAGGATTACCGTCTTCTTGTGGAAAATGGTGAGGGAAACTATCAATATTTGATACAGATGCCCCACGCCAACCATAAATTGCCTGCAATGGATCTCCCACAGCAGTTACTGGATGAGCTTGACCAAATATTTCAGAAAGTAACAATCTTTGGATAACTGAAGTGTCTTGATATTCGTCAAGTAAAACGGCTTTGTATTGATTTCTTAATTGGTCCACAACTTCTGGATGGCTTTTCACTAACTGCAAGGCAAATCTCATCTGATCAGCAAAATCAACAATTCCTTCATCTCTTTTTAATTCACGAAATTCATTAACTAAATTCGCTAATTCGACTCGAGCTAAAGTCACTACTTCTAAATCACGCATCTCTTTTCTAGATCTAGTAGTTGCAATTTGTGTAAGTAATTTATCTGAGAATTTTGATATTGAGTCAATTTTAAGGTCGTGCTCGGCCATTTGATTATCAAGAATTAATAACTGTTTTGCTATATATCGAGGGGATTTTTCTAAATTCTTCATACTAGATTGGGTTTGCAATACCGTTTTGAATGCCAGTGTTGCTCGTGTAGTTTCATTAATTGGTTTTAAGTCAGATTCAACCCCAATCAATAATCCATGATCATTAAGAATCTGTAGGGCAAATGCGTGGTATGTACCGACATTTGGTTCAGTTATTTCAAATGAATTTTGAAATTTTTCACTATTACTGATTGTTTCTCTAACACGAGTTCTTAGTTCTTGAGCAGCTTTGTTAGTAAATGTTAAACCTAATATTTCCTCAGGTTCAATTTTTGCCTCTTCGATTAACCACAAAACTCGTTCAGCCATAACACTAGTTTTTCCAGTACCCGCACCTGCAATAACTAAAGCTGGTTCAAGGGGTGCAGTTATTGCTTTTATTTGTTCAGGAGTTAAATTCATTTTTGTTTCAGATTTCATTCGACAACCGCCTTACCTTCAGGTTGGGCAGGACACATTCGAATAAATTGACAATTTCTACAAAGGGGTGAAACTTTAGCACTGAAATCTTCTGTTTTGATCTTTCTAAAGGAATCTTTAAGAATTTCTAAAATACCATTATTTTCAATATCTTTTGTTTCTAATTCTTTTAATCCGTTTTTTTGCATATGTTTCAAATAAACTAAACTGGCACTGGCATCAGTTGATTCTGGGTCTACCTCAATATTTAAAGCATTACGAGAAACAGCGAGTCGATAAACTCCTAATTGTGGATCTTCATTTGCTTGTTCTTTAGTTAATGTAACATTTGAATTCTTAAAATCAATAATGTGCAATTGCTTTGAATCTTCAATCTCAGCTTCTAATCTGTCGATATATCCACTTATTTTTACACTGTCTGTTGGATTTTGTTCATCAACCAAAATATTAAGTGAGAAATGTACTTCGGATCCAACTACTGTTCTTGAAGTTCTTTTGAGATGCCAAGAGAGTAAATTCATGACAACTTCTAAAGTCTCATTATAAAAACGATTTGCTAGCCAAGGAGCATCAAAAGATAATTGGGGCCAGATTTGATCGAGTTTTTCTTTCAGTGCTTCAAAGTTTGGATTAATCTCACCATTGCTTAACCCTTGAGCTAGAGCATGAACAATGGAACCAATACTTGCCGCATTTTGACGAGGAATATTTGCGCCTGCTTTTTTCTCCAAGAACCATTTCAAACCACAATCTCTTAAGGTGGCTAACCCAGATCCAGAAAGTGAAACTGGATGATCATCTAGCGCTAATTTGATTTCACTTGCACTGGGTTTAAATGTTGCCCACCAGTTTTGTGGATCAGCAGCTTGACTTATATCTCTTCCAAAAGCATCTTTTGTGTTTGCTAATTTATGTAATCTCTTTGCTAGTGCTTTTTTAAACTCGTTATCTACATCTTGGCTTTGGCCTGCTTTTCTAATTTCGGCAACAAGTGCATTTAAAGAAAGTGCTTTAACAGGAAATCCTGAAACATGATTAATTTGAGTTCCAACCAGTTTTGTTAATAAAACAGAGGGCTCTCCATCGTCTGAGAATTCACTTTTAATCGCACTTACCAAGAGTTTTTGACTACTTCTTGATTTGGCTACCTCAAAAAGCCTTATGTCTTCAGCGATAATTTCACTTCTACTAGGAGATCGCACAACTGTTTCAAAACCCAATCTTTCAACTTCAAGTAGGTTATTGCGCAATCTTGCGGACGGCCAAATATCAGACTGCACATCAGGAATGATTACAAATCTTGCTTCTAATCCTTTTGATCTGTGGGCCGTGACAATTTGCACCCGGTCATCTTCAATTGGTTTTTGTGCCAAAGTTTCTGCTTGAAATGCTTGCATTCCTAAATCACTTAAAAAATTAAGGACTCCCCTGGTTCCTAAAGTTCGTTCATCATCTCTAGAAGCGGCATCAAATAGAGCAAGAATTGAATCAAGATCTTTATCTGCTTTTCTACCTTCTATGCCACCTCGTAATGCATTTGCACGTAAGGTTTCACTCCACTTATATTCTGAATCAAAAACGTTAAATATTTTTTTATTTACTTCGCTTATTTCTGTATTCCAAATACTCCACATCACAACTTCTACTCGGGATTTCTGTTTTATTAAATCTTGGGCTGTGAATAAGATTGCTCCCAATTTTCGAACACCCTGGGAAATTTCACTTGGAATATCCAACAAATTTTTAGGATCAATCACTGCCTTATATAAAGCTTGATCAGAAGTCAAAGGATGTTCGTTATTTTCTCTTGATCTTTTACGAAGATGTCTGGCTGTTTCTCTCAATTCAAATGGTGAAGAATTGATTAAGGGACCTTTTAATAAATCTCGAATAACTTCACTATTACTTGGCTCGATATTTCCTAAGGCAAGTTGTCCTGAAATATTTAAACAGTCCAATATCACTCTTGCTGCGGGATCTTGCGAAAGCGGCAAATCATCTGCTTGTACAGATACAGGAATTGCAAAATTAGTCAGAGCCCGATTAATTATTTTTATTGAATTAGAGTTTCTTACAATTATTAGAGCATCAGACCATTTAGATTCTGGGTTTTCTTGCTTAAATCTTCTTATTTCATTTGCAATATGAAAACTTTGAGAATTCGTTGATTCATAGGTATTAACTCTCAAATCAATTGCTTGCACTTGACGATGATTAGTGCTTAATTCAATATGTTTACTATTCCCAAAATCTTTATCAAATCTATCAATTGCTTCATAATCAGCACCTCGAAATTGATAAATACTTTGCGATTTATTTCCCACAGCCAGCAAAAACTTATTTGGTCTTACTAATGATCTTAGTAATCTAACTTGCGCGGGATCTATGTCTTGATATTCGTCAACAAAAAAGTGAGTAAACTTTATATTTAATTTGTCTAAACTTTTTAATCGCATTAGTAAGAGATTTACTCGGTGAACTAATTCACCATAATCAGTTGTTTCTGATGCATCTAAATTATCTAAATACATTTCTGCGAAATGTCCTAAGGCAACCCAGTTCTCATTCTCATGTTTTAATCCGATATCGATTAATTGATCTGGATCCATTCCCAGAGAGCGCATGCGAGCAAGTAAATTTCTTACTTGTCTAACAAATCCTTTAGTTTTTACTGCACTAATTAAATTAATCGGCCATTCAATAGATTTATCTTCGATTGTTCCTTTAATAAGCTCATTGATCATTACTTCTTGCTCTGGACCCGATAACAATCTCAGAGGTGAGAATGCATAATTCTCAACAACTAATCCTTGGTTATATGCCGCTTGCATCACTGAATGTGTAAATGAATGAAATGTTGCAACTTGTGGAACTGAATAATCAGGTAATCTTCTTGCTAAATATCTGCGCATTTCTCGTGCTGAATGTCTAGAGAAACAAAAAATAATAATCTTGTCTGAATTCATACCGTTAAGTACTTTATTAATTACTGACTCTGCTAAAACGGTAGTTTTACCAGTTCCTGCGTTTCCAGTTACAAGCAATGATCCTGCAGCGTGATCGAGCACTTCTTGCTGTAAAGAATCAAATAATGGTTTTTCGATATAGGGCAATGCTGTTTTCTCAAGGGTGATTTCGGGGATACCAGCAATTGCCATATGACTACTTCACCATTGACCTACGACAAGTGTCTGGTCAGGTAAAAAATGTGAGGTAATGGGACGATGGACTAGATGACTATTCCAATGACTAATTCTTCTCGCAAGGCTGCTCGTAGACCTAGGGATTTGGTTACCCTCTTGGCCACACTTGCCGTTACTGCTCTTGTTACTGCCCTTGGAACATTTGCTGCTCAAACAACAGCTGGATTAGATGCAGATTTGACCACTGCAACAAGAGTTTTACCAAGTTTTGTCCTCTTTATTTTGAACACAATTGGTGCAACTTCAATAATTTTTGTCCCCGTGTTAGTTGGTATTTCATTATTAACAAGAAATCGAACCCGACAATTAGTTGATGCTCTGCTTGCCGCAGGATTATCGGTCTTAACTTTAGTAGCAATTTCTATTCTTGTAGTGCAAAGCAATTCTCCCAGATTGATACTTGCCTTAACTGGTGGAATACAAACTGAAGGTGTAACACCCCTTGATCCATTAATTGCAGGATTAATTTCTTTCCTAGTAATTGCGAGAGTTTTTGATAGAGGAAAACTTGGATTAATTGCCACAATTTCTGTAATTGCTTTATCATTTGCATCTTTGGTTGCGGGACAAACAACAATTGTTACGCAATTGGTAAATATTTTGCTTGGCTGGGCAATTGGGTTAGCAGTTCGTTATTCATTTGGAACCCCGATAAATAGAGCATCAGTTGAAAAATTAGTTGAGGCACTTGATTCAGGTGGATTGATATTTGATCAAATTGACCTTTCATTGGAAACATCTGAAGGAAGAATTTATCGCGCAATATTAAAAACGGGTGCCCAAATAAATGTTTGGGTCTTTGACTGGGAACTTCAAGGCTCTGGTGTTTTAGGTTCTTGGTGGCGTGGCCTAACTATTAAAACTTCTGGTGACTTTAAAGGAATGAGTATTAGAAGAAGAGTGGAAAGAACAGCCCTTTTAACTTATGCCATTTCTGCTACTGGAGTATGCGTCCCAGAAGTTGAACTAGTTCGCGAAATTGAACCAGACTCAATCTTCATTGCTTTAGAGAACTTAAGTGGATCATCTTTTGCCGATATAAATTCAAGAAAAATTCAAATAACAGCCTCCCAAATAGAGAAGTTTTTAACCGATGTTAAAACTATGCATGATGCAGATATTGCTCATCGCTCTCTTGCTGCTGAGAATATCTATGTAACCCAATCTGGAGATATTGCGATAACTGGAGTTCATTCAGGAACAGTTGCAGCAACTGATTTGCAGCAAAGAGTTGATTTAGCAGAAGCCTTGGTTACCGCTTCGAGGTCTTCTTCTATTTTAGAAACTGTTCAAATAGCAAAAAAACTCTTCTCGACGAAAGAATTAATTAGAACAATTCCAGCCATTCAAGGTGTGGCAATGAGTAGAAAGACTAGACAATATTTAGCCAGCAATAAAGAACTTATGAAAGATTTAAGAAAAGCCTTAGGTGAATTAGCCCCCAGTGCAGATTTACAACCAATTTCGTTTCAAAGAATAAAATGGAAGAATATTCTTTTAGCAAGTGCATCCGTTGTTGCTCTATATGTACTCGTTCCCCAATTCAGTCAAATTAGTCTTAAAGATTTAATAACAACAGCTGAATGGAAATGGGCAGGAGTTGCACTAATTGCCTCTGGTTTGACTTATTTTGCTTCAACTGCATTACTGCTTTCATTTATCTCAGTGCCAGTGAATCGATATAGAACTCTACAAGCTCAACTTGCGGCATCTTTTGCAACTTTAGTTACTCCGCCAACTCTTGGATCTGTGGCAGTAAATATTAGATTCCTAAGTCGTGCTGGGGTCTCTGGTCCTGCTGCTGCAACTGCAGTTGGTGTTTCCCAAGTTGTCATTTTCTTCATCCACGTGTTATTGCTCGTAGTCTTTGGAGTAGTTGCCGGCACACAAACTGATTTTTCTTTTAGGCCATCTCGAATTACTTTGGTAATTTTTGTTGTAATTTTTGCTTTACTAATTTTAGGTTTTTCAATAAATCAAGTAAGAAACTGGATTCTAAATAAAACTCGTCCAATATTTTCGCAAGCTGGTCCTACTTTGGCAATTATCGCCCAACAACCACAGAGATTACTGTTAAGTGTTTTGGCTTCAATTTCATTAAATTTTGCTTACATAGTCGCTTTCTTTGCAGCTCTCAATGCTTTTGGAAGTGATATATCTTTTGCAACTGCTGCATTTGTTTATTTAGCAGGCGCAACTTTGGGTCAAGCCGCTCCTACTCCCGGAGGAATCGGTGCTGTAGAAGCTGCCCTAATTGCCGGTTTAACTGCTTCTGGAATTCCATCAGGAACAGCGCTCTCTGGTGTATTGCTGTATCGAGTTGCCACATTTTGGTTACCGGTTCTTCCGGGTTGGTATGCTTTTGCCAACTTACAATCAAAAAACGCTTTGTAAAGTTTGGATAAAATGTTAACTGCCACAAAATCTTACAAAGTACTCATTGTTGAAGATGAGCTTTTCACTCAAAAACTTATTTGCGAAATTATTACAAGTCTTGGAAATAAATGTGAGGCAGCCTCTTCAGTTAGTGAAGCACTTTCGCTGGTTAAAACTTTCTCTCCAGAATTGATTATCACCGATCTAGATCTTGGACCTGGTCCAACTGGAATTGATCTAATAAATAAAGTTGATAAAGATTTTCCAAAAATTAGGTTGGCAGTACTTACTGCCCATACTTCTCCTAACTTGGTTGACATAAGAATTAAGGGCTTGCCAAGTCATGTTCAATATATTGTCAAAGCTGATTTACACGCTTCTAATTCATTTGAAAATATTTTAAAAAACGCTTTTGAACTAAATCCAAAAATTAAGACATCGGCTTCTAAGCCAATTGATGCAATCTATTTAAGTAACACTCAGGCCGAATTATTAAAACTAATAGCACAAGGTCTGTCCAATCAAGCAATAGCTGATAAACGAGGAACTACGCTAAGAGCTGTGGAAGCATTAATTAATCGAACCTATCAAGCATTAAAATTGAATGAAAATGATTCTATGAATCTAAGAGTTGAAGCAGTTAAGTTATGGAAATCCTCAAAAATTCACGTTAAATAAATAGATGGATTATATTCAAAAACCACGAATTTCCATTAAGCAACGTTTAGGTGGAAAATGGTTAGCCTCATGGATTTCTTGGTTACTATTTATTCCATTTTCGTTAATTACAACGCTAAACTATGATGGATCACGCGATTTTGAATCTAGTAATGATTTATATCTTTTAGCAGTTATCGTTCATCTTTCTACAGGACTTACCTTTTATATTGCACATAAGACATTGATTAGAAAAAGAAAAATAGAGACTCAAAATCTTTGGAAAGTTTTGATTGTCTTTGCTTTTGCTGGCTTTATCAGAATCTTTTCTGCTGATTTTTTCAGTGATTACTTTGTGGGACAAAATGACGCTCTACTATCGAGAATTGTTTCAGTTCCTGCATTTATAATAATATTTGCAACAATAACAATTATTCTTGATTTCATAGATCGTGAATTTGAAGAACTAAAAAAATTAAACACAGAACTTAGAATGATGAGCCATGTCAGAACCGAGTCGCTTAAAAACCTAAGTAACTACCAGAATGATTTACTTAAATGTGTAACTTCCCAAATTTCTCCTGCGATCAATCAAATTGAAAAAATGTACCTTAATTTGACAAAGAGTAGTGATGTAACACCAAAGGAACTTTTAATATTTACTGAAACGATAAAAGAGTGGAATCAAATAGTAATACGAGCAATTAGCCATTTAAAATATGACGAAGGTAATAATTTATTGAACTCTAATATTGACAAAGAAGACTTCTCAATCGCCGTAAATTCATCTATAAAAATTAGCAACCTAACTAAAACTTGGAATTTCTTTCCTTCAGTTGTTTGGTTACCGTATTTCGCAATCAGCTTTATTTTGAGTTATGTATATGTAGGCCTAGAGACTTCGCTTATAGTAGTTGCCATTGTTGCTTTGCTTAATTTTATTTTTATGTTTTCCCAGAGATGGCTACGTCCCAAGTTATCTAAATACTCTTCCCGCAAAAGATTGATTTTTATAACATGGCCTTACACGTTGTATGGGTTGGTTTTAGAGAACGCTCTCCTAGTCTTGTTGCCAGTAAATTCACACACAGCAATTGGGATATGGGTGTACTTCCTCCCGCTTTGGGCCTTATTAGGAATGTTTGTAAGTGGCGTTATATATGGAGTTACTGGTGAAGGAGGCAGAATTCAAGCTAAAACTATTTCAGAAATTATTGAATGCAGGAACGCAGCGGGTACAGCACTTGAATCAATCAGACGTATTCAAAAGATTTTTACAGATACTGTTCATGGTCGAATTCAAAGTAAATTCACTGCCGCAGCGCTTTTATTAGAAAATACTTCTGGGCAAAACCAATCTCAATTCATTTCAAAGGAATCTCTAGCAAAAGTTACTGTTCAACTAGAGAAGATGGTTGATGAGGCACGAGAAGATTTACGTAAGTTAACTGAGTGGACAGAAAGTAAACCTAAGAATGTTGAAAACATTTATTCGGAAATCCAAAATAATTGGATGGATATTGTAAAAATTGATATGAATATGGACTCTTCTGCAGAATACATTTTGAACTCTAATGATTGGCTTAGAAGTGCATTTGAAGACGTATTAAATGAATCTATTTCAAACGCTGTGCGACATGGCAAAGCAGATATGATTTCAGTAACAGCGCAACTTGATCAATCTCTAGCTGAACTTAAACTCTTAATTTCTAATAACGGGAAACCTATTGTAGATAATTCAGATAAATCAGGTATTGGATTCTCAACCTTAAGGGCATTAGGAGTAGATCTAGAATTTAGCAATAAAAATGAACAGACTTTGCTTACTGTAACTGTTCCATTAGTTTTTAACAACGCAAATGAAAAGTCTTTAGTTTAAGAAGCTAACTTTCTTTCCCTAAACGCTAAGAACAAGGGAAAAGTAAAAGCAATAGCAGTAACAAATGAACCTAAAATAAATAACCATCCATACTTCATTTTGAGTCTTTTACTTTCATAAAACATAAAAATACTTGCGGCAGATGCAGCAATTAATAAATCTGTTGTGGCAGAAGATACGGCGGGTGTACTGCCCCAGTCTGCAAGAAAGTCTCGACCTTGCTTAATTGCTAATAAATTGAAATACCAGGTTCCGATAAGGCCAGCAACCGAAAGCAAAAGGTAAACAATTGAGCGAGAATTCCAGTTCTTGAGCATAAACATATTTTGACACCAAATAGATTAAGTATCACCATGGTTGCTCATTCAACACACCTAAAAAATGGTATTGAGCATGTGAAGTTAACTTGTCCTCATTTAAGAAAAGTCATTGAGGTCAGTGATGTGTGTAACTTGAAGCCCCAAGAACAGTCTGTTAATTCATATTTTGAATCACTTGTTCGTTCAGTAATTGCCCAACAAATCTCTTCGTCTGCTGCATCAACAATAAACCAAAAAGTAAAAAAGCTTGCCAATAACAAAATAACTCCCAGAATTTTGGCAAACCGAACTGAAAAAGAATTAAGGTCTGCAGGTTTATCTGCCTCTAAGGTTAAAACTATTCATGGTTTAGCAAATGCGCATTTGAGTAAAGAAATTGATCTAGCTCAACTCAAAGACGCCTCAAATGACGAAGCAGTAAAGATGCTTAGTTCTCAGTGGGGAATTGGTAGATGGACTGCAGAAATGTTTTTAATGTTCACCATGGGAAGACTTGATGTTTGGCCAGTAGGAGACTTAGCTGTAAGAAGAGGCTGGCAAATTTCTCATGGATTAAAAGAAATGCCTAATGAAAAACAAATGGAACCGCTGGGAGATCCCTTCTCCCCTTATCGATCAATTGCTGCTTGGTATTGCTGGAGAGTTCTTGAACCACAAGAGCCTTGGTAAATTATTTGGTTAAGATTTTTCTAGACCAATAAGTTATTAATGGAGTTATAAGAATTGTTGGAGCTAGCCAGACGATAAAAGCAGGAAAGCTTGTTCCCTCAATTCTTGGCACAACTTGTTGGACTAAAACAGCTGTGATCGTCGCAATTGTTCCGCCTAACATTCTTTGTAAGTGATTTGCAATTCTGTATTTCGATTTATATAAATTTACTTTTAATGCTCTAGAGTCTTCTCGCACAAATATATAAGTGGTGATCCCAAAAACTAGTAAAACTATCCCTAAAGTTTCACCGTTGATAAGTATAAAAGTCCCATATCCAATCAAAATAAGAACTATTATCTTCCCAACTGTCACAGTGTTTTTGTCTACTTTGGTCAAATCTTGAAGTTTAAAACGTGCACGCCTATACCCTGTCCAAACTAAATATCCACTAAATAAAGCGATGGAGAATAAGAATGGATTTGGTCTTAGAACCGATATTACCGATGCACCAATTACCACATAAGCCATTGCAACAGAATAAATTCGACCTACAAAAATATGTCTAGTAGCACCCTTTTTAGTTGATATTGCCCCAAAAGCGCTTATGAGTGCGGTAGCGCCGGCTAGTACATGAGTAATTAACAAGAATCTAACCACTTTTCTAATATACATGGAAGTAAAGTAGATTAGAGACAAATGTTTAATAAATCTCAAATTCAGATTAAAACTCCTGAGCAATTTGCCATCATGCGCAAAGCTGGTCGAGTTGTTGCACTTTGTTTAGAAGAAATCAAATCACAAATCAAACCTGGAATGACGACTCTTGATCTTGACTTAATTGCTCGACAAATCATGGAAAAAGAAGGAGCTCAGCCCTCCTTCTTGGGTTATCACGGATATCCAGCAGTAATTTGTGTTTCGATAAATGAAGAAGTGGTGCACGGAATACCAAATGAGAACAGACTCATTAATGATGGTGATCTAGTAAGTGTTGACTGTGGAGCAATAATTGAAGGTTGGCACGGTGATGCTGCAATAACTATCGGCGTTGGAAACGTAAAACCAGAACATCAAAAACTCAGTGATATCACTAAAGAAGCATTACAAATTGGAATAAATGCAGCTCAACCTGGTAAACACATAGGCGATATTGGTTTTGCTATTGAAAAATTCGTTAGAACTCATCACGATCTAAAAATAGGAATCTTAGAAGACTATGTAGGACATGGCATTGGAACTGAAATGCATATGGCTCCAAGTGTTCCAAATTACGGCAAAGCAGGAACTGGACCTGAACTAAAAATTGGTATGGCAATTGCGATTGAACCAATGTTGGTTTTGGGAAGCAATAAAGTTCATGTTCTAGAAGATGACTGGACAGTTGTTTCCAGTGAAGGTTCTTTTGCCAGCCATTGGGAAAATACGATTGCAATAACTGCAAATGGGCCTGAAATTTTAACAAAACTATGACCGAGCAGCAAAAATATAAAGTCGTGAAGAAATTCACAGACTTTGAAATTCGAGATTATGAGCCTTGCTTAATTGCTGAAGTAAGCGTAGATGGATCAATGAATCAAGCAGGAAGCTATGGATTTCGTCCATTGTTTAATTACATATCTCAAAACAATATTTCTATGACTGCCCCAGTAATTCAAATTCCAGTCAAAAGTGACCAATGGAAAATATCTTTCGTGATGCCAAGTGGTTCAGATGTATCAAGTCTGCCAATTTCAAAAAATTCAGATGTTGAAATTAAACAAATACCGCAAGGTTTCTATGCTTGCCTGAAATTTTCTGGAAATTATTCAGAAGCCAAATTAGATAAAAATCTAAAATTATTAAAAGGGGCATTAATTAGAGAATCGATCAAAGAAATAGGTGGTGAAAATAATTGGCGAAGTGCAAGATTTGATCCACCATTTAAACCATCATTTTTGAAAAGAAACGAAATTCAAATTCCAGTTTATTGGACTAGTTAACTTCCTAAAGCTAAATTAATCTTTTCTTCAACTTCACTAACTGAACCCATACCATCTACTTGAATCAAAATTCCACGATTTTTATATTCCGCCAAAAGCGGTGCAGTTGAAGTTGCATAAACTTCTAATCTTTTTGTGATTACTTCTTTCGTATCATCAATTCTTCCCTGCTCTTGGGCACGTTTCAAAAGTCTTCCCACAACAACTGGAATATCTATAGTTAGTTCTAGAACTTTTTCAATTTTTTGAGATTTCTTAGAAAGAATTTGGTCTAAGAAATTTACCTGATCAATAGTTCTTGGATAGCCATCTAATAAAAAGCCATTTTTTGCATCATCCCAGGTGAGTCTGTCTTCAACAATTCTGTTTGTAACTTCATCTGGAACATACATTCCTTTATCGTAAAATGCTTTAGCTTCAAGTCCAAGAGGAGTTTCATTCTTCATATTTTCACGAAAAATATCTCCTGTCGAAATGTGAGGAATATTAAGTGTTTTTGCAATATTTACCGCTTGTGTGCCTTTGCCCGCACCCGGTGGGCCCATAATTAATAGGCGCATTTAATTAAATCGTTGGATTTTGTTTTAAGAAGCCTTCGTAGCTTCTTTGTTGTAATTGACTTTCAATCTGTTTAACAGTGTCCAAACCAACACCAACCATAATCAACAAACTTGTTCCACCGAATAAGAATCGATCACCAACACCAAGTGCGCCAAAGGCAATGAATGGAATGACTGCAATTATCGTCAAATAAGTTGAACCTGCTGCCATCAATCTTGATAACACATATTTTAAGTATTCAGCGGTTGGATTTCCTGCTCTAATTCCTGGGATAAATCCACCATATTTCTTCATATTTTCAGCTACTTCTTTAGGATCAAAAGTAATTGATGAATAGAAATAAGCAAAGAAAACGATCAATAATGCGTAAGTAATAATGTAAGGAACTTCTGTTCCGTTTTGAAAATTACGAGAAACCCATTGAGCCCAAGCACTTTGTGAAGCTGAAAGTTGCACTAACAGAGAAGGAATATAAAGCAAAGATGAAGCAAAAATTACTGGAATAACTCCAGCCATATTTACTTTCAAAGGAATATAAGTTGAAGTTCCACCATAAGAAGCTCTTCCGACCATTCTCTTGGCGTATTGCACTGGAATTCTTCTTTGTGCTTGCTCCACAAAAACCACACCAGCAATAATTGTGATTCCTATTGCTGCAGTTGCCACGAATGTGAAAAGACCATTAATTGTTAAAATCGCTGCAAATTGACTTGGAATTGAAGAAATAATTGATGCAAAAATCAATAATGACATTCCATTACCAACACCGCGTTGAGTGATTAACTCACCAAACCACATAACCAATGCTGTTCCTGCAGTCATGGTTAAGACCATGGAAATCATTACTGGCAAAGTTTGGTTAGGAATAATGTCATTTGGACAACCTCTTAATAATTGTCCTGGGGTTCTAGCAAGAGCCAAAATTGAAGTTGCTTGCAATAGCCCTAAACCAATAGTTACATAGCGGGTGTATTGAGTAATTATTGCTTGACCAGATTGGCCTTCTTTTTTCAACATTTCTAAACGAGGAATAACAACAGTTAATAATTGAATAATGATCGATGCAGTGATGTAGGGCATAATTCCCAGGGCGAAAACACTTAGTTGTAGTAACGCTCCACCAGAAAATAAATTAATGACTCCATAAAGAGAGTCACCTTGTACTAATTCCACACATTGTTGAATTGCTGGATAGTCAACACCAGGTGTTGGAATTGTGGTACCTAGACGATAAAGGGCAAGCATGCCCAGTGTGAACAGAATTTTGCGTCGTAAATCAGGTGTGCGAAACGCATCCGTTAACCACGCAAAATTTATGTTCAAAACAAACTCCTAAAGAGCTTTAATTGATCCGCCTGCAGCGGCGATCTTGCTGCTGGCTGATTCACTAAATTTGTCAGCTACAACAGTTACTTTGACAGTAATTTCGCCAAAACCTAATACTTTAACTGGTTGACCTTTTCTAATTGCGCCAACTTTAACTAAAGAAGCAGGAGTAACTTCGCCACCTTGTGGAAATAATCTTGAAATATCAGCAACGTTTACTACCTGATATTTAATTTTGTTTGGCGGAGTAAATCCACGAAGTTTTGGTAAACGCATATGTAATGGCATCTGGCCACCTTCAAAAGCGGCAGAATAATTACGACGAGCACCAGATCCTTTGGTACCTCGACCTGCAGTTTTACCCTTACTTGCTTCACCGCGACCTTTACGAGTCTTATCTTTTTTCGCACCAGGTGCTGGACGAAGATGATGAACTTTAATACTCATGGGTTACTTAACCTCCTCAACAGTTACTAAGTGTGCAACGCTTCGAAGCATTCCACGAAATTCTGGACGATCAGGTTTAACTGATTCAGAACCAATTTTTCCTAAACCTAAAGTCTTTAAGGTATCTAATTGGATTTTTGTTCCACCAATAGATGACTTAATTTGTTTGATTTTGAAATTTGACATATTAAACACCAGCTTTTTCTGCAGCTTGTGCTTTCAAGATTGCGGCTGGGACAACGTGTTCAACGCTTAGTCCACGTCTTGCTGCAACTTGTTCTGGTCTTTCTAGTTTCTTTAATGCATCAACTGTGGCATGAACCACGTTAATTGCATTTCCTGAACCTAGAGACTTTGTCAATACGTCATGAATTCCTGCTGCTTCCAAAACTGCACGCACAGGTCCACCAGCAATAACACCAGTACCTGGAGAGGCAGGACGAAGCATAACAATTCCTGCTGCTGCTTCACCTGTTATTGGATGAGGAATAGTTCCTTGAACTCGAGGAACTTTAAAGAAAGATTTTTTAGCTTCTTCAACAGCTTTTTGAATTGCTTGTGGCACTTCGCGTGCTTTGCCATAACCAATACCAACCATGCCATTGCCATCGCCAACTACTACAAGAGCTGTGAATGCGAAACGACGTCCACCTTTCACAACTTTTGCTACACGGTTAATGAAAACCACACGTTCAATGAACTGTGATTTTTCTTTTTCACGAGCTCCGCCTTCATTTCTTTCGCGACGTTCGCGACGATTTGGGCGTTCTTCTGTGCCGTTTAGATTAGATGTCTTTGCAGCCATTAGAAAGTAAGACCTCCTTCACGTGCACCATCAGCTAAAGCAGCGACTCGTCCGTGGTACTTGCGTCCGGCGCGATCAAACACAACATCTTTGATGCCAGCAGCAGTTGCACGTTCTGCAACCTTTTTGCCAACAACTTTTGCTTGTGCTGTTTTATCTCCCGCAACACCTTCTTCGATTGAAGAGGCATATGCCAAAGTTTTACCAGTCAAGTCATCAATTACTTGCACGCTTACATTTCGCAAAGAACGAGTAACAACTAAACGTGGCTTTAGTGTTGTGCCAGTAATTTTCTTTCTTACTCGAATATGTCTTCTTCTTCTAGAAGCAGACTTTTTGCTTAAGTTTTTTCCAGGTCTGGTGAATTTACTCATGATTTACTTACCAGCCTTTCCAGCTTTACGTCTAATAACTTCGTTATCAAATCGAATACCTTTACCCTTGTAAGGATCTTGTTTACGAAGCTTTCGAACCTTTGCGGCAGTTTCGCCCACAGCTTGTTTGTCAATTCCTAAAATTTGGAATCTAGTTGGGGATTCAACCTTGAATGAAATTCCAGCAGGTGCTGGAAATAACACTGGGTGTGAATAACCAAGAGCAAATTCAAGATCATTTCCTTTGGCAGTTACTTTGTAACCAGTTCCAACGATTTCTAAAGTTTTGGAATAACCATCGGTTACCCCTTTAACCATGTTGGCAACTAATGATCTAGACAAACCATGAAGTGCTTTGTTTTTGGTTTCTTCTGTTGCACGATCCAATGAATATGTGCCATCTTCATTTTTCTTGATTGTTATGGCATCAGGCAAATTAATACTCAATTGACCTTTTGGACCTTTAACATCTACTTTGGTGCCAGCGATATTAATTTCTACACCGTTTGGCACTGTAACTAATTTTTTACCGACTCTAGACATGATGATTACCAAACGTAGGCAAGGACTTCTCCGCCTACGCCTTTCTTGGCTGCTTGTTTGTCGGTTAATAAACCAGTTGAAGTTGAAATGATGGCAATACCAAGACCACCTAATACTTTTGGCATTGTGTCATTTTTTGCATAAACTCTTAGACCTGGACGTGAAACTCTTCTTAAACCAGAAAGAGATCTTTCACGACTTGGGCCGTATTTAAGATCTAAAACTAAACTTTGTCCAACTCGGGCAGGTTCAGCTTTCCATCCTTTGATGTAGCCTTCTGCTTTCAAAATTTCGGCAATGTTTTTCTTAATTTTGGAATATGGCATCGCAACAGTGTCATGGTGAGCTGTGTTTGCGTTACGCAAACGTGCCAACATGTCCGCGATCGGATCTGTCATTGTCATGGCTTTTTAGGCCTTTCTCGTTGTGGTTTCTGATTCAATATGAATCAGACCTTCAGCGTCTTGTTTTCTTACCAACTGCTCTTGGTAATACCTGGTAGTTCACCTTTGTGTGCTTTGTTTCTGAAACAAATGCGGCACAAGTTGAATTTTCGATAAACTGCACGTTGTCTTCCACATGCTCCACAACGTGTGTATGCGCGAACTTTAAACTTTGGTTTGCGTTGTTGTTTTTGAACAATCGAAGTCTTTGCCATTGGTTATGCCTCCTTGAACGGAAAGCCGAGCAATTTAAGCAATGCGCGTCCTTCATCATTGTTGTTTGCAGTTGTGACAATTGTGATGTCCATACCGCGAGGGCGATCGATTGAATCTTGAGGAATTTCAATAAACACAGATTGTTCGGTTAAACCAAATGTGTAGTTTCCTCTGCCATCAAACTGTTTTGGTGATAGACCACGAAAATCTCTGATACGTGGCAAACCAACAGCTAATAGACGATCTAGGAATTCCCACATTCTGTCACCACGAATTGTTACATGTGCACCAATTGGTTGGTGTTCACGAAGTTTGAAGTTAGCAATTGATTTTGTAGCTTTGGCAATCGCTGGTTTTTGTCCAGTAATGATTGTTAAATCTCTTACTGCACCTTCAATAAGTTTGGAATCTTTTGCAGCTTCACCAACACCCATGTTCACAACAATTTTTGTTAAACGTGGAACTTGGTTAACGTTTTTGAAACCGAATTCTTTTTGTAACGCTGGAGCAATTTCTGCTGCATAGCGTTGCTTCAAACGTGGAGTAACTTTTGTTTGAGTAGCAGTCATTTAGATTTCCTTTCCGGTACGAGCCGAAACGCGAACAAGTCGAGATGAAACGTAAGTTGTGCCATCAGCACGCTTCTTTTCAATTTTGTCTCTACGGCGTCTTACTCTGGTTGGTTTGTTATCACTTGGATCAACCACCATTAAGTTGCTGGCATCAAGTGGGGCTTCAATAGTTAAAATTCCACCCACAGCAGCACCACGTTCTGATTGGGCAGCTTTAGTGTGTTTCTTTACTCTATTTACGCCTTCAACAGTGACAAGACCTTGAGTTGGATCAACTTTTAATACTCGACCAGTTGTACCACGATCTTTACCACTAATTACTTGAACTAAATCGCCTTTTTTAATGTGCATGGAAGCCATTTACAACACCTCCGGTGCTAAAGAAATAATCTTCATAAATTTTTTATCGCGCAACTCGCGACCAACTGGACCAAAAATACGAGTTCCACGTGGTTCGCCATCTTCTTTCAAGATAACGGCTGCGTTTTCATCAAAGCGAATGTATGAACCATCTGGTCTACGAACTTGTTTAACAATTCGCACCACAACAGCTTTGACAACTTCACCTTTTTTAACAGCGCCACCTGGAATGGCATCTTTAACTGAGCAAACGATGACATCGCCAATACTTGCGTAACGTCGATGAGAACCGCCCAGCACGCGAATACACAACAGCTCTTTGGCTCCTGTGTTGTCAGCGACTCGAAGTCGTGACTCTGATTGAATCATTTTTTTCGCCTGCCCTTTACTTAGCTTTTTCTATGATGCTGACCATGCGCCAACGTTTGGTTGCAGAAAGTGGTCTTGTTTCCATTAACAACACACGATCTCCAATTCCTGCTTCGTTCTTTTCGTCATGTGCTTTAAATTTCACAGAACGGTTAACAACTTTTCCATAAAGAGAATGTGTGTATTGTTCTTCTAATTTCACAACAATGGTTTTATCCATTTTGTTTGAAACCACAATTCCTTCACGTGTTTTACGATCGTTTCTATCTACAGAGTTACTCATGCAGCACCTTCTGTATCAACCGGAGTAATTCCCAGTTCGCGTTCACGCATGATTGTGTAGATGCGAGCAATTTCAGTTTTAACTGTGCGCAAACGACCATGGTTTTCTAATTGACCGGTTGCTGATTGGAAACGTAGGTTAAACAATTCTTCTTTGGCATCTTTCAATTTCTTTGCCAAGTCTTCATTGGTTTGACCACGAAATTCTTGTGTTTTAGCTGCTTTAGCCATTTATCCCTCCACCAAATCACGAGTAATAATTCGACATTTCATAGGTAATTTGTGCATTGCTCTTTCCAAAGCTTGGCGTGCAACTTTGTCATCAGGAAAAGTAACTTCAAACATCACGCGACCTGGTTTGATGTTGGCTACCCACCATTCAGGAGAACCTTTACCAGAACCCATGCGTGTTTCTGCAGGTTTTTTGGTTAATGGACGATCTGGATAAATATTGATCCAAACTTTTCCACCACGCTTTAAGTGTCTAGTCATGGCAATTCGTGCTGCTTCAATTTGTCTGTTTGTGACATAAGCAGAAGTCAAAGCTTGTAAACCGTAATCGCCGAATTCAACTTTTGTGCCACCCTTTGCCTTACCAGTTCTTCTTGGATGGTGTTGTTTTCTGTGTGCAACTCTTTTAGGAATCAACATAATTATTCTGCTGCTCCTTCAGTTGCGACAGCTTTTTCAGCTGTTTCTTTTTTAGGTTTTCTAGGAGCTTTTGTTTGCTTGGCAACTTGTGCTGCTTGGGCTTGTAAGCGTTCTTGTTGTTGACGAGCTTCTTTTTCAGCTTTTGTAACTGGTGCATCACCCTTGAAGATCCAAACTTTGCAACCAATAAGACCAAATGTAGTTAAAGCTTCGTGGAATCCGTATTCAATGTTTGCTCTTAGTGTGTGCAATGGAACGCGTCCTTCACGATAAAACTCGGAGCGACTCATTTCAGCACCACCTAAACGACCTGAAACTTGAACTCTAATTCCTTTAGCTCCACCTTTAAGTGCTGATTGCATACCTTTTCTCATCGCACGACGGAATGAAACACGGCTTGCTAATTGTTCTGCCACACCTTGGGCAACCAATTGGGCATTAACTTCTGGATTTTTAACTTCCAAAATGTTTAACTGAACTTGTTTACCAGTTAATTTTTCTAGATCAATACGAATTCTGTCTGCTTCTTGACCACGACGACCAATAACAATTCCTGGGCGGGCAGTGTGAATGTCAATACGAACTCTTTCACGAGTTCTTTCAATGTCAACATGTGAAATTCCAGCACGTTCCATACCAGCAGTTAACATTTTACGAATTAAAATATCTTCTTTTATGTAATCTTGGTAACGCTCACCTTTTTTGGTTGAGTCAGCAAACCATTTACTGGTGTAATCAGAGGTGTATCCCAAACGGAAGCCATGTGGGTTAACTTTTTGTCCCATTACTTAGTGCCTCCCTTTGTAGTCTTCTTCGCAGCAGTCTTTTTAGCAGCAGCTTTTTTCGCTGGTGCAGCTTTCTTAGCAACTGGAGCAGATGTTGTTGCAGCAGTTTCTGTTTTAACAGTTTTGGTAATAACTTCTTTAGCCTTTGGCTTATTTGATCTGCGTCCTGGTTTTCTTCTAGGAGCTGATCCTTGTGGTTCCAAAATTAAAGTGATGTGAGAAGTTCTCTTCAGAATTGCATACGCACGTCCTTGGGCACGGGGACGAATTCGTTTCATGGTTGGGCCTTCGTCAACGAAAGCTTCTGCCACATAAAGAGTTGTTGGGTCGACATTTTGATTATTTTGCGCATTAGCCATGGCAGATTTCAAAACTTTGCCAACTGGTTCTGATGCTGCTTGATCAGCAAAACGCAACACGGCTTGTGCTTCACGTGCTGAAAGACCGCGAATTAAATTAACTACGCGACGAGCTTTCATCGGTGTCACACGAACAAATCGTGCTGATGCTCTTGATTCCATTGTCATAATCCTTTATTCGCCCTTAGTGACTTTTTTATCGTCACCCTTAATGTGTCCACGGAAAGTTCTTGTTGGTGCAAATTCACCAAGTTTGTGACCTACCATTTGTTCTGTCACAAAAACTGGAATGTGTTTTTTGCCATCATGAACTGCAATGGTGTGTCCCAACATGTCAGGAATGATCATGGAACGACGAGACCAAGTCTTGATAACATTTTTTGTTTTCTTTTCATTTTGATCATTCACTTTTTTTAATAAGTGAGTGTCAACAAATGGACCCTTCTTTAAACTTCTACCCACGGTTATTTCCCACCTCTAGCTTTGTTAGCTGGACGACGACGAACAATAAATTGTTGTGAAGCTTTCTTAGGTCTGCGAGTTCTACCTTCTGGTTTACCTGAAGGGTTAACAGGATGGCGACCACCGGAAGTTTTACCTTCTCCACCACCATGAGGATGATCTACTGGGTTCATAACAACACCACGAACTGTTGGACGAACACCTTTCCAACGCATACGTCCGGCTTTACCCCAGTTGATATTTGATTGTTCAGCGTTACCAACTTCGCCAACTGTGGCACGGCATCTAACATCAACGCTTCTAATTTCACCTGATGGAAGTCTTAGTTGTGCAAGTTGACCTTCTTTGGCAACAAGTTGAATACTTGCACCAGCTGAACGAGCCATTTTTGCTCCGCCACCTGGTTTTAATTCAACTGCGTGAATAACGGTACCTACTGGAATATTTCTTAAAGGCAAATTATTTCCTGGTTTGATGTCTGCACTTGGACCAGTTTCAACTGGATCATTTTGTTTCAATTTGTTTGGTGCCAAAATGTAACGCTTTTCACCATCTGCAAAGTGAAGCAATGCAATACGTGAAGTTCTGTTTGGGTCATATTCGATATGAGCAACAGTTGCTGGAACGCCATCTTTGTCTAAACGTTTGAAATCAATCAAACGATAAGCACGTTTGTGTCCGCCACCTTGATGACGAGTAGTAATTCTTCCTTGGTTGTTTCGTCCACCTTTAGAATGAATTGGTCGGATTAATGATTTCTCAGGAGTAGAACGAGTAGTTTCAGAGAAGTCAGCAACTGATGCACCACGGTTAGATGGTGTGGTTGGTTTTAATTTTCTAATACCCATTAGTTATCTCAACTCCCCTTAAGCACTTGGCGCATTGAAGATGTCAATTCGATCGCCTTGCGCAAGGGATACGATTGCTCTTTTGGTGTCTGATCTAGATCCTTCACCAAAACGAGTGCGGTAAGTTTTACCTTTTCTATTAAGTGTGTTAACACTCAAAACTTTTACGTTGAATAATTCTTCAACAGCTTGTCTGATTTGGGTTTTATTTGCGTCTTTCTTAACCACAAATGTGTATTTGTTTTCATCCAAAAGTGAGTAACTCTTTTCAGAAACAACTGGTGCTATTAATACTTCTCTTAACAAGTTTTTATCCATTTATGCACCAACCTCTGCATCAGTTGCGCGACCAACAGCACTGGCAGATTTACCTGTGCGTGGACCACTCAAGAATTCATCCAAAGCGGTCTTTGTGAAAACAACATCATCAGCTACTAAAACGTCATAGGTATTTAATTGTCCTGGAGAAACAACATGCATTTCGTTTACGTTTCTCAAAGAAAACCAACCAATTAATTCATTTAAAGAAACAACTACTAATACTTTTTTGCCCTTAGCAACGTTTCTTACAGCTTGTACACCTTGCTTGGTGGATGGCTTTTCGCCTTCCACAATTGCACTCAAAATGTGAACATGATTTTCGCGAGCTCTGTCACTTAATGCTGAGCGAAGTGCTGCGGCTTTCATTTTCTTAGGTGTTCTTTCTGAGTATTCGCGAGGAACGATGGAGTGAACGTGTCCACCGCCAGTCCATTGTGGGGAACGAATAGAACCTTGACGTGCGTTTCCTGTTCCTTTTTGTTTGTAAGGTTTTTTACCGCCACCAGAAACTTCACTGTGTGATTTAGTTTTTTGTGATCCTTGGCGAGCAGCAGCTAATTGTGCAGTCACAACTTGATGCATCAAGGGAACATTTACTTGGCAATCAAAAATTTCTGCAGGCAATTCAACTGAACCTGAAGCACTACCTTGTGGTGTTGTGATTTGTACAGAAGACATTATTTTTTACCTGCCTTAACTTGATTCTTGGCAGCAGATCTAACAAGGATTAGTGAACCAATTGGTCCTGGTACTGCACCTTTAATTAGTAGTAAACCGTTTTCGGCATCAACTTTTGCCACAGTCAAATTGATTGTGGTGATGCGATCTGAACCCATACGTCCAGCCATTTTGATACCTTTGAAAACTCGACCAGGGGTGGCACATGCACCAATTGAACCTGGAGATCTGTGTTTTCTTTCCACACCATGGGAAGCGCGCAGTCCATGGAAGCCGTGTCTTTTCATAACACCAGCAAAACCATGTCCACGTGAAGTTCCTGTTACATCTACTGCATCTCCTGCAGTAAATACATCAGCATTTAATTCTTGACCAACCGTGTAGTTGTTTGCATCTAGTGTTCTTAATTCCACAAGGTGGCGACGAGGAGTAACTCCAGCTTTTGCAAAATGACCTTGTTCAGGTTTGTTAACTTTTCTAGGATCAATTTGACCAAAAGCTAATTGCACTGCTGAGTAACCATCTTTTTCAGGAGTTCTAACAGTAGTGACAACATTTGGACCAGCTTTAATAACTGTTACTGGTACAACTCTGTTTGATTCATCCCAAACTTGAGTCATGCCTAGTTTTTCACCAAGCAAACCTTTAACGTTTCTGTCCATTGTTAGTCACCTACCTTCTATAACTTGATTTCAATATCAACACCGGCTGGAAGGTCCAGACGCATTAGTGAATCAACAGTTTTTGGAGTTGGATCCAAAATGTCGATAAGTCTTTTGTGTGTGCGCATTTCAAAATGCTCACGGGAATCTTTGTATTTAAATGGTGAACGTATTACTACGTAAACATTTTTCTCAGTTGGAAGTGGCACCGGACCAGCAACCTTCGCACCAGTTTTGGTCACAGTTTCGACAATCTTCTTTGCAGAAGAGTCAATGACCTCATGGTCGTAGGCCTTTAGCCTGATACGGATCTTTTGTCCGGCCATCGGTTTCGCCTTTGCTTCCTTTTAGTTTCGGTTTCTTGCTTTTGGTTTCAAGCGGAACAGGTTTTGCCCATCCCGCTTGAAAGTCAAATGTGATCGTTAATTACTTAACAATCTTGATTACTCGACCTGCTCCAACAGTGCGTCCACCTTCGCGAATTGCGAAGCGAAGACCGTCTTCCATGGCGATCGGTTGAATTAACTCGACCTTCATTTCAGTGTTGTCTCCTGGCATAACCATTTCGACACCGTTTGGTAATTCGCAAACTCCAGTCACGTCAGTTGTACGGAAGTAGAACTGTGGACGGTAGTTATTGAAGAATGGAGTGTGACGTCCACCTTCGTCTTTGCTCAAAATATAAACTTGAGCTTCGAAGTTGGTGTGTGGTGTTGAAGTTCCTGGTTTAACAACGCACATACCGCGTTCAACATCTTCACGCTTTGTTCCACGAAGTAACAAACCAACGTTTTCGCCGGCTTGACCTTCGTCAAGAAGTTTGCGGAACATTTCGATACCGGTAACGATTGTCTTTTGTGAAGTTTCGCGGATTCCCACGATTTCAACTTCCTCGTTAACCTTTACTTGTCCTCTTTCAATACGACCTGTGATAACTGTTCCACGACCTGTGATCGTGAAAACGTCTTCAACTGGCATCAAGAATGGCTTCTCGATTTCACGTACTGGAGTTGGAATAAATGTGTCAACAGCTGTCATTAATTCCATGATTGATTCTGCCCATTTAGCATCGCCTTCAAGAGCTTTCAAAGCTGAGATGCGAACAATTGGAGTATCTTTTCCAGGGAATTCGTACTTGGTTAGAAGTTCTCTAATTTCTTCTTCAACAAGTTCTAACAAATCTGGATCTGCTGTATCGCACTTGTTCAATGCAACAACGATTGCAGGAACACCAACTTGACGTGCCAACAAAACGTGTTCTTTTGTTTGTGGCATTGGTCCGTCAGTTCCAGCAACAACAAGAATTGCGCCGTCCATCTGTGCTGCACCAGTAATCATGTTCTTGATGTAGTCAGCGTGGCCTGGGCAGTCAACGTGTGCATAATGACGTGCTTCAGTTTGGTATTCGACGTGTGCAATCGAAATGGTGATACCGCGTTGACGCTCTTCAGGAGCTTTGTCAATTTGGTCGAACGGAGTAAATGGATTTACATCCGGATATTTGTCGTGTAGCACCTTGGTAATCGCCGCGGTCAATGTGGTTTTGCCGTGGTCGATGTGGCCGATGGTGCCGATATTTACGTGCGGTTTTGTACGCTCGAATTTGGCCTTTGCCACTTTGCTTCTCCTTTGACCTGCGTTTTTTTATTCCGACAATTAGCAGTTTGCTAATTGCACGGTTCTTTCTTTCTTACTCGCCGCGAACCTTCGCAACAATTTCTTGCGAAACTGCAGCTGGTACTTGCGCGTAAGAATGAAATTGCATTGAGTAACTTGCACGTCCTTGTGTTTTGGAACGCAAGTCACCTACATAACCAAACATTTCGCTTAATGGAACAAGAGCTTTAACAACGCGAGCACCGGCTCTTTCATCCATAGCTTGAATTTGGCCACGACGTGAATTCAAATCTCCAATTACATCACCCATGAAATCTTCAGGTGTTACTACTTCAACATCCATCATTGGTTCTAACAAAACAGGATTTGCTTTTCGAGCGGCTTCTTTAAATGCCATTGATCCAGCAATTTTGAAAGCTAATTCTGAAGAGTCAACATCGTGGTATGCGCCGTCTTGCAAAGTAACTTTGATATCAACCATTTGGTAACCGGCTAATACTCCGTTAACCATTGCTTCTTGAGCACCATCGTCAACTGAAGGAATGTACTCTCTAGGAATTCTTCCACCAGAAACTTTGTTAACGAATTCATAACCGCCACCTTCAGTGGTGTTTGGTTCGATATCAACAATTACGCGAGCAAATTGTCCAGCACCACCAGATTGTTTCTTGTGGGTGTAATCAACTTTTTCAACTTTTTTAGTGATGGTTTCGCGATATGCAACTTGTGGTTTACCAACGTTTGCTTCAACTTTAAATTCACGTTTCATGCGATCTACTAGAACTTCTAGATGAAGCTCACCCATTCCACCGATAATTGTTTGACCGGTTTCTTCATCTCCACGAACATGGAATGTTGGGTCTTCTTCAGCAAGTCTTTGAATTGCAGTAGCAAGTTTGTCTTGATCGTTCTTAGTTTTTGGTTCAATTGCTACGTGAATAACTGGATCTGGAAAGTCCATTGATTCAAGAACAACTGGTTTATCTTGATCACAAAGTGTGTCACCTGTTGTGGTGTCTTTTAATCCCATAACTGCCACGATTAAACCTGCAGTTGCTGATTCTCTTTCTTCACGCTTATTGGCGTGCATTTGATAAATCTTGCCAATTCTTTCTCTTCTATCTTTTGTAGCATTTAAGACTGATGTTCCTGGTTCTAATTTTCCAGAATAAATTCGAATGTAAGTCAATTTTCCAAGATGAGGATCACTCATAATCTTGAATGCAAGAGCTGAGAATGGTTCGTCCTCAGAAGGAGCTCTATCAATTTCAACTGAAGGATCTCCTTGTTTGAAACCTTTAATTGCACCAACTTCTAATGGACTTGGTAGATATCTCACAACTGCGTCCAACATTTGTTGTACACCTTTGTTTTTAAATGCAGAACCCATGATTACTGGAACAACTGAGAAGTTAACTGTGCCTTTACGAATTGCAGCAATGATTTGTTCTCTGGATGGTTCTTTTTCTTCCATGAACAATTCCATAATTGAATCGTCAATGTCTGCAAGTTTTTCAATCATTTCAGCACGTTTTGCTTTTGCTTCATCTAACATATTTGCTGGAATTTCTAAAGTTTCAAATTCGTCACCCTTGTTTGCCTCAAGATCCCAAACATAAGCTTTCATGTCAATCAAATCTACGATTCCTGCGAATTCGCCTTCAGTTCCAATTGGAAGTTGTAATAACACAACTGGTGCGTGCAATCTTTCAATCAACATGTCGTAAGTGCGGGTATAAACTGCACCGGTTCTATCAAGTTTGTTAATGAATGCAATACGAGGAACTTTGTAACGATCTGCTTGGCGCCAAACGGTTTCTGATTGTGGTTCAACACCAGCAACTCCGTCAAACACTGCAACTGCACCGTCTAGTACTCGAAGAGAACGTTCAACTTCGACTGTGAAATCTACGTGGCCTGGTGTATCAATGATGTTAATTAAATGGTCATCCCAGGTACAAGTTGTTGCAGCAGATGTAATAGTGATACCGCGTTCTTGTTCTTGTGGCATCCAATCCATAGTTGCTGCACCATCATGAACTTCACCAATTTTGTAGTTAACGCCTGTGTAGAAAAGAATTCGTTCAGTAGTTGTAGTTTTACCCGCGTCGATATGAGCCATGATGCCGATATTTCGCACCGTAGCTAAATCGAGCTGCGTACCTGTTGCCACTGTTTTCTTTTCCTTTTCCTAATTACCAGCGATAGTGAGCAAATGCTTTATTTGCTTCAGCCATCTTGTGGGTGTCTTCGCGTTTCTTAACAGATGCACCTAAACCATTTGATGCATCTAAAATTTCATTCATCAATCTTTCAGTCATTGATTTTTCTCTGCGAACTCTTGAAAAATCAACTAACCAACGAAGAGCTAACGCAGTTGCTCTCGCAGGCTTTACTTCAACTGGAACTTGATAAGTTGCACCACCAACACGTCGTGATTTAACTTCAACAGTTGGTTTAATATTTTCTAAAGCTTTTTTCAAAGTAATAATTGGATCTGTTCCACTTTTATCTTTTGCACCATTTAGTGCACCGTAAACAATTGATTCTGCAGTTGATTTCTTACCGCGAGATAAAATCTTATTTACTAATTGGGTAATTAAAGGTGAAGAATAAACTGGATCTGAAATTAGCGGGCGCTTAAGTGCTGGACCTTTACGTGGCATTAGCTTTTCTCTTTCTTTGCACCATAACGGCTTCTTGCTTGCTTACGATCTTTTACACCTTGTGTATCAAGAGAACCACGAATAATTTTGTAACGAACACCTGGAAGATCTTTAACACGACCACCGCGAACTAAAACAATTGAATGTTCTTGCAAGTTATGTCCAACACCTGGAATGTATGCAGTGACTTCCATACCAGAAGATAAACGAACACGTGCAACTTTTCTTAAAGCAGAGTTTGGTTTTTTTGGAGTTGTTGTATAAACGCGTGTGCAAACACCACGGCGCTGAGGTGAACCTTTAAGCGCTGGTGTTTTACTCTTCGCCGATTTTTCTTGGCGACCCTTGCGTACGAGTTGTTGAATCGTAGGCACGCAGTTACTCCAGTTTCTCTTTTGTACTTAATTTCTTTCGATCTTGCTGAAAGTTAACGATCAAATGCGTGAGGGAAAATCCCTTTTTTCACTTGAGACGCGAGATACCAATTTACGCAATGGCCACGGCACGCCCGACATCGGGGGTCGGGTTCCCAGGCGCTAGCCTCATTTTGTGCTAATGAGACTTCTGTCCCTTCTGACCCTTTCCCTCGTGATTTCGGGCTGTAATCAGGCTGCTCCTGTGGCTCAAACCAGTGGAAATACAAATATATATGTAGTCAATTGCGTGACTTTCGAGGAAAAACCGGTCGAATTAGTCCTTTATTGTGCCGATGCGGGTCAAATTTTGAATGAAATCACCTGGTCCAGCTGGACTCCCACCGAGGCAACTGGAGCTGGAACTTCCACAGCCAATGACTGTGAACCAAGTTGTGCTGAAGGAAAAGACGTCATTTCTGCAGTTGAAATCAAATTAACTAAACCAGTCACTTCAGAATCAGGAAAAAGAGTTTTTAGCAACATTGAAATTCAATATGACAAAGTTCAACCATCAGGTGTGATGGACGAAGTGCTTGATCTTCCAACAGATGTTTTTAATTAAGAAAAATTAGGGCAATTTTGAATGGTAGTTAACTCAATTAGCCGTCATAATTAGCCTTATGAGAGTTGTCATTGTGGGAGCAGGCTTTGGTGGGCTAGCAACAGCCCGAAAGCTGGCTGGACAAAAAGATATTGAAGTAACAATTGTTGATAGACACCCCTATCAACTTTTTTCTCCTCTTCTATACCAAGTTGCAACAGGTGGTTTACCAGAAGATGACATTGCTTATCCAGTAAGAGCGGCTATTCCTGGTGTACTTTTTCGTCGAGGTGAAGTAACAAAAGTAAGCACTGATTCAAAAACTATAACTTTGGCAGATCAAGCCATAATTCAATATGACCAACTAGTTTTAGCAACTGGAAGCACTGGAACAACTTTTGGCGTCAGCGGTGTCCAAGAAAATGCATTGCAAATGAAATCAATTTTGGAAGCTAGAAAGATTAAGAAACAATTACTAGGTATGTATGAAGAAGTTGAAGCAGGACACCAGCCAGTTGAAGCTTTAAAAGTAGTTGTAATTGGTGCAGGTCCTACTGGTGTTGAAGTATCTGGAGCAGTTGCAGAATTACAAAAAAGTATGAAATATGAATTTCCTAAACTTTACAAACAAGCAAGTGTAACTTTAGTTGAAGCAGGCCCTCGAGTTTTACCAATGTTTCATGAGAAGTCATCTAAACATGCTCAATCAGAATTAGAAGAAATAGGCGTAACTGTAAAAACTAATGCAGCAGTAGATCAAATGGATAAGACAGAAGTTCACCTAAAAAGTGGCGAAGTGCTAATAGGTGGAACTTTTATTTGGGCTGCAGGAGTTGCTGCTTATTCAACTTGGACATCTTTAGGTGAAACAGATAGATCAAATCGATTAATGATCAATGACAATCTGCAAACTACATCAGGTGTTTTTGTAATTGGTGATGGCGCTCATTTGCAATTTAAAGGCAATCCTTTGCCAATGATTGCTCCTGTTGCATTACAAATGGGACGACATGTTGCTAAACAAATTTTAAATCTAAAAAACAACAAGGAATTAACAAAATTTAAATACACCGACAAAGGTCAAATGGCAACAATTGGCCGAAGAAGAGCAGTTGTTGAGATGCCAGGTGGATTAAGACTTCATGGAACACTTGCTTGGCTTACTTGGCTCGCACTTCATGTTTTCTATTTAGCTGGAGGAAGAAATCGAATCAGCGTTATTGCTGACTGGATGTGGAATTACATTGCATGGGGTGTTGGACCTCGAAGAACTGTTATTGATTAAATAAAAATGGCCCCCATTTTTTTGGGGGCCATTTTTTATTTCTTTAATTATCTTTGATTAGCCCCTGAGTCATAATCATCCAAAGGCACAGCTTGTCCGCCACCTACACCAAATGAGGTGTAATCAATATCGTCGTAACTTGACATTGAGGCATACATTGCAGCTTTTGCTTCTTCGGTAGGTTCAACTCGAACGTGACGGTAACGTGGCAAACCAGTTCCAGCTGGAATTAGTTTTCCAATGATCACGTTTTCTTTCAAACCAACAAGTGAATCTGATTTCTCATTGATAGCAGCATCAGTTAGAACACGAGTTGTTTCTTGGAATGATGCAGCTGACAACCATGATTCAGTTGCAAGAGATGCCTTGGTGATACCCATAAGTTCTGGTCTTCCTGAACCTGGTTTACCACTTTCTTGCACAACTCTTCTGTTTTCAGTTTCAAATACCACGCGATCAACCAATTCACCAGGTAGAAGATTTGCATCCCCTGATTCAATGATGGTTACGCGACGTAGCATTTGGCGCACAATTACTTCAATGTGCTTATCGTGAATGCTTACACCTTGAGAGCGGTAAACTTCTTGAACTGCGTTTACCAAGTGAACTTGAACTTCTCTAGGTCCAAGTACTCGAAGTACTTGTTTAGGATCCACTGCACCAACAACTAATTGTTGACCAACTTCAACAGCTTGTCCGTCTTCAACCATTAAACGAGTTCTCTTAGAAACTGGATAGGCAACTTCTTCAGCACCGTCGTTTGGAATCACAACGATCTTTCGAGTCTTATCAGTTTCTTCAACGCGAATTCTTCCTGCTACTTCGCTGATTGGAGCAACACCTTTTGGAGTACGAGCTTCAAACAACTCAACAACACGTGGCAAACCGTGTGTAATGTCTGCTCCTGCTACTCCTCCAGTGTGGAAAGTACGCATTGTTAACTGAGTTCCAGGCTCACCAATTGATTGAGCAGCGATAATTCCAACAGCCTCACCCACATCAACTAACTTGCCACTAGCCATTGAGCGGCCGTAGCAACGAGCACATGTTCCAAGTTTTGATTCGCAAGTTAATACTGAGCGAACCTTAATTTCAGTAACACCGTCTTCAATAAGTTCAGTAATTAAACTCATTGAAAGTTCATCATCACGATGAGCTAGTGTTTCTTGGTTGATTTTTACTTCGTCAGACAAAACACGGGATGCAACTGTGGTGTCAACAAATTCAACTGGACGAATTACGCCATCTTGACCTTTTTCACCAATTGTTACTTTCAATCCGCGATCTGTTCCGCAATCTTCTTCACGGATAATTACATCTTGTGCCACGTCAACTAGACGACGAGTTAAGTAACCAGAATCTGCAGTTCTCAAAGCTGTGTCAGCCAAACCTTTACGAGCACCGTGTGTAGAAATGAAGTATTCCAACACAGAAAGTCCTTCACGGAAGTTTGACTTAATTGGGCGAGGAATAATTTCACCCTTTGGATTTGATACCAAACCACGCATACCGGCAAGCTGTCTGATTTGCATCATGTTTCCACGAGCACCAGAGTGAGCCATCATCCATACAGGGTTTGAAATTGGGAAATTCTTTTCCATAGCTTCAGCAATTTCTGCTGTGACTTTGGTCCAGATATCAATTAATTCTTGACGACGTTCAGCATCAGAAATCATGCCTCGTTCAAAATTCTTTTGAACTTTAGCTGCAATATCTTCAGCTTTCTTTAACAACGCGTCTTTGCTTGGTGGTTCAAGAACATCATCAATAGAAATGGTTACACCGCTTCGAGTTGCCCAACGGAAACCAAGTTCTTTCAAAAGATCAAGAATTTGTGCTACTTGAATCTTTGGATATTTCTCAGTTAAATCAGTAACAACTGCGCCAAGTTTCTTCTTGTCCACAACTGAGTTAATGAATGGATAGTTATCTGGCAGGGCTTCGTTAAACAAAGATCTACCAAGAGTTGTTTTAAGAATTAATGGTTTACCAAATGACCAACCTTTTGGTGTGTCATGTTCGTGAGGTGGGTAAACGTTTCTTAAGCGAATTGTGATTTCAGATTGCAAATCAAGTTCATGTCTGTCGTAGGCCATAACAGCTTCTGCAACGGATGAGAAAATTCTTCCTTCACCTTTTGCTGCAGCAGTTTGCAAGGTTAGGTAATAAATTCCCAACACCATGTCTTGAGTTGGTGTGGTAATTGGCTTACCTGAAGCTGGAGACAAAATGTTGTTAGAAGACAACATCAAAATACGGGCTTCAGCTTGAGCTTCTGCTGAAAGTGGTACGTGAACAGCCATCTGGTCACCGTCGAAGTCTGCGTTAAATGCAGTACAAACCAAAGGATGAATTTGGATTGCTTTTCCTTCAATTAATTGTGGTTCAAATGCTTGAATACCTAATCTGTGCAAGGTAGGAGCACGGTTAAGCATTACTGGATGTTCAGTAATTACTTCTTCCAAAACATCCCACACAACTGCACGGGATCTTTCCACCATTCTCTTGGCAGATTTAATGTTTTGTGCATGGTTTAAATCAACCAGACGTTTCATCACAAATGGTTTGAATAGCTCTAATGCCATTTGTTTTGGCAAACCGCATTGATGCAGTTTTAATTGTGGACCAACAACGATTACTGAACGGCCTGAGTAATCAACACGTTTTCCAAGCAAGTTTTGACGGAATCGTCCTTGCTTACCTTTCAACATGTCTGACAAAGATTTCAACGGACGATTTCCTGGACCAGTAACTGGGCGACCACGACGACCGTTATCAAACAACGCATCAACTGCTTCTTGCAGCATTCGACGTTCGTTGTTCACGATGATTTCTGGTGCACCAAGATCTAACAATCTCTTTAAACGATTGTTTCTATTGATTACACGGCGATACAAATCGTTTAGATCTGAAGTTGCAAATCTTCCACCATCTAGTTGAACCATTGGGCGAAGATCTGGTGGAATAACTGGAATGGCATCTAGCACCATTGAAGCTGGTGAATTTGTGGTGGCATCAAAAGCGTTAATTACTTTAAGTCTTTTTAGTGCACGGGTTTTCTTTTGACCTTTTCCTGAGTGAACTACTTCTTTTAACAAAGCAGCTTCTGCTACCAGATCAAAGTTTTCTAAACGACGTTTAATTGCTGCAGCACCCATACCACCGGTGAAGTAGCGACCATATCTATCGCGCATTTCGCGATACAACATTTCGTCACCTTCAAGATCTTGCACTTTAAGGTTTCGGAAACGATCAAAAACTGAAGCTAGGCGGTCGATTTCAGCATCAATTTTTCTGCGAATTGAATTCATTTCGCGTTCTGCTGATTCTTTTACTTTTCGTTTTTGATCAGACTTAGCGCCATCTTTTTCTAATACTTTTAAGTCTTCTTCAAGTTTTTTAGTACGAGCATTAATGTCAGCATCGCGACGGTTAGTGATTTTCTTCTTTTCAGAATCAAGTTTTGCTTCTAATGATGGAAGATCTTCGTGACGTGCATCCACATCAACATCTGTGATCATGTAGGCAGCAAAATAAATAACTTTTTCTAAATCTTTTGGTGCAAGATCAAGTAGGTAACCTAAACGTGAAGGAACACCTTTGAAGTACCAAATGTGAGTTACTGGTGCTGCTAATTCAATGTGACCCATTCTTTCGCGACGAACTTTTGCACGTGTAACTTCAACTCCGCAACGTTCACAAATGATTCCCTTGAATCGAACACGCTTGTATTTACCGCAATAACATTCCCAATCACGGGTTGGTCCGAAAATCTTTTCGCAGAACAAGCCATCTTTCTCAGGCTTTAATGTTCGGTAGTTAATGGTTTCAGGTTTCTTAACTTCACCATGTGACCAGCTACGAATATCAGTTGCAGAAGCTAGGCCGATACGTAATTGATCAAAGTTATTTACATCTAACATTTTTCTATTTCCGCCCTTTTCCTAGTTTCTTAAACTTCTTCTACAGAACTTGGTTCACGACGTGATAAGTCGATACCTAGTTCTTCAGCAGTTCTAAATACGTCTTCATCTGTGTCACGCATTTCAATAGCTTTGCCGTCCCCTGACATAACTTCTACGTTTAGTCCTAGAGATTGCATTTCCTTAACAAGAACTTTGAAGGATTCTGGAATTCCAGGTTCTGGAATGTTTTCACCCTTCACAATTGCTTCGTAAACTTTCACACGACCTAATACGTCGTCTGATTTGATTGTTAATAATTCTTGAAGTGCATATGCAGCACCGTAAGCTTCCAAAGCCCAAACTTCCATTTCACCAAATCTTTGACCACCAAATTGTGCTTTTCCACCAAGTGGTTGTTGAGTAATCATTGAGTATGGACCAGTTGAACGAGCGTGGATCTTGTCGTCAACCAAATGTAGAAGTTTCAAAATGTATTTGTATCCAACTGCAATTGGCATAGGAAATGGTTCGCCGCTTCGTCCGTCAAACAAACGAGCTTTTCCATTTGATCCAATTAAACGATCACCATTTGAAGAAGGAAGTGATGCTGACATCAAACCTGTAATTTCAGATTCTCTAGCACCATCAAATACAGGTGTGGCAAGTTTTGTATTAGCTGGAACTTTTCTCATATTTTCTGGAATATTTTCTGCCCACTTTGGTGTGCCTTCAATATCCCAACCAGATTTAGCTAACCAACCTAAATGAAATTCCAAAACTTGACCTAAGTTCATTCGTCCTGGAACTCCGAGTGGATTTAACACGATGTCAACTGGTGTGCCATCTTCTAAGAAAGGCATATCTTCTGCTGGAAGAATTTTTGCAATGACACCTTTGTTACCGTGGCGTCCTGCTAATTTGTCACCTTCAGTAATTTTTCTCTTTTGTGCAATGTAAACACGAACGATTTGGTTAACTCCTGGTCCCATTTCGTCATCATGTTCGCGATCGAAAACTTTAATATCAATTACAGTTCCGCTTTCACCGTGTGGAACTTTCAAAGATGTATCTCTTACTTCACGAGCTTTTTCACCGAAAATTGCGCGCAGCAATCTTTCTTCAGGTGTTAATTCTGTTTCACCTTTTGGTGTTACTTTTCCAACAAGAATGTCGCCTGGCACAACTTCAGCACCGATACGAATAATTCCGCGGTCATCTAAATCTGCCAAAACTTCTTCAGAAACGTTTGGAAGATCGCGAGTAATTTCTTCTGCACCTAATTTGGTGTCGCGAGCATCAATTTCGTGTTCTTCAATGTGAATGGAAGTTAATACGTCATCTTGCACAAGTCTTTGATTCAAAATGATCGCATCTTCGTAGTTGTGACCTTCCCATGGCATGTATGCCACAAGTAGGTTTCGACCAAGGGCCATTTCTCCACCATCGGTACATGGACCGTCAGCTAGAACTTGACCTGCTTTAACTTTTTCGCCTTCTTTAACAATTGGCTTTTGGTTATAAGAGGTTCCTTGGTTTGATCTACGGAATTTCTGAACTTTGTAAGTAGTAGATGAACCATCTTCGTTAGCAACATCAATAGTGTCAGCACTAATTTCAGAAATCACACCAGCTTTTTCAGAGATAACAACATCTCCTGCATCAACTGCGGCGCGATATTCCATACCGGTTCCAACTAATGGAGCTTCAGCTCTAATTAGAGGTACAGATTGACGTTGCATGTTTGAACCCATCAATGCACGGTTGGCATCATCGTGTTCTAAGAATGGAATCATTGCTGTTGCAACAGACCAAACTTGTCGTGGAGATACGTCCATAAAGTCAACGTCATCTGGAAGAACAAAATCTACGTCTCCGCCTTTACGACGAACCAAAACTCGTTCTTCAGAGAATGTTCCATCAGCAGCTAAAGCAGCATTTGCTTGAGCAATAACGTGACGATCTTCTTCATCAGCTGTTAGATAAGAAATTTGGTTAGTAACTTTTCCTTTACTTACTTTTCGATAAGGAGTTTCGATGAAACCAAATTCGTTAACGCGAGCAAAAGAAGATAGGGAGCCAATCAAACCAATGTTTGGACCTTCTGGAGTTTCAATTGGACACATTCTTCCGTAATGAGAAGGATGCACGTCACGAACTTCGAAACCTGCTCGTTCACGTGAAAGTCCACCAGGTCCAAGAGCTGACAAACGACGTTTGTGAGTTAAGCCTGCAAGTGGATTTGTTTGATCCATAAATTGTGACAATTGGCTGGTACCAAAGAATTCTTTGATTGAAGCAACAACTGGACGAATATTAATCAAAGTTTGTGGAGTAATTGCTTCCACATCTTGAGTTGTCATTCTTTCTCTTACCACTCTTTCCATACGTGATAAACCGGTACGGATTTGGTTTTGAATTAATTCGCCAACTGTTCTCAATCTTCTGTTACCGAAATGATCAATATCATCAATTTCAACAACTGTTTTACCGCGAGTTTTGTTTAATTCTGTAACTCCTGCATGTAATGCCGCAATGTATTCAACAGTGTCACAAATATCATCAACAGTTAATGTGTTTTGTTGTAATGGCAATTGTGAACCAAGTTTTCTGCCAACTTTGTAACGACCAACTTTTGCCAAGTCATAACGCTTGGAATTGAAGTAGTAGTTATCAATTAAGTTTCTGCCACCTTCAATTGTTGGTGGTTCACCTGGTCTCATTTTGCGATAAATATCAACTAAAGCTTCTTCTTGAGTTTGAACTGAATCTTTGGCAAGAGTTTCTAAAATTGTTGGATACTTAGCAAATTTAGTTGCAATTTGATCAGCAGTCATACCTAATGCTTTTAGCAATACTGTTGCCGATTGTTTACGTTTTCGATCTAAACGAACCCCAACTAAATCTTTTTTATCAACTTCAAATTCTAACCAAGCACCACGGCTTGGAATTACTTTTGCAGTGAAAAGTTCTTTATCAGTTGTTTTGTCAATTGACTTTTCAAAATAAACACCAGGTGAACGAACTAATTGTGAAACCACAACACGTTCGGTTCCATTAATTACGAATGTTCCCTTATTAGTCATGATTGGGAAATCACCCATGAAAACTGTTTGTGACTTAATTTCACCAGTTTCGTTATTCATAAATTCTGCAGTTACGAATAACGGCTGTGCGTAAGTTACGTCTTTATCTCTACATTGTTCAACTGTGTATTTTGCTGGTTCAAATCTGTGATCACGAAAAGATAGTGACATAGATCCTGCAAGATCTTCAATTGGAGAAATTTCTTCAAATATTTCTGTTAAACCAGAAGTTGTTGGAACATCTGTTCTGCCAGCATCAAGTGCAGTCTTTACACGTGCTTGCCATTTTTCATTACCCATTAACCAATCGAATGATTCGATTTGTAAATCTAAAAGATTTGGAACCTCAAGTGGTTCTTTAATTTTTCCAAAAGATAAACGTCCATTTTTTCCTGAAGCTTTGGCTGATGTTGCCAAGTGGCGTCCTTTCGTCGGAAGGGCACTTTAAAAAAACTTTGGTCGCAAAACAAAACGAGCCCTTGCGGGCTGGGATTTGGGATGCAAAATAAAATCATACCCACAAGCCACTTGCTTATAACAACCACCTACCTACTTCGTCAAGTTTGTGGGGTGCGTGGGGCAAATTGTTATCTTCCCGAGACATCCCTTGAGGAAAAGGGGTCGCTCACCCTCCAGACCACATTTCGGTCCTCTTTGTTGCCCTGGCGAGCAAGAACTGGGTTGAAGTCATCTCTCCTTTGCCAATCATTCAAAGAAAGCACTCGAGAAATTCCAGCCATTGTTAAGTAATCCAAATCTTTGCCTTGCCAGTCCAAATGCCCTGCATGATCTATCACTGTGGAGGCGATAGCAATTGCATTTTCTTCTTTAACTATTTCTAACACTCTTGATTGTTGTGGCCAATCAATGTGAGAAGCAGTTGTGAATTCTAAAAATGTTGATCCATCTTCCCTAGTATGAATTCCTGAAGCGTGCCTGTGCACATGTCCTGCGATCCAGGCAATCAAATTTTTATGTTGATAAAGCTCTTTTAATAATTCATCTCTAATTACTCTTCTGGGAGCATTTGTTGGTGCGTAGTCATTAACTAAAGTTGGTGAAGGGTGATGTGAAAGCAAAACACAATATTTATTTTTTGCTTCAAGTAATTTCTCTCTGATCCAAATTAATTGTTTTTCATCAATTGAGCCCTGCCATCCCCCATGTGGATTAACTGTGTCGATAGAAATAAGACGAATATTTTCTAAATCATGAATCCAATAAGCAGTGTTGTTTGCCACATTTTCATTAGTAAAGCCGTGTCCTAATGGATTTCCTCCTGCGGAAATATGAGCTTTTGCAAAAGTCCCGGGAGAATTAAATGCCCGCGTTATATCTGCAGAAATCGTAGAACCTGGAAAGTTTTTTGTTTCTAAATACTTGGCAGGACCAATTTCAGCAATTGCTGGCAATATTGAATCTGGATCTGAAAAATCTTCAGGCAATTTAGTTACTCGTTTGTCTCCAATTGATAAATCATGGAGATCTTGATTAGGAGCAACTGTTCCTTGTAGTAGTTGATCGTGATTGCCAAAAGTGGCAAACCAAGGAACATTCAAACCGCTGGAATTAAATGTCGACCTTGCCTTATCTACCAATCCTTTAATGATGGGGAAACCAAATTTTGCAATTGGTCGATCTAATTCGTTTCCGACCGGTGCACCATCAGGATGCCAATAAGAAATGTCATATTCAACATTATGTGAACCGACCCATTCAGATTTATCTGTGTTTCCCGATGTTGGCTGTACTTTGCCACCATTAAGTGCACTTATGTACCAACTAGTTTCATTTTGTTGGGCGTTATCAGTCATGTCTCCTGTAACAACAACGGCTTCAATTGGTGCATTAGTTAATGGGCCATTCTTTATTTCATTCACGGCATCAACCATTGCTGCCACAACTTGAGTAGTTAATATTTCTTGCGCTCGATAAGTTCCGATATAACCAACTACATCGCGCCATTTATGGTCAGGATCTGAGAAACGATCTAAGTATTCCATCCTGGATGGTGATTGAGGATCACACACATGAAGGTCTGAGAAATGACCAAGTACTGCTAAAACTTTTCCAACTGGAATTTGATTTTCATGAGTTTCTCCTGGCGCTTGAATTAATTCACTCCAGCCCAAATCATTCGGTGAACCAGCTGCAATTGTTTTTTTATCAGTTCTTGCCATGGCAATAACTTAACTTGGAATCATTGGTTTTGCCAAGATTTAATGAGACTTTAAAACTAAAAGACTCTCCCCGTTAAGGGAGGGTCTTTTATTACTTTATTTGTTTAGAACAAAGTTGTGTTGCTCAAAACCAAACCTACAGTTTCGCCATGTTGTGCGAAGATGTAGAAAAAGGCAAGTGCAGCTCCTGCTAATGCGATGTCTTTGTTGAACGCAATCATTTCGTTCATTTTTGTCATTGCATCTGTTTCTTTCCAGTATGGGTGCATTAAAAATGCAGTTGGTACAAGGAATAAGAAAATTAATAGTGCGCCAAGATCTGCGTAGAAACCAAGTGCAATATAAGCAGCACCAAGTATCATCATTAAACCGCTAATGATTGTTGCAGCTTTTGCTGCAGGTACACCTTTAGAAGATGCATAACCTGCCATTGCTGCTGTTTGGCGAAGGTGACCAATTCCTGAACCGATAAACAACAGTGCGAAAAACAAACGTCCTACTAGTAATAATATTTCCATTTAACTATTTCCTAACATTTTTATTTCTTTGAAAATCAATTTGACCATATGGATAAGGATAAACCTTGAAGATGTAAAACCCAGTTGATTCAAGCGCAATGTCTTGTCAAAAAAGAATCCCCCGGGAACAGTTTGACCTGTTCGTGGGGGATTTCTTTGCAAATAGTTTGCTATTACTTGATTGTTACTTTTCCGCCTGCAGACTCTAATAATTCTTTAGCCTTTGTTGCAGATTCTTTGTTAACTTTTTCAAGTACTGGCTTTGGTGCACCTTCAACTAGATCTTTTGCTTCTTTTAGACCTAAGTTTGTTAAGGTACGTACTTCTTTAATAACTTGAATCTTCTTGTCTCCGCCGTCTTCCAAGATGACATCGAATTCATCTTGATCAGAAGAGCCTGAGTCTCCGCCTGCGCCGCCACCAGCTGGTGCTGCTGCGACTGCAACTGGAGCTGCAGCTGTTACGCCAAATGTTTCTTCAAACAATTTAACGAAATCTGCAAGTTCAATCAAAGTCATTTCTTTGAATGCGCCTAATAGATCATCTGTTGCTATTTTTGCCATTTTATTTTCCCTTTTCCTTTATTTAGTTCTCTTGAGATTTCTGTTGCTGCAATGCACCTAAAGCTCTTGCAGTCTTTGCTAATGGAGCGGCTAACAAGTACACAGCTTGTGAAAGCGATGCATTCATTGCTCCAGCTAACTTCGCAAGGAGTACTTCACGTGATTCAAGATCTGCCAGACGAAGAATTTCTTTTGGTGAAAGCACTTTGCCATCCATGTATGCACCTTTAATAACAAGTGCAGGATTATCTTTAGCAAAATTTTTTAAACCTTTTGCGGATTCAACTGCGTCACCTTCGATGAATGCAATGGCACTTGGGCCTTTTAACATTTCATCTAAACCTTCGACACCAGCAGCTTTTGCAGCCAAACGAGACAAAGTATTTTTAACAACTTTATAAGTTGTTGTAGGACCCAATGCGCGACGCAATTCTTTTAATTGCGTAACGGATAGTCCGCGGTACTCAGTCATTACAGTTGCAGTTGATTTACGGAAATTCTCCGTCATCTCAGCTATAACTGCGGACTTTTCAGCAGTCGCCATTGAGGCTCCCTTTCCTTTTATCAGGCTAGTTTTTACTAAAACCTTTTGAGAAATAAAAAAACCTGATGCGCATATGCACCAGGTTAAGAAGACAAATTACTTTGTCTCTTTAATCTTGATCGCACCTGCGCGGGTTCTCAAATTTCTTTGAGGCTTAGTTTCTAAAAGTTTTATCTCTTAGAAATCCAGCGGTCTTCGGCTTCTTACTTTTCCTAGATTACCCCTGCTCATAAGTTGTGCTTACCTGCAGGGGTAAATCTAGAGAAATCTAGATGAGGATTTAGTCCTCGGTCTCACTTGATCCTGAAGCGCCCACTTCAACTGGAATGCCAGGTCCCATAGAAGAAGACATAACTGCCTTCTTGATGTAGCGACCCTTTGTTGAGGATGGTTTTGCTCTAGCAATTTCATCAAGTGCTGCGTTGTAGTTCTCAGCTAATTGTTGTTCTGAGAAAGATGAACGTCCAATTGGGAAGTGAAGATTTGAATTCTTATCAATTCTAAATTCAATCTTTCCACCCTTAATGTCTGTTACAGCTTTTGCAACATCCATAGTTACTGTGCCAGTTTTTGGGTTAGGCATTAATCCACGAGGTCCAAGAACTTTTCCTAGTCGACCAACTTTTCCCATAAGATCTGGTGTGGAAACTACTGCGTCATAGTCGGTGTATCCACCAGCTACTTTTTCAATTAAGTCATCACTACCAACTTCATCAGCACCAGCTGCTCTTGCTTCTGCTGCTTTGTCGGCGTTTGCGAAAACGATTACACGTGCTGTCTTTCCTGTTCCATGAGGCAACAAAACTGTGCCACGAACCATTTGATCAGCTTTTTTAGGATCGACACCTAAAGCCATTGAAACTTCAATGGTGGCATCGAATTTAACAGTGGTTGTTTTCTTCGCTAATGCTGCTGCTTCTAACGCAGTGTGCACCTTTTCGCGATCAACTAACTTTTCTGACTCTCTATATTTCTTGCTGCGTTTCATTTGCCTGCTCCTTATTGATTGCAGTTTGTGGTTTTTAATGAGCCCGCAGAGGCTCTCCCACTCTTAAAAGACACTTTGTCTTTTAAGAAATCTTTTCTTAGTCGACGACTGTGATTCCCATTGAACGTGCAGTTCCTTCGATAATGCGTGATGCAGCTTCGATGTCATTTGCGTTCAAATCAGCCATCTTTACGTTTGCAATTTCTTTAACTTGAGACTTAGTAACTTTGCCAACTTTTGTTGTCAAAGGATTACTTGTTCCCTTTTCGATTCCAGCTGCTTTTAATAACAATCTTGCTGCTGGAGGAGTTTTAGTAACAAAAGTAAATGAACGATCTTCATAAACAGTAATTTCAACTGGAATTACTTGTCCACGGTGTTGTTCAGTTGCTGCGTTGTATGCCTTACAGAAATCCATGATGTTCACACCATGTTGACCCAAAGCTGGACCTACTGGTGGTGCTGGGTTTGCTTGACCGGCCACAATTTGTAACTTGATAAAGCCGGATACTTTTTTCTTAGGTGCCATTTTGTTTTCCCTTTTTCTAGTTCTTTTGAATCTGACTAAAGCCGAGTTCAACTGGTGTTTCTCGTCCAAATATTTCGACCAGACCAGTTACTTTCTGTGAATCGATATTGATCTCAGAAACTGTTGCTTGCAATGTGGCAAATGGTCCATCAACAACTGTGACAGAATCTCCCACTGCAAAATCAAGTACTTGAACTTCACGCACAGTTGTAGTTTGACCAGTTGTTGCTGAAACAATTCTTTTCTCAATTCTTGGAGCAAGAATTGCAACAACTTCTTCAAGTTTTAATGGTGATGGTGTGTGGGCATGGCCTACGAAACCTGTAACACCAGGAGTGTGTCTTACAACTCCCCATGATTCATCGGTTAGTTCCATGCGAACTAAAACATAACCTGGGAATTTGTTTCTTTTAATTTGTTTTCTTGTTCCAGCTTTAATTTCAGTAATTTCTTCAATTGGAACTTCAACTTGGAAAATGTAATCTTCCATATTCAAGGAAATAATACGGTTTTCAATATTGGTTTTAACTCTATTTTCTAATCCAGCATAAGAATGAATTACAAACCAATCACCAGCTTGCAGTCTTAAGGAGTCAGCAAAAGCAACAACAGGATCTATATCTTCTGCTGGAGTTTCAACTACTTCTTCAACAACTGCTTCTTCTGCTTTTACTTCTTCAACTGGTTGTTCAAAGTTTGGCGAGTCATTAACAATTGGATCAACAACTTCTGGAGTCTCAACTGTGGAAGCAGAAAACATGTCAGCAACAGCAACTGATGCGTTATCAGGGGTTGTGGCAGGTTTAATATCTTCAACGTGCGAGAACGGAGATTCAGTCACAGTTTTTCCTTTTTCCTAGTTTCCGAAAATTCTTAAAGTTATTTGAGTAAAACCAAAATCAAGTGCAGCAATAATTAATGCCACGATAACTACGAAAACTAAAACAATGATTGTGTAATTAATTAGCTGGCGCTGAGTTGGCCAAACTACTTTCTTTAATTCTGAAATTACATCGCGAATAAAATCGCGAGTTCTAATAAAAGGATTTTGACGCGCGCCATCCAAAGTTACGTTAGCAAGTTTGTCAGTCATACTTCGTCCTTTTTCTTTTTGTTTTGGGTCAAAATATTTTGCAGGGGCGACAGGATTTGAACCTGCAACCACCGGTTTTGGAGACCGGTACGCTACCAGTTGCGCCACACCCCTAAGCGCACCAAAAGCTGCCGATCACGCTTAAAAGATAGGCATTCCTCGCACAGCGTCTTCACGCCTGAACGAGTTTACGCCGACACAGTATTTATCAGTCCTAGTGGGTGAAGTCTCGAGGAGAAGTGCCTGACAACATTGGGTTTATGAGCAAAGAAATCTCCGAGCGCGTTCAAGCCATTGCCGAGTCCGCAACCCTGGCAGTAGATGCAAAAGCAAAAGCCTTAAAGGCAGCAGGTCGTCCCGTTATCGGATTTGGAGCTGGTGAACCAGATTTTCCAACTCCTGCACACATTGTTGAAGCTGCACAAAAAGCAGCAACTGAAGTTTCTAATCATCGCTATTCACCAACTCCTGGTTTAGCTCCACTTAGAGAAGCAATTGCCAAAGCTGCAACTAGAGATGATGGTTATGAAATAACTGCTGATCAAGTTGTTGTCACAAATGGTGGTAAACAAGCAATCTTTAACACTATGGCAACACTGATTAATCCAGGTGATGAAGTTTTATTACAAGCTCCATATTGGGTTACCTATCCTGAAGTTGTACAAATTTTTGGTGGTAAACCTGTTGTTATTAATTCAGATGAAACTACTAATTACAAAATAAACGTTGCACAATTAGAAAAAGCCTATACAAGTAAAACTAAACTGCTTATTTTTTCTTCACCATCAAACCCAACAGGAACTGTTTATACCCCTGAAGAAGTAAAGGCAATCGGTG
>BJFU01000001.1 GCA_014190035.1 Actinomycetes bacterium | reverse complement strand
GGGTGGAAAAATTGTTAAGTTAATGGATTTGGCAATTAAATCTGGTGCACCAATTATTGGTATTAATGATTCAGGTGGAGCAAGAATTCAAGAAGGTGTTGCATCACTTGCAATGTATGGAGAAATATTTTTAAGAAATACCAGAGCATCAGGTGTTATTCCACAAATTTCTATCATCATGGGACCTTGTGCTGGAGGAGCTGTTTATTCACCAGCCTTAACTGATTTTGTTGTCATGGTTGATAAAACTTCACACATGTTTATTACCGGCCCAGATGTAATCAAAACTGTAACTGGCGAAGAAGTTTCTTTTGAAGATTTAGGTGGAGCAAGAGCTCATGCCACAAAATCAGGTGTAGCTCACTACATGGCAAGTGATGAAGATGATGCTTTGGATTATGTGAGAACACTTCTTAGTTTCTTACCTTCTAATAATGCGGAACCTTCACAACATTTTGAATCAAAAGTCGATTTACAAATCAACCAACATGATTTGGAAATGGATACCTTGGTTCCAGATTCACCAAACCAACCTTATGACATGCACGTGTTAGTTAAACATGTTTTAGATGATGATGAATTTTTTGAAATACATGGCGGTTGGGCACCAAACATTATGGTTGGTTTTGGTCGCATTGAAGGACAAAGTGTGGGAATCGTTGCCAATCAACCAATGCAATTTGCAGGAACTTTAGACATTGAAGCATCAGAAAAAGCTGCTCGCTTTGTTCGAACTTGCGATGCTTTTAATATTCCAATTATTACCTTCGTTGATGTTCCGGGATTCTTACCTGGTGTTGATCAAGAATACGGCGGAATAATTAGACGCGGTGCCAAATTAATTTATGCCTATGCTGAAGCAACAGTTCCTTTAATAACAGTTATCACCAGAAAAGCTTATGGTGGTGCTTACATTGTTATGGGATCAAAGCATCTAGGTGCAGATTTAAATCTTGCTTGGCCAACTGCTCAAGTTGCGGTAATGGGTGCTCAAGGTGCGGTAAATATTCTCTTTAGAAAAGAAATCACTAGAGCAAAAGATCCAGTAAGTGAGCGTGCTGACAAAATTAGTGAATACGAAGAAGCTTTTGATAATCCATACGTTGCAGCTGAACGTGGCTGGATTGATGCAGTTATTGCACCAAGTGAAACTAGAATCAGAATTATTAGAGGTCTTCGCCAACTAATTACTAAACGTGAATCAATGCCTCCTAAGAAGCATGGAAATATCCCACTGTGACCAAGCCACTTGAATTTCAAATTATTAGAGGAAATCCAACAGCAGATGAAATTGCTGCCATCCATGTAGCACTGCAAGTTGCTAAGAATTCTTCAGAAGAATTAGGAAAGCAAAAGAAAAGAATTAGTAACTGGAATAGTCCTCAATTTAGATTCAGAAATACCCCCCAACTAAACAGTGGTTGGCAATATTCATACCTTCCAGGAGCATGAGCTTTCCAGTAATCCTGGCTTCTGCCTCCCCTGCCAGATTGATGCTTCTTCGAAGCCAAAACATTCAACCAATTGTTATTGCCTCTGAAATTAATGAAAAAGAAATACAAGAACAATACAAAGATTCCTCCACTGAAATTGTTGTCAAAGAACTTTCCATTGCTAAAGCAAATTATATTTTAACAAACAATGTCTCCCTAAACTCTGGAATCCTGATTGCAGCAGACTCAATGCTTGAATTTGAATCTCAAAGTTTAGGAAAACCCCTTAATGCAGAAAATGCCATTGCTAGATGGCAAAAAATGCGCGGAAAATCAGGAATCTTGCACACCGGTCACACTGTTATTCGCCTGGATAATAAACAAACAATTACAAGAGTTGTGTCAACTAAAGTTGAATTTGCAAACGTTGATGATAAAGAAATTATTGATTATGTTGCAACAAAAGAACCATTAAATGTTGCTGGTGCTTTCACAATCGATTCTTTAGGCGCTGCGTTTGTGAAAGAGGTCCAGGGTGATCACAGTAATGTGATCGGCTTATCTTTACCGGCACTTAGAGAAATTGTTCGTGAACTTGGACTCTCATGGACATCATTGTGGGAAATGGCATAAAGTAATAAATCATGGCTAAATCTGGCTCACAAAAACTTTCAATTACAAAAATACTTATTGCCAATCGTGGTGAAATTGCTGTTCGTATAGCAAGAGCTTGTAAAGATTCTGGAATTTCAAGTGTGGCTATTTATGCAGATTCAGATAGAGATGCACTCCATGTATTGCATGCTGATGAAGCTTATTCTTTAAATGGGACTATTGCTTCAGAAACTTATCTTTCTATTCCTAAAATCTTAGAAATTGCTAAACGCTCAGGTGCTGATGCAATTCATCCAGGTTATGGTTTTCTTTCTGAGAACGCAGATTTTGCACAAAGTGTTATTGATGCAGGATTGATTTGGATTGGTCCACCACCTGCAGCAATTAAATCTTTAGGTGACAAAGTTCAAGCACGCCATATTGCAGCAAAAGTTGGCGCACCTTTAGTTCCAGGAACAAAAGATCCAGTCAATGATGCAAGTGAAGTTGTTGATTTTGCAAATAAATACGGTTTACCAATTGCCATCAAAGCAGCATTTGGTGGTGGTGGTCGAGGATTAAAAGTAGCTCGTAACCAAGAAGAAATAGTAGAACTTTATGAATCAGCTGTTAGAGAAGCAACCGCTGCTTTTGGTCGAGGTGAGTGTTTTGTTGAAAGATACCTAGATCGTCCTCGACATGTGGAAACACAATGTCTAGCTGACAAATTTGGCAATGTGGTGGTGGTTTCAACTAGAGATTGTTCATTACAACGTCGACACCAAAAACTTGTAGAAGAAGCTCCTGCTCCATTTTTAACAGATGATCAAAGAAGACAACTTTATGATTCATCAAAAGCAATTTTAAAAGAGGCAAACTATGAAGGTGCTGGAACTTGTGAATTCCTTATTGGCCAAGACGGAACAATTTCGTTTCTAGAAGTAAATACTCGACTTCAAGTTGAACATCCGGTTAGCGAAGAAGTAACTGGAATTGATTTAGTGCGTGAACAAATCCGTATCGCAAGTGGTGAAAAACTTGGTTATCACGATCCAATAATTAGTGGACACAGTATTGAATTTCGAATTAATGGCGAAGATCCAGGTAGAAACTTTCTTCCTGCTCCAGGTCAATTAAAAGTTTGGAAAGAACCAAGCGGAACAGGTGTCAGAGTTGACGCTGGTTTTAAACAAGGAGATGTCATAGGTGGAAACTTTGATTCTCTTCTTGCAAAACTAATTGTCACAGGGGCTACTAGAAAAGAAGCAATCGAAAGAGCCAAAAGAGCTTTAAGTGAATTTGAAGCCGAAGGAATTGCTACAGCACTTCCTTTCCATCGAGCAGTGTTAAACGATGTAGCTTTTGCTCCAGTTGATGAATTACAAAAATTTAGTATTTACACAAGTTGGATTGAAAATGAATTCAAGAATGAAATTCCTCAATATAAAGATTCTTCAACTTCCACTTCTGAAGAAGAAAGATCATCATTAGTTCTTGAACTAAATGGAAAACGAATTGAAATCTCCATGCCAAATGGTTTAACTTCTGGTGGAGTTAAACAAAAGAAACCTCCAGTGGCAAGACACCAAAGAACAACTTTGGGTACCCTTGATTCTGATGCTGTTCAAAGTCCTATGCAAGGAACTGTTGTTAAGATTGCGGTTAAAAATGGTCAAGCCGTAACTGAGGGTGAACTGCTATTTGTAATTGAAGCCATGAAAATGGAGCAGCCGATTTCTGCTCACAAAGCAGGGGTTGTTGGCGAACTTTCTGTTGAAGTTGGTGCATCTGTTGCTAACGGTGCTGTCTTGCTAGAAATTAGAGATCCTTCCTAAACAATTCCTGTGTGACATTTCACATCAGATTGAACAACTTTTGACTATGCGTCACCACCCACTCCAGCACTAAACTCGAAACATGGCAATTAGCTCAATGGACCGCGGAGTTGGATCAGCTACTCGCGCAAAGATTGGTCTACGTCATTTAAGAGTAGACAAGTGGTGGGTTCAACCAGCAATTTCAGTTTTTGTCTTAGTTTCTTTTATTATTTATTCCACAATCAGAGCTTTTGAAAATAAGTATTATTTTGCAGAACCTTTAATCTCACCGTTTTATTCCCCATGTCTTGCTACAAGTTGTGTTGAAGGCGCTTCTCACTTAGGACAACCATTTGGTAGCTGGTGGATCTTTTCTCCTGCACTACTTATATTAATTTTTCCTTTAGGTTTCAGAATGACTTGTTATTACTACCGAAAAACTTATTACCGTGCATTCTGGTTATCTCCTCCAGCTTGTGCTGTAGCAGAACCTCATCAGTCTTATTCAGGAGAAACTAAGTCTCCTTTAATTTTACAAAACACACATCGTTACTTTTTTCTTGCCGGATTAGTGTTCAACGTTTTACTTACCTATGACGCAATAATTTCTTTCAAGAATGCTGAAGGCCAATGGGGTCACATGAGTGTGGGCACACTGGTTTTATTGTCTAACGCAACATTTCTTTGGTTATATTCACTATCTTGTCATTCCTGTCGCCACATTCTTGGTGGAAGACTAAAGCATTTCAGTAAACATCCATTGCGTTACAAGACTTGGACAATTATTTCTAAACTAAATGCGCACCATCCAAAATATGCTTGGATTTCATTAATTGGCGTTGCACTATGTGATTTCTATGTACGCCTTGTCGCAAGTGGTTCAATCACAAATTTATATTTCTTCTAAAGGGGCATGATGACAGAAATTGAACGTCACGACTTTGATGTTGTGATCGTTGGAGCAGGTGGCGCAGGGTTGCGTGCTGCTATTGAATCTCGTGCCAGTGGTTTAAAAACTGCAATCATTTGCAAATCTCTTTTTGGAAAAGCTCACACTGTAATGGCAGAAGGTGGCATTGCAGCATCCATGGGAAATGTGAACTCCAATGACAATTGGCAAGTTCATTTCCGTGACACCATGCGTGGTGGAAAGTTTCAAAATCATTGGAGAATGGCAGAACTTCATGCCAAAGAATCTCCTGATCGTGTTTGGGAATTAGAAACTTATGGTGCGCTATTTGATAGAACTCCAGATGGAAAAATCAGCCAAAGAAACTTCGGTGGGCACGAATACCCTCGCCTAGCCCACGTGGGAGATCGCACCGGTTTGGAATTAATTAGAACCTTGCAACAAAAGATTGTTTCCTTGCAACAAGAAGACTTCAAAGAATCAGGCGACTACGAGTCAAGAATTAAAGTTTTTGCTGAATTAACAGTTACAGAAATCCTAAAAACAGACGACAAGGTTTCAGGTGTTCTAGGTTACTGGCGCGAGAATGGAAAATTTGTTTTGTTCCAAGCACCAGCAGTTGTATTAGCAACTGGTGGAATTGGTAAATCTTTCAAAGTTACTTCCAATTCATGGGAAGGAACTGGCGATGGACATGCTTTGGCATTAAAAGCTGGTGGAAATTTAATGCATATGGAATTTGTGCAATTTCATCCAACTGGCATGGTTTGGCCACCAAGTGTTAAAGGAATTTTAGTAACCGAATCTGTACGCGGAGACGGTGGAGTTTTAAAGAATTCTGATGATAAAAGATTCATGTTCAATTACATTCCAGCAATATTTAAAGATAAATATGCAGAAACAGAAGAAGAAGCAGATGGTTGGTATGAAAACCCTGATTCCAATAGAAGACCACCAGAATTGTTACCTCGAGATGAAGTAGCGCGTGCCATTAACTCTGAAGTAAAGGCAGGCAGAGGATCTCCTCATGGAGGAGTTTTCCTTGATGTCTCAACAAGATTAAAACCAGAAGTTATTAAGAAAAGATTGCCTTCAATGTGGCACCAGTTTAAAGAATTAGCAGATGTTGACATCACCAAACAAGCAATGGAAGTTGGACCAACTTGTCACTATGTAATGGGTGGAATTCAAGTAGATCCAGATACAGGTGCAGCAACTGGTGTTACTGGTTTATTTGCAGCTGGTGAAGTTGCAGGTGGCATGCATGGTTCAAATCGTTTAGGTGGAAATTCACTTTCAGATCTTTTAGTGTTTGGTCGTCGTGCCGGAGTTGGCGCCAGTGCTTATGTTAAATCACTTTCAGCAAAACCAAAGGTGAGTGAACAAGTTATTGAAAAAGCTCTTAACTCAGCCCTTGCTCCATTTAATGGCAATAGTGGTGAAAATCCATACACCGTTCACCAAGAATTACAACAAGTAATGAATGATCTTGTGGGAATTATTCGTGATGGTAACGAAATGCGTGATGCCATAACCAAACTTGAAGGTTTAAAGAAACGTGCCAAGAATGTAACCGTTCAAGGTGAAAGACAATTTAACCCAGGTTGGCATTTGTCCCTTGATCTAGAAAACATGTTGCTAGTCAGTGAATCAATTGCCAAGAGTGCATTAGTTAGAGAAGAATCTCGCGGTGGTCACACCAGAAATGACTTCCCGACCATGGATAAAAACTGGAGAGCAAAACACGTTATTAATTCCTGGAATGGAAGCAGTGTTGAGACCAAAATTGAATCAATCCCACCAATGCCAAAAGAATTAGCGGGATTGTTTGAAAAGGAAGAATTAAGTAAATACTTGTTGCCAGAAGAATTAACACAACTCGGAATGGGAGCATAACTAATGGGTTATCTAGCGAAATTACGAGTTTGGCGCGGTAATAAAGAAAAAGGCGAATTAGTAAATTACAACGTTGAAGTAAGCGAAGGCGAAGTTCTACTTGACGTCATTCATCGTTTACAAGCAACTGATAGCCCAGATTTAGCTGTGCGTTGGAATTGCAAAGCAGGAAAATGTGGATCATGTAGCGCTGAAATTAACGGCAAACCAAGTTTGATGTGTATGACTCGTATGAATACTTTTAATGAAGAAGATGAAGTAACAGTAACTCCGTTAAGAGCTTTCCCAGTAATTAAAGACTTAGTAACTGATGTTTCCTTTAACTACATAAAAGCTCGCCAAGTTCCAGCATTTAAAGGCCCTGAAAACTTAAAACCAGGTGAATACCGCATGCAACAAGTTGATGTGGAGAGAAGCCAAGAATTTAGAAAATGTATTGAATGCTTCCTTTGCCAAGATGTTTGTCACGTAGTTCGTGACCATGAAGAAAACAAAGAAAGCTTCGCAGGTCCAAGATTCTTTATTCGACTGGCAGAACTAGATATGCATCCATTAGATGAATTAGACAGAAAAAAAGAAGCACAAGAAACTCATGGTTTGGGAATGTGTAACATCACCAAATGTTGTACCGAAGTTTGTCCAGAACATATCAAAATCACTGACAATGCGATCATTCCGATGAAAGAACGCGTTGTTGATACTAAATATGATCCATTAGTTTGGTTGGGTAAAACAATTACCCGCCGTAAATAATTAAAGCTTAAAAACCAACTTTTTCATAAACACTCTTCAAGGTAGCAGCAGCCACTTTCTCAGCTTTTTGAGCACCTTCGTTCATCAATGAATTAAGTTCCTTCTCATCATTTAATAGTGCCAAAGTCTTTTCTCTAAATGGTTTGACAATCTTTTCGACGACTAATTCACCTGTAAATGTCTTTAAATCCCCATAACCTTTGTTGGCAAATTGGGCTTCTATAGCTGACATTTCTTCATTGGTTACAGCCTTAATTATGTTTAAGAGATTTGAAACACCTGGTTTATTTGCTGGATCATATTTAATCTCTTTACCACTATCTGTCATCGCAGTCTTAAATTTCTTCATCACAGCATCTGGTTCATCCATAATGAATACGCAACCTTGAGGAGAAGATTTACTCATTTTGGCAGTTGGGTCTTGTAAATCAAGAATCTTGGCTGATTCTTTAACAATGAATGCTTCAGGAACAACAAATGTTTGGCCAAATTGATTATTAAATCTAACCGCTAAATCTCTAGTTAATTCCAAATGTTGTCTTTGATCTTCACCAACAGGAACACTTTGTGCGTGGTAAAGCAAAATATCTGCTGCTTGCAAGATGGGGTAGGTAAACAAACCAACTGATGATCTTTCTTGACCACCTTTTTGGGTTTTATCTTTAAACTGTGTCATTCGTCCTGCTTCACCAAAACCAGTAAAACAGCTCAATACCCAAGCAAGTTGAGGATGTTGCGGAACTTGGCTTTGAACAAAAACAGTACTTTTCTTAGTATCAATGCCAACAGCTAACAATTGCGCAAAAGAAGAAAGTGTTCTTTTCTTTAAAACTTTAGGATCAAATTCTGAAGTTATTGCATGTAAATCTACAACGGTATAAAAACATTCATGGGTATCTTGCATTTGAACCCATTGACGAAGTGCCCCAAAATAATTACCAATATGAAATGAATCAGCAGTGGGTTGAATTCCCGATAAAACACTTGACTTAGCCATAGAACTTATTGTCCACCATGATTGCTTGATTCAGGCTCAATTCGACTAACTCTTACTCGTGAAATTCGTCGCACATCCATGCTCAATATTTCAAACACGCATTGTTCAGCGATTACAGATTTGCCAACAGCAGGAAGTGTTCCAAGTTTGGAAATAACAAAACCAGCCACGGTTTCATACGGGCCTTGAGGCAGATGAATATGAGTTGAGTCAGCAAAATCATCAAGGTTCAATAATCCGTCTACTTCAACCTCGCCATGAAAATCTAGTTCGCTTACTTCACTTTCTGGTTCATCATCTTCATGTCTAATATCACCAATTAGTTCTTCAACCAAATCATCCAAAGTAACAATTCCAGCGGTACCGCCGTATTCGTCAGCGACGATCAATAAATGTTGATTACCATTTCGCATTTGAGCAAGGGCACTTAATACTGATGTGGTTCCAGGAATTGATTCCACGGCAATTGCAATATCTCTTAATTGTTTACTTGATTTACGAGCTTCTAAAGAAAGCAATTGTCTTACATGCACAAATCCCACTATTTCGTCTGCTGTTTTATTGATCACTGGATATTTTGTGTGCGGAAGTTTTTCAACTACAAGGGCTGCGTCAGGAATTGTTGATTCGGCATCAAGAAATTCAACTTCAGTGCGGGGTGTCATTACTTCTTTAATTTCGCGATCATCTGCTTCAAATACGTCATCAATTAGTGCGCGTTCGTTATCGCTAAGTTCTTCATGTCCAGCCACTAAATCTCTTAAGTCTTCGCCACTTAATTCTTGACGACTAGCACTTGGATCTCCCCCAAGTAATCTCACAATTAGATTTGTGGATCGACTCAATAACCAGATAAATGGTCTGGTAATTCTTGCTAGAAAATCAATTGGATAGGCCGCAAAAAGTGCCCAGCTTTCAGAATTTTGTAACGCTAATCTCTTAGGAACAAGCTCACCTAAGACCAGAGAGAAATACGCAATAAAAAGAGTTATCAAAATAAAGGCAATTACAGAAACTAAAGATTCAGGAAAAACTAGATCTAAAATAGGTGATAACACTGGAGTTAAACTAGAAGCTCCAAAACCTGCGCCAATAAAGCCTGCAACAGTTACACCGACTTGAACGGAAGCTAAAAATCTATTTGGGTGATCATGTAATTCTTTTAAAAGTTTTCCGCGTCGACCTTTTGTTTCAGCAATTCTTTTAACTTGTGATTCACGAAGTGAAACAAGTGCAATTTCTGCAGCAGCAAAGAATCCACCGACAAGGATGAAAGCTAGGACAATAAGGGCACTAACCCAAGTACTCATATGTTTAAGATGCTACTCAATCAGTTGATTTTGATTAAAGGCTTGAGTCTAATTGGCGCTTAATTCCGGCCAAATAATCCTCAGTTGTTGCCCAAGCGTGATCTCTACTGATCAAGCGAGCTAAGTCCTTGGTCATTAATCCTGATTCAACAGTCTTGATACATGCATCTTCTAGCGTTCTAGCAAAAGCAGTTAATTCTTTATTGTTATCTAACTTACCTCTGTGAACTAAACCACCAGTCCAAGCAAAAATTGAAGCGATTGGATTTGTGGAAGTTGGTTCACCTTTTTGGTGTTGACGGTAATGGCGAGTAACAGTTCCATGTGCTGCTTCTGATTCAACAGTTTTGCCATCTGGAGTCATTAACACACTTGTCATAAGTCCAAGGGAACCAAAACCTTGAGCAACAGTGTCACTTTGTACATCTCCGTCATAATTCTTACAAGCCCAGACGTAGCCGCCTTCCCACTTCAAAGCAGTTGCAACCATGTCATCGATTAGGCGATGTTCATAAGTTAATCCTTTTGATTCAAATTCAGTTTTGAACTCTTTTTCATATATTTCTTGGAAGATATCTTTGAATCGACCATCGTAAGCTTTCAAAATAGTGTTCTTAGTTGACAAATAAACTGGATAATTTCTAATTAATCCATAATTTAATGACGCTCTAGCAAAGTCTTTGATACTGTCATCAAAGTTATACATTCCCATAGCCACACCGGAACCATTAAAATCTGCTACTTGAAATTCCATTGGCTTAGAACCATCTGCAGGTTGGAAGGTCATTGTTACTTTTCCAGGACCTGGGACTACAAAGTCTGTTGCTTTGTATTGATCTCCATGAGCATGTCGACCAATAACTATTGGCTTTGTCCAAGAAGGAACTAGTCGAGGGATATTGCTAATGATGATTGGTTCACGAAAAATTACGCCACCTAAAATGTTTCGAATTGTTCCATTAGGTGATTTCCACATCTTTTTTAAACCAAATTCTTTTACTCTTGCTTCATCTGGAGTAATTGTTGCGCACTTAACGCCTACTCCATGTTTCTTGATCGCATTTGCTGAGTCAATTGTTACTTGATCATCGGTTTTATCACGATTTTCAATACTCAAATCATAATATTCAAGGTTTACATGTAAGTAAGGCAAAATTAATTCTTCTTTGATGAATTGCCAAATGATGCGAGTCATTTCATCGCCATCAAGTTCAACTACAGGATTTGCTACTTTAATTTTTGCCATTTTAACCTTTTTCTTTACAGATCTTTAACGTCAGCTTGTTTTGCTCTAACTGCTTCGGCCGCAGTTTTTAATGCAGTTGTTTCTTCTGGAGTTAATTTAGTTTCCACAACTTTATTGATTCCTTTTGAACCAATTTCTGCTTCTACCCCTAAATAGACTCCACTAATTCCATATTCGCCATCAACCCATGCACACACTGGCATTACTTGACCTGAGTTTGTTGCAACTGCTTTTGCCATTTGTGCTGCAGCAGCTGAAGGTGCATAGTATGCAGAACCAGTTTTTAATAGTGCTACAACTTCTGCGCCACCATTTCTAGTTCTATCTACTAATGCATCAATATCTTCTTTAGATAAAACTTCACTTAATGCTTTGCCTTTCACACTTGATTGGCTTGGCACTGGAACCATGGTTTCACCATGAGATCCAAGAGTTAAAGTCTTAACATCACTAACGTTTGATCCTGTTTTTTCTGCAACAAAGTTTGTAAATCTTGCAGTATCAAGCATTCCAGCTTGTCCCATCACGCGGTTTTTTGGAAAACCAGTAGCAAGTTGTGCAAGAGCTGTCATTTCATCTAGTGGATTTGAAACCACAATTACTACTGAATCTGGTGCATGCTTAGCAATATTTTCTGAAACTTGTCGCACAATTTTTGCGTTTGTTTCAATTAAATCCATACGGCTCATGCCTGGTTTTCTTGGCAAGCCTGCAGTGATCACAACAATGCTGCAACCTTTGATTGCGTCATAGCCTGAACCATCTAATCCGGTAGTTTGGCCAACGATTTTTGTTTCAAAGTTTTGAATTGGTCTGGATTGATTCATATCTAAAGCAAGACCTTCAGCTTTACCTTCAAGAACATCAGTTAGAACGACTGTGTCAAAAATGTCATATTCTGCTAAACGCATAGCGGTGGTTGAACCGTAGAAACCTGCTCCGATTACTGCAACTTTGCCTGATCTGGCCATTTAGATTTTAGATCCTTTCAAATGAAAATTAAGGTAAATATCTATTTCTTCAATTCAAATTCTAGTCAAATACCAAAACTTGGGGCTAAGAGGGCACAACTATCGAAAGAATTAAAAGGAAAACAGAAAAACTGCCTAAAACCAAAACGTCTACCCATTTAGTTCTTACATACAGCCAACCTAAAGTGAATCTAGGAAGTGACGCACGTAACACTGCGGCTACTGATACGCCTAGCGAAAAAACTAGAGCACCGACTCGAAAATTAGTTTGAGTTGCTAAAACAATTCCAACCAAAGTTATAACTAACGGAATTAAAGTTGGCCATTGTCGACGAATTAATTTTTGCCAACGTCCTGATTGTTTAGGATTTTCGTTTGTTGAAACTGCGCGTAAACCTCTAGATTCAGAATTTGATTGAGGAGTAGTTGCGCTCATAAATGTAAGTTTACCTTAAATCACTTGCAAGATAGACGGCCAAGAGCATGAGACCTGCACCACTTATGAGCGCCCAGCCCACATTTATGTTCGCATTTGGCAATATCACGTCAAGTGCAATTGATGTGATCAGTTGCCCAGCTACACTTGCTAAACCAAAAAGTAAAACACCTAAAGTTCTAATTGTTGCTGCAGCTAAAAACACTACAACTGCTCCAAGAAAACCTGCAGTATAAAGCCACCATTGATTAGGCCAGGTATTCCAAGTCTTTCCAAATAAATTCATAACAAAAAGTGTGATACAAACAGTAATCATTGACATGGGAAAGTTAATAAAAGCTGATACTTGAGAATTAGCCGCTTTGGTAACGCGACCATTTAAAGCAAATTGAACAGTTACTGCCACACCTGCCATTACTACTGCAACTATTGGAATCCATAGAATTTTTCCTTGAAAATCTGTCACAGAAAGTAAAACTGCTGCTATTCCAATAACTGCTGCAATAGATCTTTTGGGAGTTATCTTTTTTCTAGATCCTGAACTCAATCCAAATCTATCTACAACAATTCCGCTCATATTTTGTGAAGCAACTAGAACAACGGTAAATAGACCTGTTCCGATAATGCTAACTGTGCTTGAGGCTGTTGCGATATAAATTGCTCCGGCGACTCCACCCAACAATTGCCATTTGGCAAACTTTCCTGAAACAACATCTTGAAATAGTTTCTTACATTTTCTTCTTACTTCTGGATTTAAGAGAAAAAGTCCAGTAAAGATTGTGCCACCAATATTTGAAATTAGCGCTGCCATGATTCCATCGTTTAATTCATGAGCTAACTGGCCACTAATTCCTGCTTGCAAAGTTGCGGCAACCCCTGCAACAAAAGCAAGAGTTATGGAAATAGGAACGCTTGCTTTTTCAATGAGAAAAATGTCTAACCCCTGTTAAATACATTGTGATGCCAGCTTTTTGGGCCACAGCAATTACTTCGGCATCATTCTTAGAACCACCTGGATGAACAACAGCACTAATTCCAGCATTGATTAAAATTTCTAAAGCATCAGCAAATGGGAAGTAAGCATCAGATGCTGCCACACTTAATTTTGCTCTTTCTATTCCTGCTCTATTAACTGCAAGTTGTGCTGCATCAACTCTGTTTACTTGTCCCATGCCAACACCGACCATGCCACCATTTTTTGCTAAGACAATTGCATTTGATTTAGGAGCACGTACACAGCGCCAAGCAAATTCTAAATCTGCTAATACTTCATCACTTGGTTTAGTTCCTGAAACTAATTTCCATTCATCAGGATCATCACCTTTTGCTTCAACATCATCAACTGTTTGCATTAACACTCCACCAGAAATGGTGCGCCATTCAACTCTGTGCCCCATGTGTGGACCAGCTAATTGCAAGATTCTTAAGTTTGGTTTTGTTTTTAAGACTGCTAAAGCATCTTTGTCATAAGAAGGTGCAACGATTACCTCTGTAAATACTTCGTTAATTAATAGTGCAGACTGCTTATCAACTTTTCGATTAGTTGCAACCACTCCGCCGTAAGCAGAAACTTTGTCTGCATCTAATGCTTTTTGATAAGCAGTTGCTATGTCTTTGCCAATTGCTATTCCGCAAGGATTTGCGTGTTTAATTATCACTACGCAAGGTTCAACGTGATCAAAAACTGCAGCTCTGGCGCTATCTGCATCTACGTAATTGTTGTAAGACATTTCTTTTCCTGCTAATTGTTTTGCATGTGCAATACCTTTTTCAGAACTAATTCCTCTATAAAGAGCGGCTGATTGATGTGGGTTTTCTCCGTAACGAAGAATTTCAGATCTAGTAAAGGAAGCACCCACCCAAGTAGGTGAATCTTGTTCCGGAGTTGTTTTTCTAGACATCCACCGTGCAATCAATGTGTCATAAGTTGCAGTGTGTGCAAAAGCTGCAGCTGACCATTTAATTCTTAAATCGCGCGATATTCCTTGTTTCAAATTACTAATCAATTCTGAGTACTCATTTGGGGAAACAATTACTGCAACATTTTCAAAGTTTTTGGCTGCAGCTCTGATTAAGGCAGTTCCGCCTATATCAATTTGCTCAATACATTGATCAAAATCTGCTCCGGATGAAACTGTGTCTCCGAATGGATAAAGATTTACTACCACTAAATCAAAGGGCTTAATTTGCAGATCGTCCAAAGATTTCTTGTGTTCAGATTTTCTAGTATCTGCCAAGATTCCAGCGTGGATTAATGGGTGAAGAGTTTTAACTCTGCCATCTAATATTTCAGTAAAATTCGTAACATCAGATACTTTTGTGACAGGAATATTTAATTCACTTATTAATTTTGCGGTGGCACCTGTAGAAACAATTTCTACTCCAGCATTATTAAGTTCTTTGGCTAACTCGGCTAAGCCCTCTTTATTGGAAACACTAATAAGTGCTCTCTTGATGGTTGTTTTACTCATTTGAAGAAGGTGCGCCTTTCACTGGAATTTCTAACTCAGAGCCTAGTCAGTTGAAATTTCTGACCGAAATCCTCTGGCTTTACTTTCTATTCTTCGTCTGTTTCAGACATTTCTTGAGGCTGTTGTTTGACTTGACGATTCTTTCGCCAAGCAAACACAACTCCAATTATCAGAACCTGACCGATTAAGAACCAGGTCATATTTCTCTGAAAAATCTCTTTAGGGGAAACTCCAAAATTTAATAATAAATTACTACCCAATGATCCTGAACTAAGAAATCCAAGCAAACTCAAAGTTGCTGAAACTCCGAGAGAAACAAAGAATGAACTAACAATCCAAATTGAAATTTTGTTATTCCTGGTAGCTAAAGCCATTAAAACTCCTAGAAGAATTGGTATTGCTATTAAGAATTTTGTCCAACTTGGTAAAGCCGTAGGAATTAATCCAAACCATGGCCATGCTGGTAATTGAGAAATTGTTGCACTATTTAGCGAAATACTTGAACCCTGTCCTAGTGCAACTGTGGAACTAGTAATCCAAGCCCAAGACCACAAAACAAAATTTGGTAGCCAGCCAATTCCAGAAATTACCACTGCAATAACTGCAACAATTCCACCTAATAGGGATGATTGAACTAAAAGCATATTTTCATAATTAAGACCAATAGCTATTGCAACAATCAAGAATCCAACAGTTAACGTAACTAGAGTAAATCTAAATACCATTTTAAGAATTCTTTTTATCATGTCATCTAAATCATCAAATATTAATGACCAAGTACCACCCACTGTGCCAACGGCAAATATTGACATTGACACAACCATGACAATTGGTTTAATCATTACTTCTAGCCAATTAATATTTTGAGAATCAACAAAGAGTCTTAACAATGCGATAACACCGCAATAAGAAACAGAGGCAACTGAAACAACTAGTAATGAAATAAGTGTTGGTCGATTCATTTCCTCGTGGAGTGCAGATCTAATTGCCCATCTAGATGATCGATACAGCGACAAAAGTGTAAGTAATAGAAAGCCTAAGAATGGTAAAGATAAAACTGTTGAATTGATAACTATGGGCACTCCTTGCATCGCAAGGTAACCCCAAATTACAACTTTGAAAGCATCAGTAATTGAAGTTGTTCTATCCCCTGCCAATATCCAAGTTGTAAAAACAAGAATTACCGATGATCCAAATGTGATTAAAAATGTCCAAAGAGTTACTAAAAGTCCAGCGGTAACAACGCTATGGCGTTGAACTGGAGTATCGATCACAAATTTATTTTATTGCGGCGCGTAACAAAAGTGCTGTTTCACTTGGAGTTTTACCAACTTTTACTCCAGCTTTTTCTAGAGCAACTTTCTTTGCTTCAGCAGTTCCACTTGATCCTGAAACAATTGCTCCTGCATGTCCCATTGTTTTACCTTCAGGTGCAGTAAATCCTGCAACGTAAGCAACTACCGGTTTCTTGATATTAGCTTTAATGAATTCTGCAGCTTTTTCTTCTGCGTCTCCACCAATTTCACCAATCATCACTATTGCTTTTGTATCTGGATCATTTTCAAATTCACGTAAAGCATCAATATGAGTTGTTCCAATAATTGGATCTCCACCAATTCCAATGGCGGTGGTAAATCCAAGGTCTCTTAATTCATACATCATTTGGTAGGTCAGGGTTCCTGATTTTGAAACTAAACCAATAGAACCTTTTGTTGTGATATCTGCAGGAATAATTCCTGCGTTACTTAATCCTGGAGAAATAATTCCTGGACAGTTTGGTCCAATAATTCTGGTCTTGCCAGATTTTTGTGCGTAGGTAAAGAAATGTGCGGTGTCATGAACTGGAATGCCTTCAGTGATAACTACAACTAATGGCATTGCTGAATCTACTGCTTCAATAACTGCACCTTTGGCAAATTTTGGTGGTACGAAAACTACTGAAACATTTGCACCAGTTGCAGCAATTGCTTCTTGCACAGAGTTAAATACTGGAACATTTTGTCCCGCTACTTCTAAACTTTGTCCACCTTTGCCTGGAGTTACTCCACCAACAATTTTAGTTCCAGACTTAATCATTCTTTCGGTATGTTTTTTACCTTCAGAACCAGTCATTCCTTGAACTATTACTTTGCTGTTTTCGTTTAATAAAATCGCCATTATTTAACACCTGCTGCTAAGTGCGCTGCTCTTGCTGCAGCATCATCCATAGTGTCAACAATTTCAACGTTATCTGGTTTTGCTTCTCTTAGAATTCTTAAACCTTCTTGTGCATTATTGCCATCAAGACGAACCACGATTGGTCTTTGTACATAGTTTGATCCTGATTTCAAAATTTCAATTGCTTGCACAATTCCATTTGCAACAGCATCACAAGCTGTAATGCCGCCAAAAACATTCACAAAAACTGACTTAACTGAAGGATCAGACAAAATAATTCCTAAACCATCAGCCATTATTTGAGCAGATGCTCCTCCACCAATGTCTAGAAAGTTTGCAGGCTTTACTCCACCAAATTTTTCACCGGCATATGCCACAACATCAAGGGTGCTCATAACTAGTCCTGCACCATTTCCAATGATGCCCACACTTCCTTCAAGTTTTACGTAGTTTAAATCTTTTGCTTTAGCTGCTGTTTCTAGTGGATCAACGTTTGCAGTATCAACAAAGTTTTCATTTTCTGCATGTCTGAAGTTTGCATTTTCATCCAAAGTTACTTTGCCATCAAGAGCGACAATGCGATCATCGTTGGTTCTAACTAATGGATTTACTTCAACCAAGGTCGCATCTGTAGCTACAAAAAGTTTCCACATTTTTTCTATCAATACTGCTACATCTTTTTGAACTTCCTGCGGAATTCCTGCTGCAACTGAAATCTCTAAAGCCTTAGTGCTATCAACTCCAGTTAATGGATCAATTTTGATCATTGCTAATTTTTCTGGTGTCTTTGCCGCTACTTCTTCAATATCCATTCCTCCGGCAACACTTGCCATGGAAAGAAAAGTTCTATTAGTTCTATCAAGCAAAAATGAAACGTAATATTCTTCCTTAATATCTTCTGCGGGAGTTATCAAAACCTTTTTAACAATATGGCCTTTTATATCTAAACCTAAAATGTTGGTTGCTTTTTCTAAAGCTTCACTTGGATTATTAGCTAATTTAACGCCGCCAGCTTTTCCGCGACCACCAGTTTTTACTTGTGCTTTAACAACTACAGCGCAATTAAATTCAGCTGCTGCTTTTTGTGTATCTGCAGGAGTGCTGACAACTTTTCCAACTTGAGTGGTTACTCCATGGGTAGCAAAAAGTTCTTTTGCTTGGTATTCATAGAGATCCACTTTTTGACTTACTCCTTATATGCATAAAACAAATATTGAACAATTCCTCCTAAGCCTATTGTCCCCATAATTGAGTTCTGAATTTGAGTCAAATGACATTAGTCACTAACCCACCTCGGTGTTACTGGAGTGACATCGGGCAAGGTTGAGCACAAGATGATAAAAATAAAGGCACCCAATAATCGTTGGATCTCAGGTTCAGTCCTGCTGGTTGCAATTGGTTTAACAATTGCTTTGGCATTGCCTTCCAATTTTTCTGGATCATCTGAACCTGTTGTGGTGGCAGATGCTCCCGCAGAACTTTCTGTAGCAAATGAAGATGTGGCAGCAGCTGATCTTCCAATTGTGCAAACACCAGTTGTTGCAAAGTTAGGTGCTCCTGGAACTGAAGAAAAAATTCTAAAATTTAGAGCACAAGCTGCAGATATTGCAGCACGTGAATTAGCAAGAATTGCTGTTGAGAAAGAAAAGAAAGCTGCAGAGCGAAGAGCATTAAGAGCTAAGTACACAGTCAATCCTGCTCGCGCAAGAATTTCTGTTGGTTATGGCAGAAAGGGAAGAATTTGGGATTTAGGTTGGCACACTGGAATTGATTTCAACGGCAACTTTGGTGATTCAGTTTATGCCGCAAGAGTTGGAACAGTAATTTTCACAGGATGGCGTCCTGCTTATGGAAGAACGATTGAAATAAGACATTTAGATGGAGTGGTAACTAGATATGCACATCTTTCTCGAATCAGAGTTGAAGCAGGTCAAGAAGTTGATGTAGGGCAAAGAATTGGAAACATTGGAGCATCAGGAAAAGCATTTGGTGCACATTTGCATTTTGAAACTTTAGTAAATGGTAATTATAAGAATCCAGGAATCTGGCTATGGGGTTCTGACTAGTTTAAAGTTTTTCAACAGGTGCATATCTAAGTAGTAAACGTTTTACTCCGTGTGAACCAAAATCTATTGTGGCTTCTGCGCTATCACCACTTCCACCAGTTTCAGTAACGGTTCCTAAACCAAATCTTTCATGCAAAACTTTGTCTGCCACATTTAGAATTAAATATTGTTTAGGTTCTTTTGGTTTACTGGCTCGAGACATGGCAGGAGCTGCCCCAAATCCACCAGATGAAACTGGTTGATTCATTGGTTCAAGTCTTTGCCAACTAATTAAAGATGCTGGAATTTCATCTAAGAATCTAGAACTTGGGTTATAGGAAGGTGCTCCCCACACAGATCTTGTGACAGATCTTGTGACATAAAGTCTTTCACGAGCCCTTGTAATTCCAACGTAAGCAAGTCTGCGTTCTTCCGATAATTCTTTTTCATTAGTTTGAGATCTGGCGTGAGGAAAAATTCCTTCTTCCATGCCGGTAAGAAAAGTTACAGGAAATTCCAAACCTTTTGCGGTATGCAAAGTCATCAAAGTGATTAGTCCTTCGTCATTTCCTGGAACATCATCTGAATCTGCAACTAAGGAGACGTGTTCTAAGAATTGAGCTAAGCCGTTTTCTCCAGCACTATGACTTGCTTCAAATTCTCGTGCCACTGATTCAAGTTCGGTTAAGTTCTCAACTCTTCCTTGATCTTGGGCATCATCTGAATTAAACAGGATTTCTAAGTAGCCAGTTTTTTCTAACACTGAATGGACAATTTCAGAAGGCTTGGTGTCTGCTAAAAACATATCTCTAAAGACTTGCATCATCTCAGCAAATTCAACTAATGAAGAACTAGCTTTGGTACTTAATTCAGTAATGTTTGCAGCTTGAGCAATTGCTTGGCCATAGCTTAATTTATTCTTTCGAGCAAAGTTATCAATTACATCTTCAGCTTTATCGCCAATTCCCCTTTTGGGAACATTAATAATTCTTCTTAAAGATAGTTCATCATCTAAGTTAATAACTGCTCTTAAATAAGCAAGTATGTCTTTAACTTCTTTTCTTTCATAAAACTTCAAACCACCCACAACTCGGTATGGAACACCAATTCTTATAAATACTTCTTCTAAAGCTCTTGATTGATTATTAGTTCTATAGAAAACTGAAATTTGTCCATACTTATAATCATTTTCTTCTCTTAATCTTTCAATTTCTAATGCAACAAATGATGCTTCGTCATGTTCATTATCTGCAACATAGCCAACAATTGGCTCACCACTTCCTGCATCTGTCCAAAGCTTTTTTTCTCTTCTTTCAGAGTTTTGAGATATAACAGCATTGGCTGCGGTTAAAATATTTTGTGTGGAGCGATAATTTTGTTCTAAGAGAATTGTTTTTGCTTCTGGATAATCTCTTTCAAATTCCTCAATATTTCTAATGGTTGCACCACGAAAAGCATAAATTGATTGATCGGCATCACCCACCACGCAAAGTTCACCTGGTACTAATCCATCTTTACTGGTGCCAACTAGTTCTTTAATCAACATGTATTGCGCATGGTTTGTGTCTTGATACTCATCAACCAAAATATGTTTGAATCTGGTTCTATATTTTTGTTTCACATCTGGAAATAATTGCAATACGGCAACAGTTGCCCCAATTAAATCATCAAAGTCAAAAGCATTAGCGCGAGCTAATCTTCGATCGTAATCTCCATATACTTGAGCAACTAATTTTTCTTGCTCAGTTTCAGCTTTGCTCATATAAGTTTCATGATCAATTAATTCACTTTTTAAAGTTGATATTTGGTTTGCAATTGATCTTGGGCTTAGTGCTTTGGAGTTAATATCTAAGCTGGCCGCAACCATGGTTATTAAACGAAGAGAATCTGCAGAATCATAAATTGAAAAAGTTGAAGTTCTTCCTAATCGAGTTGCTTCTCCTCGAAGAATTCGCACGCATGCTGAATGGAAAGTGGAAACCCACATCATTCGAGCTGGACCACCAACGAGTTCGGTAACGCGTTCTTTCATTTCACCTGCTGCTTTATTGGTGAAAGTAATTGCCAATATTTCGTGTGGACTTACTCCACGCTCACTCATCAAATGAGCAATGCGTCTTGTTAAAACTCTAGTTTTGCCAGAACCTGCTCCTGCCACAATTAATAGCGGTGAACCTTGGTGGGTTACCGCTGCTCTTTGCTGAGGGTTTAAATCATCTAAAGCCGATTGATTCACAGACATTGCTTAAGTCTAAGTTGTTACCTATGAGTTCACCTGTTCTAACACCACTAGAGCTACCTAAATCTGGTTCCAAAGTATTAGTTATCACTGCACATCCTGATGATGTTGATTTTGGTGCTGGTGGAACTGTTGCCACACTTACAAAACTTGGCGTAGAAGTTACTTATTGCATCACAACTGATGGTCATCAAGGTGGCGAAGATGAATCAATTAGTAGAGCAGAAATGCGAAAGATAAGAAGAGTTGAACAAAGTGCGGCTGGAAAAATACTAGGTGTTAACACAATTCATTATTTAGGAAAAGATGATGGATCAATCGTGCCAAGTCTTTCTTTAAGAGAAGAATTTGTCAGAGTTATAAGAATGGCAAAGCCAGACATCTTGATCACCCAATCTCCTGAAAGAAACTGGGCTCGTATGCCTGCTTCACACCCCGATCACATGGCGGTTGGCGAAGTTGCAGTGCAAGCTGTTTATCCAGATGCAAGAAACCAATTTGCTTTCCCACATTTACTAAAAGAAGGTTTAGAACCTTGGAATGTTCCCAAAATTTGGGTGATGTCTCATCACTCACCAACTAGATACTTAGATGTAACCGAAAATATTGAATTGAAATTCCAAGCACTTGAATCTCACAAATCTCAAACTGCTCACGTAACAGATTTAAGAGAAAGAGTTACCGGTTGGATGACTATGGCCTCAAAAGCAGCGAACCTGCCCGAAGGCAGGTTCGCTGAAATGTTTTTTGAGGTTGACGCTTAAACGTAAACCGCCACTGCCATATTTGCCAGTGTTAGTAAACCAATCATTGCCCAGAGTCCAGTAGAAACTGCAGCTTTTTTGCGATTGATGAAAACTAAAATTGTGATAATCAAAACAACCAATAATTTAATGGAAATTTTGGTCATGTTTAATTCTTCATCAACAGCACCGGATTCTGCTAATCCAACTAAGGCCACACCTGTTACTAATTGGGTCAATGCTCCGTGAAACATTGCAGGGTTTACTACTTTTGTTTTTGATTTCATCTGTACAAAGAATCCGCCAAATAAAGCAGCTAAACCGATAAAGTGCGCTAACACAAACGATTTATAAGTAACGTCCATATTTATAAACATACGCCTGTGATAAGTTGAAATTATGAAAACACGCAGCGTCTTAATTACCGTTATGGCAAGTTCAATAGTTGTCTCTCTAGGAATTTTCTTTGGTTTATTGTTTGTCTCGGGAGGGTTAAGCGATAAGGGTAGAAAAGGAATAACTGTCACTGGATCTGCTCAAGTGGAAGCAACAGCTGATACTGCTGTTTGGAATATCTATATCAATACCCAACTTCCCTCAATTTCAGAGGCAGTTGCAAAAGTTGACTCTGACACAAAAGCACTCGTTGCATATCTGGTTTCGCAAGGAATCTCAGCTCAAGAAATTACCTCTTATGGTGTTTCAACTTCGACTGCTTACGAAGTAGCAAATGGAACACAAACCTCCAACATTGTTGGATATGTGGCAAATAATTCTTTACGAATAAGAACTAAAGAAGTACAGAAAGTAAAACTAGCAACTGAAAATATTGGTCAGGTTCTACAAACAGGAATATCAGCAAGTTCTGGAACTCCTGAATATTACTTATCTAATTTGGCAGAACTTAGACCAAAAGTTATTGAAGAAGCTGTAGCCGATGCAAAAACTAGAGCAACTGCAATGGTTGCTGCAATTGGTGGAACTGTGGGAGATCCAATTTCAGGTTCAAGTGGATCTGTACAAGTTAATCCACCAGATTCAGTTGAATCAGATTATGGAAGTTATGACACATCAACTATCGATAAGAGTGTGAGAGCGGTAGTAAGTGTTACGTTTAAAGTTAATTAAGATCTAACGGAATTTACTACCACTTCAATTCTTTGTAATTCTTTCAAATCGCTGTAACCAGTTGTAGCCATCGCTTGTTTTAATGCTCCAACCAAATTAAGTGTTCCTTCTGCATTTGTTGATGGACCAAAAAGAATTTGCTCTAAAGTGCCGGCAACTCCTAATTCCACAACTTGACCACGGGGTAAATCTTTATGAACAGCTTCTGATCCCCAATGTTTTCCACCACCTGGTGCACTATTTGATCGAGCTAACGCTGAACCAATCATTACTGCATCTGCACCCATAGCAATTGCTTTACTAATGTCACCACTTTTGCCCACAGATCCATCAGCAATTACGTGAACATATCTTCCTTCAGATTCATCTAAATATTCTCTTCTTGCAGCAGCAACATCGGCTACTGCTGTTGCCATTGGAACTCTTACTCCCAAAACATCAGCAGTTGTATGAGCTGCTCCGCCACCAAAGCCAACTAAAACTCCAGCTGCCCCTGTTCTCATTAAATGCAAACCTGCTTGATGCGATGCACATCCGCCCACTATTACTGGAACATCTAATTCATAAATAAATTTTTTAAGATTTAATGGTTCATCCCCTGTTGAAACATGTTCAGCACTAACAGTGGATCCACGAATTACAAAAATATCAATGCCTGCTTCAACTACTGATTTAAAATGTTTAACAACTGCGCGTGGAGATAAAGATGCAGCAGCGATTACTCCTGCTGATTTAATTTGTTTAATTCTTTCCTTTATCAATTCTGGTTTTATCGGTGCTGAATAAATCTGTTGTAATAGTTCAACTGCTGAGTTTGATTTAGCATCAGCAATTTTTTTGAATTCACTTTGTGGATCTTCGTAACGAGTCCATAAACCTTCTAAATCTAAAACTGCTAAGCCACCTAATTTGCCATAACTTATTGCAACATCAGGTGAAACAACCGAATCCATAGGAGCGGCCATGATTGGAAAAGAAAAATCGTAAGCATCAATTTTCCAGTTAGTGGAAACGTCTTCAGGATTTCTAGTTCTTCTAGTTGGAACTAGCGCAATATCGTCGAATGAGTATGCGATTCGACCACGCTTGGTGCCACCAATTTCGACTTCAGTCACAATCATGAAGCCTATCTTGCAAAGCCAGAATGCGCTGACTTAGTTACCCACAAAGTCTTAATGTCAGATGATGTTCCATCGAATCCCTTGGGCAACCCCATGGGTTCGATTGTTCACTTGTAACTTAGAAAAGATTCTTCTCTCGTGAGTCTTGACCGTTGGCAAACCAACCTGGAGTTGATTTGAAATGGCTAAATCACTTTTGCCTAGAGATAGGTAGTGCAAAATTTGAATTTCTCGAGGAGTAAGCCTGGGTGGACTTCCTTTGGGAGCCTTTAATTTGGGACTGGGGCGGGATTTACCCATTTCAAGTTTCAGCGCTGAGATCAAAATTTGAAATTCTAGATCTGTGGCTTCGGTTTGAATTAAGGCATCAACAATTTGCAAGGCTTTGTGATCTAATTCAATTATTTGATTGGGTTTGACAATTAGAACAAAACTCCTATTAGATACCTGATGTTTTTGCTTGATTTTGCTTGAAGCTTCTTGATTCAAAAATACAAATTGTGGATTTTTACTTTCAATTAAGTGCGAAAAGTTTTTAGCACTATTGCATGAATAGATTTCTGATATCTGCTTTGAATTTGAGACCTTACTTTTAACTAGTTCGAGAGTTATTGGATTTAAATCAAAAATCAATGCCTTCATTACTAACTTGTGACGTAGAAAAGGTTTAAAAAGTTTCTTTAAATATAGGTGTTTATTGGCCCACAGCATTACTAATTGCTGTGATCGTTGAAGTCAGATCTCCTGCTCGTTTGAAACCTTGGGGCAAATGATCCGGCCAACCTGGTCCTGCCACCAATAAAAGTGGTGTGGGGCGTGCATTGATTAGTTCTGAAAATTCAGGAGGAAGAGTTTTCACTGGGACTTGTCCCCATATTAAAACTGCAGCAGGCGCTAATTTTTTCATCGCACTTAATAAAGAGGTGTAAGGAACTCTGGCACCAAGAGTTCTGCTGCCAATTCTTCTTTCGGCTAAGGCAGCTGCAGCAACATATTGTGGAATGGTGTGTAAATCATCTTGCGCAGAAGCAAGTAGCACTGGACGCATGTTTACAGGAGCAATTAATTGATCTGAAATTTGTTTCATCTGGCCAATAATGCATTCACTTAAAATGTGTTCAGATTCAATTCCCTCTCCAGTCAATTCCCATTTCTTACCAAGGGCAATTAAAACTGGGAGTAGCAATTTTTCCCACGTCCAAATTACACCGCGAGCATGAATACTGTTTTGAATTAATTGTGTGCAAGCTTGGGTATCAAGTGAATAAGCAGCTTTTGCAAGACCTCTGGCAATTGCCGGGGCGCCTTGCATCGACAAAACCGAACCACCACCGGGATGACCAAAATCTGACTCAAGATTTAAATCATTAAAAACCGAATCAATTTTGTTACCCAAAGAATTGGAATCGATTAAAGATATTTCTCGAACATCACTGAATTCAGATTTCAATGCCACCCGCGCTGCTTCACCAGCAGGCATTCCTGACAAAACTAAACGTCTCATTAATTCAAGACGAGCAACATCGGTTATGCAGTAGCGACGATGTCCACCACTGGAGCGATCACTGGGACATATTCCATATCGGCGCTCCCAGGTACGAAGGGTTGCCGGAGCAACACCAACTCGTCTGGCCACCACGGCCACGGTCCAACCCAAGGAGATTTCTGCAACGTTTTCGTCGGCCATGAAGGCAATTCTCCCCCGGTTGAACAACTTTGGCCAATCGTATGCCCATGAGAGAGACTTCACAATATTAGTCAGGGGGGATGATTGACTAAGTTATGAACAATATCGTATTGTTAAAACAATCGCTTCAACCAAAGGAAAAACATGGCTGATGTAACCCGTCTTCCAGGACCCAACTCTGATCTATGGGACTGGCAGCTAAAAGGGGCATGTCGTGGAGAAGATCCTGAGATCTTCTTTCATCCTGAAGGTGAACGCGGACCTGCTCGCGAGAACAGAATCGCGCTAGCTAAATCCATTTGTGCCACCTGCCCAGTTCTTCGCCAATGTGCAGAACACGCTTTAGCTGTTCGTGAGCCATACGGCGTCTGGGGTGCCATGAGTGAAGATGACCGCGAAGCCATCTATGCCCCAGTAAAAGAAGTTTTACCAGTCGCTGGTTAAGACTTCCCTCAACTATTTTACCCTCCAAAAAAGAATGCCCTCGTGAATCTTACGAGGGCATTTTACTTTTAAATTTAACTTGTAGGACAACTATTCTCTTTGCTATGCTGAAGCGAAATGAGCATATCTAAGTCAAATACACAGGTGGATATAGAGAAAATCGCCTCTATCGCCCATGGAATTCGTCATCGAGTTCTTGAGCACACCGTTAAAAACAATGGTGGCTATTTAAGCCAAGCTTGTTCCTCTGCCGAAATTCTTGCCTGCCTATACACAAATCTTGTTAACCTTTCCCCTCTTTCAGCACCTTTAGAACCACGTGATTTTGTAAATGTGCCCAGTAAAAATTTCACTGACTACATAACAGGTGCAGAATTTCACGGCAAAAAAGGTCCAGATTTAGATCGTCTATTTATCAGCCCAGCTCATTACGCATTAGTTATTTACGCAGCACTAATCGAAACAGGAAGATTAACTGAAAAGTCATTAGAGAAATTTAATAAAGATGGCACAACTGTAGAAATGATTGGTGCTGAGCATTCCCCAGGATTTGAAACAACTACAGGTTCCCTGGCCCAAGCTATTTCACAAGCTGGAGGAGTTGCCTTAGCAAGAAAGTTACGTGGTGAATCAGGAAAAACTTGGATATTTATGTCAGATGGAGAATTTCAAGAAGGACAAACCTGGGAAGCATTATCTGCAATTAGTTTTCATGAATTAAATAATATTCGAATAATTGTTGATGTAAACAGAAACCAAGTAGACGGTCCAATGGAAAAAGTTATGTCAATTGAACCATTGATTGACAGAATTAAAAGTTTTGGTTGGGATGTTGACAAGATTGATGGCAACGATATAAATCAAATATTGCAATCTGGATTTTCTGCCAAAGATAAACCTAAAGTAATTCTTGGTTATACAGATCCTGCAAAGGGAATTGAAATATTAAAAGATAGACCAGATGCACTTCACTACGTTAGATTTGCTAACCCTTTTGAAAAAATCAAATACAACAATTTCTTGAAAGCATGGAAATAAAATGGCTTACGAAATAGTTAAAAGACCACACGTTGAAAACTTTGTCAGATGGAGTAAATTCAAACCAGAAGTTGTAGTTTTATCAGCAGACTTAACCAGTTCTTGCGAAGTCGGCAAATTTAGAGATACTTTCCCAGATAGATTCTTTTCTTTTGGCCTAGGTGAGCAAAACATGCTCGGTTTTGCTAGCGGATTAGCTCGAGAAGGATTTGAGCCCTGGATTCATACTTTTGCTGTCTTTATTTATAGAAGACCTCTTGATCAACTTCAGATGTCAGTGGCTTACCCAAATCTTCCCGTGAGAATGGTTGGTTTTTTGCCTGGAATCACAACTCCAGGAGGCGTAACCCATCAAGCAATTGATGACGTGAACGTTATGCGTGGAATACCAAATATGACAATCCTAGAAACTGGCGATGCAACAGAAGTTGAATCTGTGCTAGAGGTGGCACACAAAATTAATGGTCCAGTTTATATAAGAATGCTTCGGGGAGAAATATCTAGAATTTTTCCAAAAAATGAAGTTATGGAATTTAATAAAGCACGTGTTTTGAGTACAGGAACGGATGTAACAATTTTAAGTTCTGGAATTTCCACCGAAGAAGCTTTAAGAGCGATTCCTGCACTTAAGGAACACGGTGTGAGTGTGCAACATCTTCACATTTCAACTTTGAAACCTTTCACCGATCCTCAAGTAATTGAAAGCCTTAAGTCAAGTAAATATGGAGTAATCACCATGGAAAACCACAGCGTGATTGGTGGTTTAGGAAGTGCCGTTGCTGATCTAATCGCAGAACACGGAATTGGTAAGAAACTAATCAAGATTGGTTTGAAAGATACTTACGCTCATGGAGCATCCCAAAAGTATTTACTTCACAAATATGGAATGAGCGCACGAAATCTCATTGAAGCAACTGAAAAACTTATGGATAAGAATTTGCAAATATCAGAAGAAGAGCTTTCTCAAACTAGAGTTATCGATGTTCATAGCACTGCAAAAGCTGAAGCGTTGTAGTTCAGATGTCGTCAATTCAGATTACCTATCATTTAAAATCTGATTCCAGCAAAGAAGTAACTGAAGCAATCAGAGTTGAGCAAACCATTGAATTTCCTTTTGATTTAGCTCCTAAATGGATCCAAGAACAAGTAGTCGGCCAAGTTGTTTCCTCAAAAGAAATTGGGATTTCTAAGACAGAAGTTGTAATTGACTACAACACTGATACCACTGGCTATGAAATTGGTCAGATGTTGAATGTCGTATGGGGAAATGTTTCGATGTTTCCAGATGTACGAGTTACAAAAATTGATTTTTCCGAAGACTTTTTAAACTCTTTTAAAGGACCACGTTTTGGAATAAGTGGGGTAAGAGAAATACTAGGAGCAAAGAAACGTCCTATCTTGGCTACTGCTTTAAAACCAATGGGTTTAGGTTCTGCTGAATTAGCCAAAATTGCCACAGTGATGGTTGAAGCAGGAATTGATTTAATAAAAGATGATCACAGTTTGGCAAATCAACCTTGGGCTAAATGGAATGAACGAGTAAAAGTTATTGCAGGTGCAGTAGCAGAAGCAAACCAAAAATTTAATCGTAAATCTGTTTATGCCCCCAGCATTAATCGTCCGGCCGAAGAAATTTTAGAATGTGCCATTACTGCTCGAAAATTAGGCAGTGGTGCATTAATGATTCTTCCTGGAGTTTCTGGTTTTGACACAATGCGCATGATTGCAGACGACGAAGAAGTTTCTATACCTTTAATGAGTCATCCTTCGACTTTAGGTTCTCACTTTATGAACAGCAATTATGGTCTAAATCACGAAATAGTACTGGCAACTTTGATGCGTTTGAGTGGTGCAGACATAAGTGTTTTCCCTAACTATGGAGGCAGATTTAGTTTCTCCAAAGAGGAATGTACAAAAATTGCAGATTTCTGTCGCGCTAAATTAGGAAATATAAAGCCAATTTTTCCTTCACCTGGGGGCGGAATGACAATTGAAAGAATCCCAGAAATAGCAAACTTTTTTGGTAAAGACACTTTCTTATTAATTGGTGGAGCGCTTCACCGAGGTAATCTTTTAGATAATGCTAGAAGTTTAAGAACTTATGTGGAAAGTCTAGAAAACTAGCCGTTTAAAACTGTTGGATCAAAGTATGCATGAACGGATTCAAATTTTCCATCTCTTATTTTAATTACGTTTACTCCAGGAATGTTAAAAACATTTCCTTGTTTGTCAGTCAAAGTTGCGTACCATTCAATACAACTTTCATCGCCATTTCTTACTTCATGTAAGATATCAACTTTTAAGCCAGGAAATGCTTCTCCTGATGCATCATAAAAAGTGCTGATTTGATCGTGTCCAACAAGTTTTTGTCCAGGAGGACAAAAAGTTGCATCAGGATGGTAATGCTCTAAAACAGCTTTGGTATCTCTAGCGCATTCTGCTTTCCAATATGACTCAGCAATTTCTCTAGGTGTCTTCATACATTCCCCTATTTTGTGGCAGTTTTCTGCATAATTTCAGCTGCTTCTTTAGCAAGTGTTGACCAAGATTTTGCAAGGTCTCGTTCTTTTGTGGTTTTTCTGGCAATCTGTAATACAGCTCGAGCAGCACCTTCACGCACATTTGGTTCTAGAGTTTCAATATCTGAAGTTTTAGCAAGTCCCACAATTCTTCGAGCCATCTTTGCTCCTGCATAACCCAGAGTGTCTGATCTCCAAGTTTTAATTAAATCGTCTAAAAATGCATCTGTGAAAACTCTTTTGTCAACTCTTGTTGGCCAAAGTTTTCTAAACTCTTTTTCAAACTCAACCCAAGTTTGTTCGGCAAGACTTAAGGCCCAATGCATTTGTTCAATATTTCCTAATGCACAAGCTCTTGCCGCTGCAATTGTGTAATTAGCTACTAAAGCACCTAAATCAAAGCCGATGGGTCCATAAAATGAGAATTCAGAATCAATTGCTTTAACACTTACAGCTACCTTTTTATCTTCACATTTGATCATGACCGATCCTGTGTGAAGATCGCCGTGAATTAGAGATTCACCAGCTGTCATAAATTTATATTTCAATAAACCAATTTCATGAACCATGTCTTTATCATTTGCTAATTCTTGAGCATCTTTTTCATTTGTTGGGAGCACTGAGTTGCGGCCATTTTCAAAATAGGGCTCTGTAAAAACTAAGTCTTCAGTGATTAAGCAAAGTCCTGGATTTATTGCTCTGGCAATTTCTAATTTATGTTGTTCTTGTCCTAGGCTAAATATAGACGTACCAAAAGCAGTGTTGGCCACATATTTTCCTAGGGGTCCTGCAACTCCATCAAATCTTAAACCTGAATTTAGCGCTCCTCGCCAAACAACGTGATCAGATAAATCTTGCATTGCAATGATGAAACGATCTGGGTCATAATCATAAATTTCAGGAACAAGATTATTTGCATATTTGGAATGAATAATTGTTGTTTCGGCTTCGATTCTTGCTCTAGAAGGTGTCATCGGCCAATCAGGTCCAACTAAGCGCACGTATGGCAAAGCTTGTTTCAAAACTATTCCTTTGCCTGCAGAGTCTTTCATGATGAAAACTAAATTAAGATTTCCATCGCCAACTTCTTTGAATTCCACAAGGTTGTTAGCATCTATTAAATTAGCAAATACTTTTTTACTTGATAAGTATTCTGAGATGTTGTCTTTTGTTAAGAATTCGTATTGATCAGCCATGTATTTTTCCTTTAGACAGCCGGCACAAATCTAGACTTTCGTCTAGAAAGTGTAAATGAGAATATCAAAGCAGTTAATAACACAAGTCCTTTAACCACATCTTGGGCGTAATAAGGAAACCCTTTAATGGTTAAACCAGTAATCACGATTCCTATTAAAACTGCACCAAGAGTTGTTCCCCAAGCGTTTGGTCTTGCCATACCCAACACTGAAGTTCCAACCAAGGAAACAGCAACAGCATCTAGTAACAGTGAGTTTCCAGCACTGATATCTCCTTGCCCAATTCTTGAAGAAAGAATTAAGCCACCAATTGAAGCAAAAACTCCTGAGAGAACATAAGCAAGAGCTCTATATCTTTGAACACGAACTCCCGCTAATCTTGCAGCTTCTGGGTTTGAGCCAATTGCATACATAACTCTGCCCCATCTAGTTTTTGTTAAAAAAATCCAAACTACAAATGCCAATATGAAAAATATGGCAACTGGTAGAGGAACTGGACCAATGTAGGCGCGATCAATAAGTAAAAATCCTGGAGTGAATTTTCCCGGAGCAACGCTTCCATCTCTTAAAATCAATCCTGAAGAAACAGATTGGCCATCAACTGGAACAAGTTTTAATCCCATAATCGTAAACATCGTTGCAAGCGTTGCTAGTAAATCTGGAATCTTTAAAACCACAATTAAAAAGGCATTAAATAGTCCAACTAGCACTCCACCTAGTAGTACTACTACCAGAGCAATAGCTCCAGTTTGTGCATAAATAACCATTGTCATGGCAGAAAGAGTTACTGATAATCCTGCAATTGAGCCAACAGAAAGATCAAGTCCTCCCACCACCATTGTTAAAGTCACACCAAGGCCGGTAATTGCCACAACAGATGTGAATTTAAGCATTGAAAACAAAGTGTTTTGCATTCTAAAAGTAGGTTCTGTTGACGCAAACCAAACAAATAGAATCACTGTCACGAGGATAAAACCGTATTTGACAATGAAGTCTCTCAAGTCAAACCCATTTGTTGCACTTGTTTTTCCGATACTCATTTATGCCACCTCCGACATTTTGTTAACTATTTTGTCCTTTGATGTTTCCCCAGCATTTACATCCATTACAACTTTTCCTTCAACTAACACAATTACTCGATCTGCAACATCTAAAATTTCATCCACATCTGAGGCTAAAACCAAAACTGCAACATCAGTGGCAGCTAAATCTCTAACCCGTTTAGAAATGTCTCTTCTGGCTCCAATATCTACACCTCTAAATGGTTCATCCAAAATCATTAGTTTGGGATTTGATTGCAACCATCTTCCTACAACAACTTTTTGCTGATTTCCTCCTGAAAGGGAATCTACAATTGCTTCATGAGAAGTTGTGACAACTTTTAGATCTTGTACAAGTTCTTTGCCGCGTATGCCCTCTTTAATTTTCTTAATTATTCCGCGAACTGAAAAATCTCCCATGAAAGGTAAAGTTGCAATGTGTGAAATGCTCCAATTTGGAATCATTGATTCTGCTGCACGATCTTCTGGAACTCAATAAATATCTTTTCTAACCGCATCTGAAGGATGTCCTGGTTTATATGATTGGCCTTCAAGATCCATTGAACCTGAAATTAGTTCATCTGCTCCATAAATTACTTTTGCAAGCTCAGTTTTACCTGCACCAAGTAGACCAATTACTCCAGTAACTTCTTTTTTCTTTATTTCTAAATTCAGTGGTTCACTTTCTTTAAATAATTGAACGTTATTTAATTTCAGAATCACACCAGTACCCTGAACTTGTTTAAAGTTATTTCTTTCTCCAAGTTCTTGTTGTCCTAGCATTTCTTTCAAAGCCAGATCCCATGAAAAGGGTGTGCTTTGTTCATTTCTAATTTTTCCATCTCGCATCACCACAAGTTTCTTAGCAATTTGTTCTAATTCACTTAATTTGTGGGAAACGTACAAAACAGCAATTCCTTGCTCTTCAAGATTCTTGATAAATCTAAATAAGTTTTGGCTTTCAGCAACTGAGAGTGCAGAGGTTGGTTCATCTAAAATTAAAAGTTTTGGGGACCTAGAAAGTGCTCTAGCTAGTATCAGCATTTGTTGTTCAGCGATACCTAATTCATAAACGTCATTTCGTAGCTTGGATCTATTCCAATTAAGGTCTAATGCTCCAGCAATTTTTTCTGCTTCATTCACAATTGTTTTTAAAGAAACTCCTCTGGGAATTTCTCCTGAGACGATTTTGTCAAATAATAGATTTTCGGCAACTGTTAAACCAGGAATTACTCCCTCATCAATTCTTTGATGAACAGTTTCAATACCTGCTAATTTCGCAGTAGTTGGCGAGTCAATAGTTACAGCTTTTCCATCAATCAATATTTCCCCGGTAAAGGATGAATAAACTCCGGACAATATTTTAATTAATGTGGACTTACCTGCACCGTTAGCTCCTAACAATGCCGTGGTTTGTCCTTTGTCGATTGTTAAATCCACTCCACTTAACACTTGGTTTGTGCCAAATGCCATTGAAATGTTTCTAACCTCAACAGCTGAAACCATTAACTCGCCTCCGTCTACTAATTAATTAGAACTGAACTGCAGGAATCCAGTCAGCTCCGCTGACAGATGCAAGGTTCAATTCTGGCAACTTGGCACGCAAGTCAACCATGTTCTTAACTGCGTTGTCCTTTAGGAACTGTGCAGTAATTAGAACACCTGGGAAATCAACTGATTTAACTCCCAATTGGCCTGCTATTTCAAGTGCCATGTTTCGAACAACTGCTGCACCGATCGCGTTTGGATCAGTACCTGCTGTTGCTACCCATGGTGAACCTTCTTTAGTCATGATTTCAATATCAGCATTTGAAATATCAATTCCGTATGCCTTGATTGAAGCCTGAAGGTTATTTGATTCAATTCCTGAAACAGTTCCCTTAGTTAGTTCATCGTAAGGAGCAAAAATACCCACTACGTCTGGACTCTTCTTAAGAGCTGCGTCAACTAATTGTGCATTATCAGTTGCAACTGAGTTGGTAAATTTACCAACGAAGAAGGACTGGGTCCAATTGTTAGCTTTCACAATTGCTTCCCATACAACGTGACGACGATCCAAAGGTGCGATACCTAATACGTTTACGTATCCAACTTTGGCATCTTTACCAAGATCTAGTGCCATTTGATCTAGCACTGCTTGTGCAAGTGAAGCATCGCTTTGTTGTGTTGTAACAGCTTTTGGTGCACATTCAGCGGTTGCAACGTCGTACACAACAACAGGAATTCCTGCGTCAAGTGCTTTGTTGATCAATGGACACATGGTGTCTGCTTGACCGTGGTCAACAATGATTCCAGCTACGCCTGAACCAATTGCTGTTTCCATGTCAGTTGCTTGCTTAGCATTGTCAGCTTGGGCGTCATAGATTTGAACTTCAAATCCGATTGCTTCAGCTTGCTTGTTAGCTCCGTTTGTCCATTGTTGGAAATAGTCACCGGCGCCACTGTTTTGTACGATTGCAATCTTTACCGGACCAGCATCAAATGGTGCTGGCTTGGTACCGGTTGCTTCTGCAACTGTTCCTTCATCTGCAGTTGTAGCGGTGTCGCTAGTTCCTTGGGAACATGCAGCAAGAAGCAACGCAGCAACAACTGTAATACCAGCTAGTGCTTTGTTCTTAATCATTCTTTCTCCTTCTTTTTACAAGTGAATTACTTAATTCACTTGCTCTTACTCATTTCCGTTTATCGCGGAAATGCAGCAGCCACCCCGCCGTCGACGGCGATGACCGAGCCTGTGGTTCTGGCAGATTCGTCAGACAAAAGAAAAGCTGTTGTGTTTGCTACATCTTTAGAAGTTACATGTGACTTCAAAATATTTCTTTGAGCATAAAAATCTTCTAACTCTTCTGGCTTAACGCCATGAGCTTTTGCTCTCTCTTCTCTGATTCCTCCTTCCCAGAGTTTGCTGTTATCAAAAATTGCATCAGGATTAATTGCATTAGCTCTAATTTGATTTGCTCCACCTTCAAGTGCGGCAATTCTCATAAGCTGCAACATTCCAGCTTTACTTACTGAGTAACCACCAAAACCTGCACCTGGAGCAAAAGCATTTTTACTTGCAATATAAACAAGGGATCCGCCTGAATTTTGAATTTTCAATGCATTCATTGCAGCCTTTGTCATTAAGAATGCACTTGTTAAATTGACTGCTAATCCTTTGTTCCATTTATCTACCGACAAATCCTTGAGTTGATCAGTTACTGCAATACCAGCACTCAAGACAACACCGTCTAATCCACCAAAAGTCTTAATCGCTAAATCAACTGTTTTGTTTACAACTTTCTCATCTGATTGATCCCCTGCAATAATTTCTGGTTTCAGGCCTTTAACTTCCTTTATTTTTTCAGCAGCAGCATTTAATGCCTTTTCGTCTAAATCTGCCAAAACTAAACTTGCTCCCAGTTTGGCTAATTCAAGGGTTATGCCTAATCCGATTCCACTTGCTGCACCGGTAACAATAAAAATATTTCCAGCAAATTTCTTTGGAGCTGGTTTACTTGCCAATTTATAAAGTTCCATAGGCCAGTAATCAAAACCAAAAATTTCTGAATCTGGAAGTCCTTCAACATTTCCAAAGGAATCTTTCGCCATAGCAGCAGTTTTATGAGTGTGGTAAGAAATATCGGCATACATTTTGCATTCATTCAGAGAATGACCAGTAGTTAATGCTCCCAAATCTGGTACCAGGACAACTCTTGGGTCAGAGTCATTCATTGAATAGCCCGCAGGCAATAAATTTTTATTTGATTCAAAGTAATTTTCATATTTAGTAGCAAAGTTATCAATGGCCTTAATTGATTTCTCGCCATCTTTTGGTTCGTTAAGAACTGCAGACCAAGGTTTAATTCTCAACATATGATCGGCACTTGATACACCAGCACTTAAAATCTCATCAATATCTTTGCGGCTTGATATTTCTTTTAATCTTGTATCAAGACTTAAGAGTTTCTTACCTTTTTTATTTAGTCTGCCACGCAACTGTAAAAGAAGATTCTTATATTCTTCATCGCTGTAATCTGTGTGTTGAAATACTGATTCAGGACGCTTTGATAGTGAACTTAAATATTTTTCAACTTTATTTATGACATCAAGATTTTTCTGCTTACATTCATCACTATTGTCTGACCAAACAATAAGTCCATGATGTGCCAAAATTATGCCTTCAGCATCTTTTAAGAATGAGGCTTGCTTACTTAATTCAAAACCAGGTCGTATCCAATCAACATATGCAAATTTGTCACCTAATGCTTCTTTAACTGCCTTTTCGCCATTCTTATGATTTGTTAATGCACAAATTGCATCTGCGTGCACATGATCAATATGTTTAAAAGGCAAGAATGCGTGCAGCAAAGTCTCAATTGATGGTCTTCTGCTTGCTGGGTCAACTAAAGCCCTACTTACTAGATCTGTCATTTCTTCGTCTGATAATTTTTCAAACTTTAGAATTTGGATTAATTCGTCCATGTACAAAGCTGGGTAATCAGCAGCTTCTGCGTTCATCATGTCTGCGCCAGAGCCTTTTACCCATAAAACGTTTTTGGTTCTATTGAAGTGATCAGAAATTTCACCTTTAGCCGAAGTGTTTCCTCCGCCATAGACAACAAAATCTTGATTAACGCCTAAGAATTTTGATCTTTCGACTAATTCTTTTAGTGGAGTTGGAATATTTGACATTTAGGCTTTCGCTAACATTGAACCGGGCGTTACTCCATTTGAAATTTCATAAACGCCTTTTTCGGTAACTAATGCAGATATCAATTCTGCTGGAGTTACATCAAATGCAGGATTTAAACCTTTTGATTTTGCAGGAGAAATTCTTTGCCCATTTAAACTAAGAATTTCATTTTCATCACGATATTCAATTTCAATATCTTTTCCAGTCAATGTTGATACATCAACTGTTGATTCAGGTGCAACAACAACAAAAGGAATTCCTGCGTACTTACAAGCTAGAGCAACAGCAAATGAACCAATTTTATTTGCAGTATCACCGTTTGCCGCAACTCTGTCTGCACCAATAAGGGCCACATCAACTTCACCGCGAGCAATAATGCTTGTTGCAGCACCGTCTGCAATTACAAAATGTTCAATATTGTCATGCGCAAGTTCCCAAGCTGTTAAACGACCACCCTGTAATAATGGTCTTGTTTCATCTGCAAACACGTGTTTTAAAATTCCTCGAGAATTCATTTCTCTTATTACACCAAGTGCTGTACCCCAAGTAGTTGTTGCCAAAGATCCGGTGTTGCAATGTGTAAGTGCTCTGATTGGTCTATTTTTAACTTTCGATTCAATCCAACTAGAACCAAACTTTCCCATTTGCCTATTGCCGGCTTCATCCTCTAAAGCAATTTTGTTTGCTTGAGCTAAAACTTCATTAACTCCTTGCGCCACAAATGGCAAAACTTTGTCCACTCCCCAGGCTAAATTGACTGCAGTTGGTCTGGCATTTCTAATTCTTAAAAATTCATCGGATCGTTTTTGCTCACTCCACTTTTCTTTTTCTGCTTGGCGCATTGCCACAACTACACCCCATGCACCTGCTGCTCCCAATGCTGGAGCTCCTCGCACAGCTAATTTCATAATGGCGTCAACAAGTTGATCTACAGTTTCAATTTTCAAATTGATTTCTTGATGAGGCAATTTAGTTTGATCAATAAGTATGAGCCCGTCATTAACCCAGGAAATGGCTCGGATTTCACTCATCAAACTGCCCCTTAATTGTTAGTCAATAGTTGTCCTACAACTAGTCTTGAATAGCCTCTTAGATATTGTCTTGCTTGTCAACTCCCCTAGAAGAACTGTTACGAAAAAGAAATGTGAGCACACGGTGAACACTCCGGCTAATCAGTTTGGCGGTCGAGCCAGCCTGACTCGTCGAATCAGCGATGACATCCGCAGAAGGATCTTGGCCAAAGAGTGGGCTCCGGGAGAGAAAATCCATAGTGAATCAGAGCTATCCACCACCTACAAAGTTTCTCGAGTTACAGTTCGAACTGCTTTAAAAACTTTGGAATACCAAGGTTTAGTTGATATTCGACATGGTTCTGGAACTTATGTTAATAATTTTGGTCGATCAATTCCTACTGGATTAAATGAACTTCGTTCCATGTCAGAAACAATTAGTGAATTGGGTTATGAACCAGGTATGGAATACAAAGTTGCAGCCATCAGACCTGCAACAGAAATAGAAATTGATAAATTAGGACTTGATCGTGCTGATCCAGTTTTGTATTTAGAAAGAGCGGTGCTAGCCGATGGTAAAGCGGTGGCGTTTTCTTATGACACAATCAACATAAGTTCACTTCCAGAAGAAGTTGTAGAAGAAATGAAAAGAGGAAGTGTTTTTGCTTCTCTTGACACAATTAATTCTCGTCCGATTAGAGCACTTGCAGAAGTTGATGCAGTGATTAGTAAGGAAATTGGATGGGGGAACGAAAGACCAGCAAATGATTTGTTTCTACTTCTACAACAGGTCCATTACGCTGGTGATGGAGAACCACTTATGTACAGCAAAACATATTTTATGGAAGGCCGCTTCCAATTCCTAATATTAAGGACAAGATAAAATGAAAATCAAAATATTATTTATTTCTCTATTTATTGCACTTTTAAATTTAAATCCTGCACAAGCACACACTGAACTAGTTTCTGTTGAACCATCAACAGATCAAGCGATGTTGACTTTGCCTTCTGAAGTCAAATTGACTTTTGGTGAATCAGTTATTGCTGAAGGAACTTTTGCCTCAATCACAACGGCTGCAGGTTCAGTTGAAACAACTGTCAGAGTTGAAGCAGCAGATGTTTATGTAGCAATTCCTGCTGATCTTGTTGGACCTGATGTGACAATTTCTTGGAAAACGGTAGCTGCTGATGGACACCCATTAGATGGCGAAACTGTTTACAAACTTGCCGAAGCAAGAGGTGAGGCAACACCAGAAGTAACAACCATGGAAGAACCCGTTGCAATTAGTGCACCTGTTGAAGAAAATTCATCAAGTATCAGTTGGTTGCAGTGGTTAGCACTTGGTGCCTCAATTGGAATTGCTATTACTTTCTTTTTGAAGATGCGTAAAAAATAAGAGGCGTTCAAATTAATTGAACGCCTCTTAAGTTAATTTAAATTATTTAGTGACTGTGTCCACCTGGACCGTGGCTATGACCATTTCCGCTATCTACCTGGTCGGCTTTCTTTTCCACGATCAAAACATCGGTTGTCAAAAGCATTGCTGCAATTGATGCTGCGTTTTGTAAGGCAGATCTGGTAACTTTCACAGGATCTACAATTCCAGCTTTCAAAAGATTTCCGAATTCACCGGTGGCTGCGTTATAGCCTTCACCAGTTTTCATTTCGGCAACTTTAGCAGTTACAACGTAACCTTCAGCTCCAGCGTTTTGAGCAATCCAACGCAATGGTTCAACACTTGCGATACGAATAATTTCAACACCGGCTGCTTCGTCACCTGTTTTGTTTAATTTATCTTTCAAAACTGAAACTGCTTGAGTTAATGCAGATCCACCACCGGCCACAATTCCTTCTTCGATTGCAGCTCGTGTTGCAGAAATTGCATCTTCTACACGAAACTTTGTTTCTTTCAATTCAACTTCAGTTGCGCCACCGACTTGGATAACAGCAACTCCACCTGAAATTTTTGCCAGGCGTTCTTGAAGTTTTTCTTTGTCCCATGATGAATCTGTGCGATCCATTTCGGCACGAATTTGGTTAACACGAGCATCAACGGCTTTCTTGTCGCCTGCTCCACCAATAACTGTGGTGTTGTCTTTTGTGACAACTACGCGCTTGGCTTTACCTAATACTTCTAGACCAACTTGATCAAGTTTCAAACCAACTTCTGGAGAAACAACTTGAGCAGCAGTCAAAATTGCAAGATCTTCCAACATTGCTTTACGACGATCACCAAATGCTGGAGCTTTAACTGCAACTGAGGTGAAAGTACCTTTGATTTTGTTAACAATCATGGCACTTAAAGCATCGCCTTCAACGTCTTCAGCGATAACAATTAGTGGCTTTCCTGCTTGAACTACTTTTTCCATCAAAGGAAGAAGTTCATTAATTGAAGCAATTTTGTTTTGTACAAGGAGCACAAATACATCTTCCAAAACTGTTTCCATGCGTTCAGCATCGGTCACAAAATATGGAGAGATATAGCCTTTATCAAATTGCATACCTTCGGTGTATTCAAGAGCTACATCCATGGTTGAAGATTCTTCAACTGTAATAACTCCGTCACGGCCTACTTTGTCAAAAGCTTGAGCGATTAAATCACCAAGTTTTGGATCTTGGGCAGAAATAGTTGCAACTTGTGCAATTTCTTCTTTGCCATTCACAGGTTTTGCTAAGCGATGTAATTCTTCGGTAACAGCAGCTACTGCTGCATCCATACCGCGTTTAATTCCCATTGGATTCGCACCTGCGGCTACTTGACGCAAACCTTCATGCACCATGGCTTGAGCTAATACTGTTGCAGTCGTTGTTCCATCTCCTGCGATGTCGTTAGTTTTGGTAGCAACTTCTTTTACAAGTTGGGCACCTAAGTTTTCAAATGCATCTTCTAATTCAATTTCTTTGGCAATGGTTACACCGTCATTGGTGATTGTTGGTGCACCCCATTTTTTGCCAATAACAACGTTACGACCCTTTGGTCCAAGTGTTACTCGAACAGTGTTGGCCAAAATGTCAACGCCGTTTTCTAATTTGTGACGGGCTTCTTGATTGAAGTCCAGGATCTTTGCCATTTGTTTTTATTTCCTCTTCAGCTATTTAACTTTTATTTGCTCCGGAAAAAGTTCTTTTTCCGGAGCTTTTAATAATTGGGGTTTCTTATTTTGAAACGATTGCGAGCACGTCGCGAGCTGATAACAACAAATAATCTTTGCCGTCGTAGCTAACTTCAGTTCCGCCGTATTTTGAGAAAACTACGGTGTCACCAGTTTTGATATCCATAGGAATTCGTTTTTCGCCATCTTCGTCAAAACGACCTGGACCAACTGCAATAACTTTTCCTTCTTGTGGTTTTTCTTTTGCAGTATCTGGAATTACTAAGCCTGACGCAGTTTTTGTTTCAGCGTCTAGTACTTCAACGAGGATTCGATCCTCGAGTGGTTTAATTTGGACCGCCACGGTCTACTCCCCTTCATGGGATATTTACTCGGAATTTTTTCTAACCCAACTTCTTAAAAGCTAGGAAAGACTTAAGTCCCAACTTACCAAGGCCTTAGCACTCTCTCAAGTTGAGTGCCAGATTCTGGTGAACTCTCGAGGAATTTAAGGAGCTTTAACCTGGGTGATGGGAAAGATTGGATCTACTTCAAAGTTGAGTTCACTTGGCTCAATTCCGGCACTAAATAAATGTGAACCTAATGCTGCAACCATGGCTCCGTTATCTGTGCAAAGACCTGGGCGAGGAATTCTTATTGTTACGCCCACTTTTTCTGCTTCACTTACAGCCATACTTCTTAATCTTGAATTAGCAGCAACTCCACCACCAATAACTACAGTATCAATCCCAGTTTGTTTTGCAGCCAATAAAGTTTTCTTTACTAATACTTCAACAACAGCTTCTTGAAAAGATGCTGCAACATCGTTAACCGGAATTTTCTCTCCTGTTTTTTCCCACGCTTGCACCCATCTGGCAACTGCTGTTTTTAATCCAGAGAATGAGAAATCAAAGGTGTGATCGACTAAATCTTCTTTACTCATTAATCCTTTAGGAAAATCAATTCTTAAAGCATCGCCATCTTTAGCAGCCTTATCAATCCAAGGACCTCCTGGAAATGGTAAACCAAGCACTCGAGCTACTTTGTCAAAAGCTTCTCCGGCTGCATCGTCAAGAGTTTTACCTAGAGATTCAATTTGATAAGTAATGTTATTTACCTTCAAAAGAGAGGAATGTCCACCACTTACTAATAAAGCCAATGTTGGTTCAGGAAGTTTTCCATTTTCTAAAGTGTCAACTGCAACATGTGATGCTAAATGATTAACTCCATAAATTGGTTTATTTAATGCAACTGCTAAGGCTTTTGCGGCGGCTACTCCTACAACTAATGCACCTGCTAAACCTGGTCCACTAGTTACAGCAATGGCATCAATTTGATTAATACTTATTCCTGCAGCAGTTACTGATTTCTTAATCGTTGGAATCATTGCTTCCACATGTGCTCTTGATGCAACTTCGGGAACTACGCCACCAAATCTTGCTTGTTCTTCCACAGAAGAAGCCAAAGTGTCAGCTAATAATTCTGTACCTCTAACAATGCCAATTCCTGTTTCATCACAAGAAGTCTCAATACCTAAAATTAATGGATTTGTCATTTGCTTCTCAAATCAAGTTGCATGATTACCGCATCAGATCCGTCTGGATAGTAATTAGATCTTTTAGCGATTTGCTCAAATTTTCTAGATAAGTACAAAGAAATTGCTGGCTTATTTTCTGCTATTACTTCTAAGAAAACTCTTTTTGAATTATTTTCATGAACTTTTTCTAGTAGTGCATCTAGTAGTTGTTTGCCATAACCTTTTTTCTGGAATTCAGGTTTAATTACCATTGTTTGGATATCGGCATCTGCCCCATTGAATGCAACGCCACCAAATCCCATAATTTCTTTCTTCTCATCAACTAAAGCTAAGTAATATCTATTTCTTTGAGTTAATTCAGACCAAAATGTTGATAAAGACCAAGCTGTGGCATTGAAAGCTTGCTTATCTAATTCATGAGCTTTTACAACATGCCACCAAGAAAATTCTGTCAAATTTAGAGTCATGCGCGTTCTGCCAAAGTTAAGGCATCGGGTTTTCTCAAATACAAAGGAATCGGTGGTAGTAATACTTGATTTGGTAGTGCCACAACAGCACCATCTCCTTGTGCTGAATCTGTGGCAAAAGATTTAATTTCTACTCTTTTTTCAGTTCTATTCATTGCTTCAATTGCTACATTTGCTAAGGAAACTGGATCTAGCGGTTGGTGTAATAATTTCACACCTTTATTTGATACTTCTTCTAACTTAGAAACAATAGGAGTAGTTATTCTCTTAATTCCTTGATATCTAGTCCAATAAACTTCTTTTCTTCTGGCATCTGTAATTACTGTTACATCTTGATTAGGATTCTTTTGAGCATATTCAAAGGCAATTGCGTCATGGCTACAAATTCCAAAAACTGGAATATTCAATGCATAACCAATACTTTGAGCACTGACAATTCCAACTCGTAAACCAGTAAAAGGACCTGGTCCAATTCCACAAACAATTCCGCCAAGCTCTTGCATCATCAGCCCAGAATCTTTAATTACTTGCTTAATTAGATCTGCTGCGTATTCAGCGTGACGAAGTCCATCATCTTTAATGGCTACCACTGGTGGTTTTCCAAATTGCAATAGTGCTACAGCAATTCTGTTGGTGGAGGTATCAATTGCCAATATGTTGGTAGGACCTTTCATGAAAGTCCTTTAATAATTAATTCAGGGGCATTAATTATAAATTCTCTTTTATTTTCATCAATATTATCGTGATCTATTTTAATGTGAATTGGTTCAGCAACTAAATCGTTCACTAAACCTTTACCCCATTCCACAACTAGAATTGCTTTTTCGATATCGGTGACTAAATCAAGATGTGAAATTTCGGCCAACGTACTCAATCTATATGCATCAACATGAACAAGATTGGGCCCATCTGTTAAAGATTTATGCTCTCGCGCAATCACAAAGGTTGGACTTGTTACATCACCTTTTATTTTCAAAGCACTGGCTAATCCTTGAGTAAAAGTAGTTTTTCCAGCACCAAGTTCACCATCTAATAAAACACAATCACCAGCTTTTAGAAGACTACCTAGTTTTTTGCCTAAGGCTTTTGTTTCTTCAGCATTTGAGGTGATGATGTTTAGTGTCATAAAGAAGAGATTCTTAAATTTCGTTTAAATAGATACGAGGAACTCTTGGCCCAAGTCTTGTTACAATTTCATATCCAATACTTTGGGAAGCTTTGGCCCATTCTTCAACATCTGGTTCATTCTTTGCAGGATCTCCAAATAAAACAACTTCATCTCCGGTGGCGAAATCTAGATCCCCAATATCAATTACAAATTGATCCATACATACTCTTCCTGCCACACTAAATTTTTTACCTTTTGCAATAACCGGTCCTTTGTTACCAGCAATTCTTGGAACTCCATCTGCATAACCCAGTGGAATCAAAGCAATCTTGGTATCAGTTTTTGTAACATATTCAGCACCGTAAGAAATTCCGTGTCCTGCAGGAACTTCTTTTACCAATGCAGCATTTGCTTTCAAACTCATTGCTGGTCTTAATCCATATTCACTTGCTTTGCCAACTTCTCCACCAGGAGTAATTCCATAAACTGCAATTCCAGGTCTGACTAAATCAAAGTGAGCATTGGGTGCAGTCAGGGTGGCAGCACTGTTTGCTGCATGCTTCATTAAATTCTTAAATCCTCTAGATTCAACAAACTTGAAACTTTGATCTAATACTTCTAATTGTTTAGCAATAGTTGGACTACTTGGAGCATCCGCTAGAGCAAAATGGGTCCAAACGGCAACCACATTAATTTGTCCTGCTGCTTTTGCTTCTTCAAGTACTTTTGTTAAATCAGCTAAATCATTTGGCATAACACCATTTCGGCCTAAACCTGTGTCTACTTTGATGTGTACATTTGCGGATTTTCCAGATTTCTTAGCAGCACCAATAATTGCTGAAGCAATTTCAATTGAGGAAACAGAAACATCTATATCTAAATCAATACACTCTTGCCAATTATCTTTAGGTGAACCTAACCAAGTTAAGATTCTTCCCTTATCCCCAGATTTACGTAAATGTATTGCTTCTTCTAAAAGTGCTGTTCCTAACCAGGTTGCACCGCCTTGTCTGGCAGCTTTGGCAACTGGGATTAATCCATGACCGTAAGCATCTGCTTTAACAACAGCCATTACTTCAGAATTCTTTGCTAAATCTTGCAAAACTTTTATATTTTCTCGAATTGCTGCAAGGTCAATATAGGCACCGCGCAAATTACTCATTTTTGAATCACCTAATTAAATAAGTTATTGCTTTTCAGCAATAACAAAAGCTGTAGCAATATTTCCATCATGAGATAAAGATAAATGCCAGTTAGTAATTCCTTGACGTTTTGCTTCTGCTGCAACTGTGCCAGTTAATTCCAAATAAGGTTTGCCACGTTCCCCAATTAGTATTTCGCAATCTTGCCAACTCAAACCTGCTGGTGCTCCTAATGCTTTTGCTACTGCTTCTTTGGCGGCAAATCGTGCAGCTAGAGAAACAGCATTTTCACCTTTGCCACCGGGAGAATTCAATTCTTTTTGTGTAAACAAACGTGTATTTAAACCTGGGGTTCTAACTAAAGATCCTTGAAAACGGGGAGTATCAACAACATCTACGCCAATTCCGATGATCATGAGAAATTAATTCCTTCTATTCAACTGTTACTGATTTAGCCAGATTACGGGGTTGGTCGACATCGTGGCCTTTCAGTGTGGCCAGTGCGCAGGAAAATACTTGTAAAGGAACTGTTGCTACTAAGGGCTGGAGCAAACTACTGGTTTGAGGAATGCGAATAATGTGATCTGCAAAATCAAGGATTGAATCATCGCCTTCTTCAACAATCAAAATAGTTTTAGCTCCCCTTGCTCTTACTTCTTGAATATTTGAAACAACTTTTTCGTGTAATTCTTTTTCTTCTCTCAAGCTTGGCACAATCACTACTACTGGAATTCCATCTTCAATTAGAGCAATGGGACCATGCTTTAATTCTCCAGCAGCAAATCCTTCTGCGTGCATATAAGCAAGCTCTTTTAATTTCAAAGCACCTTCTAGAGCAACTGGAAATCCAACATGTCTTCCAATAAATAACACACTTTGGGCGTTCACATACTTTTTAGCTAATTCGTTTACCGCATCTGTGGTGTCAAGAACAACATCAATTTGATGAGAAATATTAGCTAGTTCATTCATTACTTGCTTAATTTCAGCAGTTGGTTTATCAAGTCTTAGTTCTGCAAAATAAAGAGACAATAATTCAACGGCAACAACTTGGGTTAAGAATGCTTTGGTGGAAGCAACTGCAATTTCAGGTCCACCACGGGTGTAAAGAACTGCATCTGATTCTCTAGGAATAGTTGCACCTTGGGTATTACAAATTGCTAATACTTTGGCGCCTTGAGATTTTGCGTGACGAATTGCCATCAAAGTGTCCATAGTTTCTCCACTTTGAGAAATTGCCACAACTAAAGTTCTGTTATTTAAAATTGGATCTCGATATCTAAATTCGCTAGCTAGTTCAACTTCGCAAGGAATTCTGGTCCAACGCTCCATGGCGTATTTGCCAATCATTCCTGAATGAAATGCAGTTCCGCAAGCCACAAAAACTATTTTTTCAATATTGGCAATCTGACCAATTGAAAGTGTCATTTCTTCCAAAATTAGTTTGCCGTCTTCACCCAGACGTCCCACTAAAGTTTCGGCAACTGCTTTTGGTTGTTCAAATATTTCTTTAAGCATGAATAAATCAAAGCCACCTTTTTCTGCAGCTTTGGCATCCCAATCAACAACGTATTCTTTTGTTACCGCTGGCTTTCCATCAAAATCTGTAATTGTAATTTTGTCGTGTCTAAGTTCCACAACTTGATCTTGTCCTAATTCAATGGCATTTTTTGTATGAGAAATAAATGCTGAAACATCTGAGGCTAAAAAGTTTTCACCCACTCCTCGGCCAACCACAAGGGGTGAATTACGTCTAGCGCCAACCACAACATCGGGTTGCTGAGCATGAACTGCAACAAGAGTAAAAGCACCTCTTAATCTTCTAACAACTTTTCTCATGCTTTCTGCTAAATCATTGTTTGATTTTGGATACTCAAAATTAAGTAAATGTGCGACAACTTCTGTGTCGGTATCACTACTTAATTTAACTCCTGCAAGTTGTAATTCTGCTCTTAATTCAGAAAAGTTTTCAATAATGCCGTTATGAATAACTGCTATTTCATTAGACACATCAGTATGCGGATGAGCATTTGCATCATTTGGAATTCCGTGAGTTGCCCAACGAGTGTGACCAATTCCGGTGGTGGAATTAGGTAATGGATCAGTTCCTAAAAGAGTTTCTAGATTGACAAGTTTGCCTGCTTTTTTTCTAACTTCAAGTTTGTGATCTTGCACAACAGCAACACCAGCTGAGTCGTATCCGCGATATTCAAGTCGACGCAATCCATCGACAACCACGGTAAGGGCTTGCTTGTTACCTACGTATCCAACAATTCCACACATTGTGTTAACAGCCTACGCGAAAGAGAATCTGGCGTAGTGTTCAACTTATGCTCATCCTCTTGCCACCCAGCGAAGGCAAGAACTCTGTGCAAAAAGGCAAACCGGTATCGCTAACCTCACTTTCTTTCGGCAAGGATTTAAACCCGACAAGAAAGAAAACTCTTGCAGCAATTAGTTCGAAAATTGCTAATGGACCAAGTGCAAAAGCAATTGATGTTTATTCTGGAGTTTTATATCAAGCACTTGATTATCAAAACTTAAATGCAGCAGCAAAGAAACGTGCTGAGAAATCAATTGTAATAATCTCAGCTCTATTTGGCGCTCTTAAATTAACTGATTCAATTCCAACTTACAAACTAGATATGGCTAAATCATTACCAAAATTAGGTTCCTTAAATGCTTTGTGGAAACCAGTTGTTACTAAGGCAATGGAATCAATAAAAACAGATTTAATTATTGATTGTCGCTCATCTACCTATCAAGGTGTTTGGACTCCTGATTTAAATAAAACTGTAGGAATCAGAGTGTTCACTGAAAAAAATGGCAAGAGATCTGTTGTCACCCATATGTCCAAAAAGACAAGAGGAGATGTGGCAAAGTTTCTAGTAATGCAGCCAAAGAGCCCAAAGACTGCTCAAGAATTACAAAAGCTTGTTGCCAAAGAATTTAAGTGTGAATTAGTAAAACCTGAAGGAAAAAAGAGTTGGTTTCTAGATGTAATAGTTAAGAACTAGCAGGTTTTCTTAACAACACTTGCTAATGTTTCTGCTATTTCTTGAGCTTGTTTCATAGTTTCTGCCTCAACCATTACTCGAATTAATGGCTCGGTTCCACTTGAACGAAGAAGGACTCTGCCTTTATCACCCAATGTAGTTTCAGATTTCTTCACAGCATCTTTTAACTCATTATTATCAATTTTTGCTTTATCTACATCAGGAATATTGATTAATATTTGAGGAAATTTCTTAACTATTCCTGCTAATTCTTGTAATGATTTCTTAGTGGTAGCGACTGCGTTCATTAAATGAAGTGCTGTTAATAATCCATCGCCTGTTGTTGAATGATTTCTCATGATGATGTGGCCTGATTGTTCTCCACCTAATACATAGTTCTTTTCTTCCATTGCTTCTAGAACATATCTATCGCCAACACCTGTTTCAATCACATTGATTGAGGCTGATTTCATTGCAATTTTAAAACCTAGATTTGCCATCACAGTAGAAACAACAGTGTCAGAAGATAGTTTTCCGGTTTGTTTAAAGTCGTGAGCTAACAAAGCCAAAATATGATCGCCATCAATCACGTTTCCTTGCGCATCAATTGCTAAACATCGATCAGCATCGCCATCATGGGCAATTCCTAAGTCACAATTATTTTTCTTGACTGTTTCAATTAATGATTCTAAATGTGTTGATCCACAATTATCATTGATGTTGATTCCATTAGGTGCATTATGTATTGCAATAACTTCGGCTCCTGCTCTGGAATAAAGATCTGGAGCAACTTCACTTGCAGCACCATTAGCGCAATCAACTGCAATTTTTAAACCTTTTAAAGCACCAGTATTTATTGTTTCTAAAAGGTGAGCTAAATATGCTTCGTAGGCATCAGCCATTTCTTTTACTCGACCTACATCACTGCCCGTTGGATGTGGAACTTTAGTTTCTAAGTTTTTTTCAATTTCATCTTCAACTTCATCAGGTAATTTTTTACCATCTTTAGAAAAGAATTTGACACCGTTATCAGAAAATACGTTATGGGAAGCAGATAAAACTACACCTAAATCAGCACCATAATATTTTGTTAAATATGCAATTGCTGGAGTTGGTAATACTCCAACTTTTAATACATCAACACCAACTGTTGCAAGTCCTGCAATTAATGCCGCTTCTAACATTTCACCAGATGCTCGAGGATCTCTGCCCACAACTGCTTTGGCTTTACCTTTGCCATGACGTTGAGCAATAACTAATGAAGCAGATTTACCAAGGGAAAAAACTAATTCAGGAGTGAGATCTTTGTTGGCACTGCCTCGCACACCATCGGTGCCGAATAATCGGCCCATGTAATTATCTCTTGCTGTATTGAGAACGCTTACGAGCTTTCTTCAAGCCAGCTTTCTTACGTTCGATAACTCTTGGATCGCGAGTTAAGAATCCTGCTTTTTTCAAAATTGGACGGTTGATATCTCTATCAACTGCGTTTAATGCTCTAGCAATTCCTAAACGAAGGGCACCTGCTTGACCACTTGAACCACCACCCACAATGTGAGCAATAACGTCGTAGTTCTTTTCAATACCTAAAACTTTAAAAGGATCATTTACTAATTGTTGGTGCAATTTGTTTGGGAAATAAACTGCTAATTCTTTACCATTAACCACAAACTTGCCATTACCTGGAACGATACGAACGCGAGCAATAGCTTCTTTTCTTCGACCAGTTCCTGCACTTGGTGCTTGCACACCAGTTTTAAGTGGCGCAAAAGATTTTGATGATTCGCTGGTTACGTAGTTTTCTGATTCGCTCAAGGTATTTTCCTCTTAGTTTGCAATCTGCTTGATTTGTTTGATTTCATATGGCTTTGGATCTTGTGCAACGTGTGGATGATTTGCATCTGCATAAACTTTTAGTTTCTTAATTAATTGACGTCCAAGTTTGTTGTGTGGAAGCATTCCTTTAACTGCAATTTCAATTGCACGTTGTGGGTTTGTTTCTAATAATTTGTCATAACCAATTGCGGTCAATCCACCTGGGAAACCAGAGTAGGTGAATGCTTTCTTTTGTTGGCGCTTTGATCCTGAAAGAGCAACCTTGCCTGCGTTGATAACGATTACGAAATCGCCAGTGTCAACATGTGGTGCAAAAATTGCTTTGTGTTTACCGCGAAGAATAGTTGCTGCCGCTGATGCAATACGTCCTAATGGAATGTCATTTGCATCAATAACGTGCCAAGCACGAGTTACCTCGGTGGCCTTGGGACTGAAAGTACGCACAGTTTTCTTTTCTTTTCTCTTTTGGGGCTTTTGTTTCTCAACTTGCTCGAAGTCCTAGATTACCCAACCCTTATTGGCTTCGTGGCATCGAGGGTATTGCCTAAATTTGTGAGGGAAATTGGCCTTTAAGCATCATAATTTTGGGCTAGTTTTGCGATGAATTCTTGACGCATCTTCGAGGCAACTGGTCCAGGAGCATTAAGCAGGCGATCATCAATTTTAGAAATTGGTTGAATATCTCTGGTGGAAGAAGTTAAGAATGCTTCATCAACATCACGAAGCACTGACATTGGTAAATCTACTTCTTTGACATCAAACCATTTAATAACTAAAGCTCTAGTTATTCCACCTAGACAACCACCACTTAATGGTGGAGTCATTACTTGACCATCTTTGACCACAAAAATATTTGAGCCTGTTCCTTCACACAATTCACCTTTGGTGTTAGGCATGATCGCTTCGTGTGCACCAAGTTTTCGAGCAACTGAAAGTAAAGCTGCATTTTGTGCATAAGAAGTTGTTTTTGATCCAGCCAACATTGACTTATCATTTCGAGGGTCAGTTACGGTTGCAACAATTGCAGTCTCAGGCCAAACAGATTCTGGACTAACTGCCACCACAAGAGTGAAATTATCTTTGGTGCGATCAGAGCCAAGAGGGCCAACACCACTGGTGTAAGTAATTCTCATTCTCATGACATCACCAAGTGATTTATTGGCAAGAATTACTTCATTAACTGCCTTTCTTAAAATATCTTCGCTGTTTAATTCAATTCCAATAGTGTTAAGTGAGTGAATTAATCTTTTGATGTGGCGAGTAATTGCAACTGGTTGACCATTAACGACTTTCAAAGTTTCAAAAGCGCCATCACCGACTGTGAATCCGTGGTCAAAAATACTTACCATTGCCTTATCGGCATCCACCAACTCATCGTTTAACCAAACTTTGGTGGAGTTCATTTAAGTATCTCTCTTCTTAATTTTGTCTTAATTTAGAGCCAACTCTACACATCAGGTTTTACTTACTACTCCTCGAGTTTGCGCAGTCTTCTTGTGATTTCATACTGCTCTTTTAGCTTTGAAGGGTGAGGATATGTCACTTCTTCTAGCACTAAAGCATTTGCTGGAACTACGTTTAGATCAGTTATTTTCTTTCGCTTTTGCATAATTTCTTTGGGCCAAGACTCAGCTCTTTTGCCATCTCCTACTTGAATAATGGAGGCAACCAAACCTCTGACCATGGAGTAACAAAAAGCATCTGCAATTACTTCACATATTACATAATCACTTTTTCTGGTCCAATTAAATTTAATCAGGTTTCTTATAGTGGTGGAACCCTCGCGTGATTTACAAAAAGCATAAAAGTCATTTAAACCAATTAATTCTTTGCTGGCTTTATTCATTGCATGATGGTCTAGTTTTTTTCGATAATCTAAAACGTATCGAGAGTTAAGTGGATCAACACCATCTTGGGCATCAGAAATTGTGTAGGAATATCTTCTAGTCAATGCCGAATATCGAGCATCAAAATCTGGGTGAGCAATTGAAACCTTTCGAACCTGAATATCGTTAGGCAAAATTCTTCTAAATTTATACATCGGATCTTTTATTTTTGACCATAAATTTTCATCAACATCAAAGTGCACAACTTGACCGCGAGCATGAACCCCAGCATCAGTTCTGCCGGCACCAACTGTTTTAACTTTATCTAAACTTAGGAACTTCTTTAACGATTTATTTAATTCTCCTTGCACAGTTCGCGTTTGAGGTTGAATTCCAAAACCTGAAAAGTTTGTTCCGTCATAAGCAATATCTAGTCGAATGCGAACGAGCCCACCTCTTTTGGAAGCGGGCTCGTTAATTTTTCTTTTAGTAACTATTTAAGCGTCCTTAGTTTCTTTTTTCGCTGCAGTTTTCTTAGCTGCTTTTTTAGCCGGTGCTGCTGCTTCTTCTTTCACAGCTCTTTTAGTTGCACCTTCTGCTTCAGCCACAACTTTTTGTGCCAAAGCTTCAACTAATTCAATTACTGCCATTGATGCGTTGTCGCCTTTTCTGGTACCAAGTTTGGTGATACGGGTGTAGCCACCTTCTCTTTTAGCAAAGCTTGGACCAATTTCGGTGAACAAAGAATGAACCACAGATTTATCTCTAATGATTCCCATTACACGTCGGCGTGAAGAAAGGTCGCCTCTTTTTGCGAAAGTAATTAATCTTTCAGCAAAGGGACGAAGCTTTCTTGCTTTTGCTTCAGTGGTTGTGATTTTGCCTTTTTCGAAAAGTGAAGTTGCTAAGTTAGCAAGAATCAATTTTTGATGGGATGCAGAACCACCAAGACGGGTACCTTGGGTTGGTGATGCCATTTTATCTCCTACTTGTTTTTCTTCAGCGGGTTCTTAAAACTTTTCGTCTTCAGCAACGACATCATCTTCTGATTCGTCGATGTAGCCGGCAGCTTTTGTTCTGTCATAACCTGCTGGTGAATCCTTGAGTTTCAAACCAAGCATTACTAACTTGGCATGAACTTCATCAATAGATTTTTGACCAAAGTTACGAACATCCATCAAATCTGCTTCACTTCTAGTGATCAATTCACCAACTGTGTGTACGCCTTCGCGCTTTAGACAGTTGTATGAACGAACAGTCAAGTCAAGTTGTTCGATTGGCATATTTAGTTGTTCTAATGCATAAGCATCAATTGGGGATGGCCCAATTTCAATACCTTCTGCGTTGACGTTTAATTCGTGTGCCAAACCGAATAGTTCAACCAATGTTCTACCTGCTGATGCAACTGCATCTGCTGGTCTCATTGATGGCTTTGTCTCAACATCGATGATCAAACGATCAAAGTCTGTTCGTTGTTCAACACGTGTTGCTTCAACTTTGTAAGTTACTTTGGTAACTGGAGAATAAATAGAATCAACTGGGATGCGACCAATTTCTGCGCCAGTTACTTTGTTTTGCACAGCTGTGACATAGCCACGACCGCGTTCCACGACTAATTCCATTTCAATCTTGCCTTTTCCGTTAAGAGTGGCAATGTGAAGTTTTGGATTGTGTACTTCAACTCCTGCTGGAGCGGTGATATCGGCTGCAGTAACTGCTCCTGGGCCAGATTTCTTCAAGTACATAACTGTTGGTTCATCGTTATCTGATGAGACAACTAGTTCTTTAACGTTTAAGACGATTTCTGTTACGTCTTCTGCCACACCTTCAAGGGTGGTGAATTCGTGCAAGGCACCTTCAATGCGGATGCTTGTTACAGCAGCTCCTGGGATTGAAGACAAAAGTGTGCGACGAAGTGAGTTTCCGAGTGTGTAACCAAAACCTGGTTCCAATGGCTCGAGAATATATCTTGCGCGTGTATCTGAAATTGGTTCTTCAACCAAGATCGGGCGTTGTGCGATTAACATTTTTACTGCCTCTCAGTCAACCTATATTTGATGACTTAGTTGGGGAATTGCTTTATTACTTGGAGTACAACTCAACGATCAACTGTTCTTGAACAGCTGTGTCGATTTGTGATCGCAATGGTGTTGCGGTTACCAAAATTCGCATGGTGTGTGGTGCGACGTCTAACCATGCTGGGATTGGCTTTTCACCTGATTCGGCACGTGCCACAACGAATGGTGTTAACTCGCGTGATTCGGGACGAACTTCGATGATGTCTGTTGGTGAAACTTGGTAAGAAGGAATATTTAATTTCTTACCATTAACCAAGATGTGACCGTGGCGAACAACTTGTCTTGCCATGTCACGACTCTTAGCAAATCCTGCGCGATAAACGACGTTGTCTAAACGACGTTCCAACATTTCAAGAAGGTTTTCACCAGTTTTACCAGTTCTTCTTGATGCTTCTTCGTAATAGTTACGGAATTGTCTTTCCAATACTCCATAGATTCGTGCAGCTTTTTGCTTTTCACGTTTCTGTAATGAGTATTCAGATTCCTTGCCACGGTTTCTACCGTGTTGTCCTGGTGGGAAGGGACGAGATTCCATTGGACACTTTGGTGAGTCACACTTGGAACCTTTTAAGTAAAGTTTTACTTTTTCTCGACGGCATCTCTTGCAATCTGCCCCTGTATAACGTGCCATAAGTTTTCTTTTCTCCTTGTTTGTTAAAAGTTAGACGCGACGGCGTTTGCGGGAACGCACACCGTTGAAAGGAACTGAGGTGACATCTTGAATTTGACCAACTTCAAGACCAGAGGCTTGTAAAGATCTGATTGCAGTTTCGCGACCTGATCCTGGGCCTTTAACAAACACGTCAACTTTTTTAAGTCCGTGTTCCATTGCTTTCTTCGCTGCATCTTCTGCAGCCAATTGAGCAGCAAATGGTGTTGATTTACGTGAACCCTTAAATCCAACTTGACCACTTGAAGATGAAGAAATAACTGCACCAGTTAAATCTGTGATGGAAACAATTGTGTTGTTGAATGTTGATTTGATGTGTGCTTGACCATGGGCAACATTCTTCTTAACTTTCTTACGAACCTTCTTTGGACCTGAAGGTTTAGCTTTCTTTTCTTTTTCTTTTTCAGCCATTGTTCAAATCCTCTACTTCACTGCAATCTTTTTGCCGGCAACGGTTTTGCGCGGACCTTTACGAGTTCTAGCGTTGGTGTGTGTTCTTTGTCCGCGAACTGGAAGTCCACGACGATGACGAACACCTTGGTAAGAACCAATTTCTACTTTTCGTCTGATGTCTGCAGAAACTTCACGACGCAGATCACCTTCGATTTTAAAGTTTTGGTCAATGTATTCACGAAGTTTATTTAGTGATGGTTCATCTAAATCTTTTACTCGTGTATTTGGATTAACGCCTGACGCTGCAAGCATTTGGTTGGAACGGGTTTTACCAATTCCGTAAATGTAAGTAAGAGCAACTTCAACGCGCTTATCGCGAGGAAGATCAACTCCAGCTAAACGTGCCATATTGGGCGGTTTTCCTTTTCTAATAAGTCAGAAGTCTTGTTACGTGTTATCAGTCTTACCCGCCCTGGGTAAGTCTTTGGCTTCTGATGACCAAAGGTGTCGTTCTCTATTTAAATCGGCAAGATTTAATTTGAGGTGACGGATAACCGTAAATGGTTACTACAAATTGTTTGTGAAGTTATCCTTGACGTTGTTTGTGTCTTGGATTTTCACAAATAACCATTACGCGTTTGTGTCTGCGAATAACTTTGCACTTATCGCAAATCTTCTTAACACTTGGTTGTACTTTCATACTTTCCTTTTTTCGTAATTGGTTTATTTGTAGCGGTAAACAATCCGACCACGTGTTAAATCGTAGGGAGATAACTCCACGATTACGCGATCGTCAGGCAAAATTCTGATGTAATGCATTCGCATTTTGCCGCTGATGTGTGCGAGAACTTTATGGCCGTTGTCTAGCTCTACCCGAAACATTGCATTGGGAAGAGTTTCAGCAATGGTGCCTTCAAGCTCAATGGCGCCTTCTTTTGCCATACCTCTCTTAACGTCAGCTTTTTGAATAACCGAATCACGAGTCTATGAGCCTCACAATTCACGCTCACCACTTGGGTCATATATATAGCCTTTTTCCCCAGAAAAGGGTTCCGAAATAAGGATCGCGAGAAATAGGTCTTGGCATGAAAAACGGGCCCCAGTTTCCTGGGGCCCGTTTGGAAAGGTATTCAACAGATTTCTCTGCTATCCACTCGCCTGATTAGTTTTACATTTTTGGAAGAAAGTGTCAACTAATTAACTATTTTGTAATCCTTTTGGTTATGCACAATTGCCATTTATCCACACACATTTGCTTATCAGAATCTTTAAATTGAAATTTATGTCAACCTTTTTTGATGCCGCTGTAGCTCAACGGACAGAGCGACTCCACTCGCAGGGGGAAGGTGTGGGTTCAAATCCCATCAGTGGCACAGGCGATGGGGGTGACACTTCTGTGTTGCTCCCATTGTTGAATAAAAATATATAACTTCTTTGTGCAAGACTCCTCTTTATGAACTCACCCGTGATCGGAATTTCTTGTTACGTCGAACCCGCCAAATGGGGGGCTTGGGATATCACTGCTGCAGTTTTGCCTTTTGAATACGTAAGTTCAGTTACCAATGCTGGAGGAAGAGCAGTAATTCTTCCGCCTGATCAAAATGGTGGTCATGTTGTTAATAATTTAGATGGATTAATAATTGCAGGGGGCGCTGATGTTGATGCACGTTTATATAAACAAAATCCACACGAAACAGCTGATAAACCTCGAGAAAATCGTGATGCAGGCGAAGTAAGTCTTTATAAGACTGCCAAAGAGATTGGTTTACCTATTTTAGGAATTTGCAGAGGATTACAAATTATGGCAGTTGCTGAAGGTGGATCTTTAATTCAGCATTTACCTGAGGTGACCAAACTTGATCACAGACCTGCTCCTGCAAAATTTTCTCAACATGGAGCACGGTTCAAACCAGATTCACTTATCTCTTCAATTTTAGGTTTAGAAATGATTGTTAATTCTTCTCATCACCAAGCAGTAGAAAATCCAGGATCATTAACTATTACTGGCTGGGCAGAAGATGAAACAATTGAAGTGTTGGAAGATCCCAACAAGAAGTTTCATTTAGGAGTTCAGTGGCATCCTGAAATGAGTGATGACAAAAGATTATTTCAGTCTTTAGTCAAGGCTTGTCAGAAATGAAAATAAGTCTTGAAGTTGCAAACGCTTTAAAAAATAATGAACCAGTAGTTGCTTTAGAATCGACCATTATTGCTCATGGTTTACCTAAGCCAGATAATTTTAGTGTTGCTCAAGAAATTGAAAAAGTTGTTAGAGATGCAGGGGCTATTCCTGCCACAATCGCAGTTCTTAATGGTGAAATTTGTGTTGGTTTAGATACCACTCAATTGAGTCAAGTTGCCAACGATGCAAGCATGCTGAAATTAGGAATTAGAGATATAGCTCATTGTGTGAGCAGAAAAATCTCTGGTGCAACAACTGTGGCAAGCACTGCTTGGATTGCAAACCTTTGTGGCATCACTACTTTTGCAACTGGTGGTTTAGGTGGAGTCCATAAAGGTGCCAGTGAAACTTTTGATGAATCTGGAGACATAACTGCTCTTGCTCAAATTCCTATTGTCGTTGTTTCAAGTGGAGTCAAGTCAATTCTTGATGTTGCTGCAACTTTAGAAAGATTAGAAACCTGGCACGTTCCCGTTTATGGTTGGCAAACTTTAGATTTCCCAGGTTTTTGGATTTTTGATTCGGGTTTTGATCTAACCGAGAAAGTTACGAGTGTGGCAGAGATTGCAGATATTTATAAGTTTAGAAAAGTAAATCATTTTAAAGAAGCCATTTTAATAGCCCAACCAATTAAAAAAGAGGACCAATTTGATCCTAAATTAGAAGAAATCATTCTAAACAAAGGTTTACAACTAGCAAAAGAAAATTCAATTACTGGCAAAGCCGTAACACCGTTTTTATTAGCACTTATGCATGAACAATCTCAAGGACAATCGCTGAAAGCCAATATCGCCCTAGTTAAGAACAATGCTTTACTAGCCGCTCAAATCGCTGTAGCAATATCCAAATAATGTCTGTCCAGATTATTTTTGTTGGTGATGTGATGCAAGACATCCTAATTTCATTTAAAGATCAAATTGCTTATGGATCTGATACACAATCCCAAATAAAAATGCAAGGTGGTGGATCTGCGACCAATACTGCCTGTTGGGCAGCAACACAAAATGTTTCAGTCGGATTAGTGGCAAGAATTGGTGATGATCAAACTGGAAAGTTGATACGAGAAGAATTAATTCACCCAAATCTCTCTTTGAATTTAGTGGAAACTCCAAACTCGAGAAGTGGAAGCTGTGGCATATTGATTGATGCTGAAGGTGAGCGAACCATGTTTCCAGATCCAGGAGCAAATCTTTTTCTTTCTGCTAGTGATGTTCCTAGTCCTTGGTTTGAAACAGCAGAAATAATTCATATTTCTGCCTACAGTTTGTTGCGAACGAATACTAAAAAGACCATTCAAGAAATCATCGAAAAGGCAAAGCAGCACAATATAAAAACATCAATAGATGTTGCTTCCAGTCAACCCCTTATTGATAACGATGGTTTTAACTCACTTGCTCAACTTGCACCTTTTAATTATCTGTTTGCCAACAAGGATGAAGCCGAAGTTCTGGGTGACACTTCAAAAATTAAGTCGTTATGCCACAACTTAATTTTGAAAAAAGGCAGCAAAGAATCCATCTGGTTAAGCACTGATCGGGAAGTAATCGATATACCAGAAAATGTGGAGGTGGTTGATTCCATTGGCGCAGGTGATGCATTTGCAGCTGGATTTCTAACTAGTTTAGTTAAAAATGAACCAGCTGCAACAATTTTGAAAAACGCTAATAACTTAGGTTCTCAAGCAGTCAAAATTTCTGGCGCAAGACCTTTTTAATTTCTCTTTATAGTGGTGTTACGTAAGCTCCAGTAATTCCACCATCAACAAGGAAATTTGATGCGGTGATGAATGATGAATCATCACTTGCCAAAAAAGCCACAGCTGCAGCAATTTCGGAAGCTTCACCAAAACGTCCCATTGGAATATGAACCAGACGACGTTGTGCTCTTTCTTTATCTTTAGCAAATAGTTCTTGCAAAAGTGGAGTGTTTACTGGTCCGGGAGACAAAGCGTTAACTCGAACTCCTTCGCGGGCAAATTGCACACCGAGTTCACGTGTCATTGCTAGTACTCCACCTTTTGAAGCGGTGTATGCAATTTGTGAAGTAGCTGCTGCCAATGTTGCCACAAAAGATGCAGTGTTAATGATGGATCCTTTTTTAGCTTTAAGCATGTATGGCAATACTGCTTTGCAACATAGGTAAACAGAAGTCAAATTCACTAATTGAACTTTGTCCCAAGCTTCGATTTCGGTAGTTAAAATTGAATCATCATCAGGTGGAGAAATACCTGCGTTATTGAAAGCAATATCAATCTTGCCAAACTTTTTGAAAACTTCAGCAAAGAAGTTGTCCACACTTGCTTTATCGGCAACGTTACATTTGATAAAGGTTCCGTTTACTTCTGTTGCTACTGCTTGGCCACTTTTTTCATCCATGTCAGCAATAACAACGTGAGCTCCTTCGGAAGCAAAACGAATTGCTGTTGCTTTTCCTAAACCAGATCCTCCACCGGTAATGGTGGCAACTCTGCCTTCTAATCTTTTCAAGATATTTTCTCCTTATATCTCAGTATTAATAAAGACGTTCTTTTCTTCGGTAAACGCGTTTAGTGCATCTGGACCTAATTCGCGTCCCAAACCTGATTTTTTGAATCCACCAAATGGAGTCCAATATCTAACGGAAGAATGAGAGTTAACGGATAAGTTTCCACTTTCAATTCCACGAGAGACTCTTAAAGCTTTTGCGCCATTGTTTGACCAAATAGATCCACTTAAACCAAATTCTGAATCATTTGCCAATGCAATAGCGTCTGCTTCATCTTCGAAAGTTACAACTGAAACTATTGGACCAAAGATTTCATCAGTTAAGCTTTTGTGTTTTCTATCTGTTACATGCAAAACTGTTGGTGGAAACCAAAACCCAGCACCTGTTGGAGCTGTTCCTCGAAAAGCAACCAAGGATTCTTCAACATAAGAAGCAACCTTGTCTCTGTGAGCAGAAGTAATTAGTGGACCCATTTCAGTTGTCTCCAAACTTGGATCTGCACACTTAAATGATTTAACTGCTTGTTCTAAAAGTGGCATGAATTTATCAAAGGCTTTCTTTTCAATCAAAATTCTTGAGCGAGCACAGCAGTCTTGGCCGGCGTTATCAAATACTGCGCCAGGGGCGCTTGCTGCTGCTTTTTCTAAATCAGAATCAGCAAATATCACGTTGGCAGATTTTCCACCTAATTCCAAAGTAACTCTTTTTACATTTGGAGCACACTTTGCCATTATTTGCGTGCCAATTTCAGTTGATCCGGTAAAAACTATTTTTCTAACTCTTGGATCTTGCACAATTGTTTCGCCCACAACACGACCAGATCCAGTTAATACCTGGAAAACATTTTCAGGAATTCCTGCTTCTAAAGCAAGTTCAGCTAATTTCTTTGCAGTTAAAGGAGTAACTTCTGCTGGCTTTAAAACCACTGTGCAACCGGCAGCTAATGCTGGTCCAAATCCCCAACCTGCAATTGGCATTGGAAAATTCCACGGCACAATAATTCCGACTACGCCAATTGGTTCTCTAAAAGTTATGTCGACTCCGCCTGGAACTGGAATTTGTCGACCAAACAATCTTTCTGGTCCACCGGCGTAATAATTCAAAACATTTACAACGTTGTTTGCTTCCCAGCGGGCATTGCCAATTGTGTGGCCTGCATTTTCTACTTCTAGTTTGGCTAGTACTTCAACATTTTTTTCGACAACTGCAGCAAAATTTCGCAGTAATTTGGCACGGTCTCCTGGGGTAACTTTCTTCCAAGTTTCAAAAGCTTTTTGGGACTTTGTAATTGCCGCAACTGTTTCTTCCGCACTTAAGGCTGGAACGGCCGTGATTTTCTTTTCAGTAACAGGTGAAATTACATCATGAAGCGCGGTCAATTTAATTTAACTCCTTTTAGGTAAAACCGTTAAGTCTTACATTCTTTCGAAACTGCGGAATCTTTCCCAATCTGTAATGCTCTTATCAAATGAAGCAAGTTCTATTTTAGCCATATTTAGGTAGTGAGCTTTAACTTCGCTACCAAATACTTTTGCCACAAATTCACTCTTATCCCAAAGCTCTGTTGCTTTAGCAAGAGTTGATGGAACTCTAACTGCATCTGAAACATAGGCGTTACCTTCAAATGCTGGTTCTAGAGTTAGGTTTTCTTCAATTCCTGCAATTCCTGCAGCAATCATGGCAGCTTCTGCCAAATATGGATTTACATCTCCACCTGGAACTCTGTTTTCAAAACGAAGGGAATGACCAGACCCAACCAAACGAATTGCACAAGTTCTGTTGTCTCTGCCCCACTTCATTGCAGTTGGAGCAAAAGATCCTTCAACGTAGCGTTTATAAGAATTAATATTTGGGGCAAAAAACAAAGTCATTTCTCTCATGTATTTCAATTGTCCTGCGATAAATGATTTACCTAATGCGCTTAAACCTTGCGGATCTTTAGCATCAGACATGACTGGATCATCATTTTCACTTCTCACAGATAAATGAATGTGGCAAGAGTTTCCTTCACGTTCATTAAATTTAGCCATAAATGTCAAAGACATTCCTTGTGCTGAAGCAATTTCTTTTGAACCAAGTTTGTAAATCACATGGTTATCAGCTGTGGTTAAAGCATCTTTAAATCTGAAAGCAATCTCGTGTTGACCAAGATTACATTCACCCTTTGCTGATTCAACTTCTAAACCAGCACCATCCATTCCCAATCGAATAGCTCTTAATAAACCTTCAACTCGTGTGGTACCAAGTAATGAATAATCAACGTTGTATTGGTTTGCAGGAATTAGATTTTGATAACCCTTATCCCATGCTTCTTCAAATGAATCTTTAAAAACAATAAATTCTAATTCTGTTCCAACATAAGGAACTAATTTCATTTCTTTTAATCTTTTGATTTGCTTTATTAATATTTGTCTAGGGGATGCAAAAACATCAGTGTGATCTAGTTTTTGTAAATCTGCCAAAACCATTGCAGTGCCAGGAAGCCATGGGATGTATCTCAATGTGTCAAAGTCTGGTGCCATGACCATGTCGCCATAACCTGAATCCCAAGATGACATTGCGTATCCACCAACAGTGTTCATATCAACATCAACTGCTAATAAATAGTTACAACCTTCAGTGCCATGATTCATAGTGTCTTTTAAAAAGAAAGGTGCATGAACTCGTTTACCTTGTAAACGGCCTTGCATATCAGTTACACCAACAACGACAGTGTCAATTTTTCCTGATTTAATATCTGCTTCTAATTGGGAAACCTTTACGGGAGCATCTGCTGATTGCTTAATTGAACCGCTCATTTTAAGTGCCCCGCTTTCCCACGCTTTTAGTAGTCAAGAGATTACTCCCGTAGCCCAGAACTTGGAAGTAGACGGCAGAATGCGCAGGGTTAACTATGGGAATAGTCTTAGACAAAACAAGAAAGCATTTAGGAGCCCTGAGGCAATGGAAGTACGAATAGCCGTTCAAAACACCAATCATGAAATCGTTTTCGAAACTGCAGCTACCGCTGATCAGATAACTAAAGAAGTAGAAGCAGCCGTAAAAAATAAGACTCTTTTATCCCTTCTTGATGACAAGGGAAAGAAAATATTAGTTCCGGGTGAAAGTATTGCCTTCGTAGAAATCGGTGCTTCAGAACAACGTCGAGTTGGTTTTGCCGGTTAACAAAATGCAAGAGCAGTTATTGGTTAATCCTGCAGGAATAAGAACAGAAAAATTAGTAACTTCTAAAAATACTATTGGTGCACTAGTTTCTGAACCTGAATCAATTCATGCTGGCACCATTGTTTTTGTTCCCGGATGGAGTGGTAGCCGCGAAGATTTTGTAGCAGTTATGCCCATTCTTACTTCCCTTGGTTGGCATTGTTTTTCAATTGATCAACATGGACAACCAGCAAGTTATGGCTCAAACAAGTTAGAAGATTTCACACTTGATTCTTTTGCACAAGACTTAATAGATATAGCAAACAGTTTCTCTGAACCAATTCATGTCATTGGGCATTCCTTTGGTGGATTAGTTACCCAATATGCCGCTAGTAAATCTCCTCAATCATTTGCGTCAATTACTTTGCTTTGCAGTGGAACAGGACCTTTACCAAAAGAAAACTGGGGAGGATTACCTGCTTTAGTAAAAGCAGTGGAAGCGGGAAGAAGTTTAGCTTTTATTTGGTTTATAAAAACTCTGACTTTAACAATTCTAAGAAAACAGAGTTTTTCTAAACCAGTTAGAAAATGGCGCAAACAAAGATGGTTAAACACCAATCCTTTATCTTTACAAGTCATGTCAGAGTTATTGATGAAAGTTGAAAACGTCACTGAAAAATTAAAACAAACTTTAGCAAGACACAAATTACCAGTTTTAGTCTTACGTGGGGAAAATGACGATGCTTGGCCAAGAAAAGAACAACTTGAAATGGCTCAAACCCTAAATGCAACTTTTATTGAAATTATTGGAGCTGGGCACTCACCTGCTAGAGAATTACCAGATAAAACTGCAATTGAATTAGATACATTTTTAAAAACTATTTAGTTTTATAACCTGTTACAACAAAAAACATACCAATCATCAACAAAACAATTGCCGGAATTGTTTGCCAAGGTGGAACTTGACCTATCGCTAAAGCAGCAATAATTGTTGAGCAGGGCATTTCAAATAAGATTCCCATACTCACAACAGTTGCAGACAATGATCTTAAAGTTACATTAAATAAAGTATGACCCAAAATTTGAGCAAGTAGCGTCAATAAAAATATATAGAACCAAGCTTGTCTACTAAAACCAGTTAAATTAATTCCTGTGATAAGTGCCAGAACTAATAAAGTAAACGCTGCTGCAAAATAAGCAATAACCGTATATTGAGCAGTTGTTAATTTCGTACGCGCACTTGATCCAACAGTTACATAAAGTGCTGCAAAAATTGCACCTAGTAATGCAAGTAAATCGCCAATTACAGCTCTTCTATCTAATGAGAAATCTGTTCCTGTTAAAAGCACTGCTCCAAGTAATGCCACAAAAATTCCAAACCAAACTTTATTGGGAAAACTCTCTCCCCTAATTTTTGCAATCAGTGCAGCCCAGGCAGGTTGTGTTGCAACCATCGCAGTTGAAGCTGCAACTGTTGTGAATCTAAGACTTGGAATCCAGACAGCAAAATGTATTCCTAAAAGTAAACCAGCACTGATTGATGTAGTAAAAGTCTTTCTGTTTATGTTTCTTAATCCATTTTTAAATGCAAAAGGCGCAGTTGCTACTGCTCCTAAGAAGCATCTCCAAAATGCGATAGCAATTGCAGGGGCAGCAGTAACAGTTATTAATGGACCTGAAGTTGAGATGGCCAATATTGCGATAGCCAGAATCACGAAATCTATGGAAAATTTGCTATTTGCTTTCGTAGATTTCATATATGTTGTTAGTCAATCACGTCCCAGGAGTAACATTTTCATGTGTCTGACCGTATCTTCATCTCCCGCCTCACTGGCACAGCTGTATTCGATCCGCAAGGCGATCAGCTGGGCAAAGTGCGTGACACTGTTGTCCATTTAAGACACAGTAATAATCCACCAAGAATTATTGGACTATTAGTTGAAGTTCCACAACGCCGACTTGTGTTTTTACCAATGTCTCGAGTTACAGATTTTGATGCACGTCAAATAATTTCAACAGGTGTTGTCAACATGCGCCGTTTTGAACAAAGAGAATCTGAATCAAGAGTTGTAGGCGAACTATTAGATCGCAAAATGAAAATGAAACACACCGGCGAAGAAGTTACATTGCTAGATATTGCAATGGAGCAATCAAGACCTGGTGCAGATTGGCACATTACAAAACTTTATCTTCGTCGTGCTGGAACTGGATTTACCAAACGTGGTGAAAAATTCTTTGCTGACTGGAGTGAAGTTGATGGTTTAACTTTGCAAGTGCAAGGTAAACCCTTTGATAATTTATTAACTTCGCTTAATGACATGAGAGCACCAGATATTGCAACATATTTAACTGATCTTACTCTAGAGAAACAAGTTGAAGTAATTTCTAAACTTGATGACGAAAGACTTGCCGATGTTTTGGAAGAAATGAGTGAGGAAACCCGCGTTGCAATTGTGGGAAAACTTGAAATAGAGCGAGCAGCTGATGTTATTGAAGAAATGGCACCAGATGATGCTGCAGATTTGCTGAAAGAATTACCACCACAAAAAGCTGAAGAGTATTTGGAATTAATGGAACCAGAAGAAGCAGATGATTTGCGACGACTTTTGACTTACGGTGATTACACAGCAGGTGGAATGATGACAACTGAACCAGTTGTCTTAACACCTGATGCAACTGTTGCTGAAGCTTTAGCAAGTATTCGAAATCCAGAATTGCCACCATCATTAGCAAGTCAGGTTTATGTAGTTCGCCCTCCTCTTGATACGCCAACTGGTAAATATCTTGGTGTTGCTCACATGCAAAGACTTTTAAGAGAATCTCCAGGAACACTTGTTTCAAGTGTTATTGATTCTGAATTAAAACCAGTAGGACCAAATACCACTTTGGCTTCAGTAACTAAATATTTTGCAACTTATAACCTTGTGGCATTACCTGTTGTAGACGCAGAAAATCGTTTACTTGGAGCAGTAACTGTTGATGACGTAATTGATCACATGCTTCCTGATGATTGGCGCGATCAAGACGAAGTTGAGGTGAGATCATGAAAATAAGAACAACACGTTTAGATCAACCAAGAAGCAGAGGCTTGCAATTCAAGAGTCGTTATGACTCTGAAAGATTTGGCCTAGTCAGCGAAAGAGTTGCTCGACAAATTGGTTCATGGCGCTTCATTGCGTTAATGACAGTTTTTGTTGCAGGTTGGGTTTTATGGAACACACTTGGTCCACTTGAATACAGAGTTGATCCATGGCCATTCCTTGCTTTAACTTTGATGTTGTCATTACAAGCGTCTTATGCTGCTCCTCTAATTTTGCTTGCCCAAAATAGACAAGCAGATCGAGATCGTGTGCAAAGTGCGCAAGATCGCAATCAAGCAAATCGTCTATTGGCAGATACAGAATTCCTAGCGCGCGAACTGGCAGATTTACGCATAGCCTTAAACGATGTTGCAACTCGCGATTACATCAAGAGCGAATTGAGAGATTTAATTGAAGAACTACAAATTAATCAAGACAAAAAAGATTAATTAGCGCTGTGTCCTTAACTAAAGACGCGGTGATGACCGCTCTTGCCACTGTGCAGGATCCAGAAATTAGAAGATCTATCACTGAAATTGGCATGGTCAAAAACGTTGAAGTATCTAGTCAAGATGTACTAGTTGAAATCTATTTAACTGTTTCAGGCTGCCCTTTAAAAGAAGAAATAATCAAACGTGTCACAAATGCTATAGCTGAAATTGATAATTCAGCCAAAACAAAAGTTGTATTAGACGTTATGAATGATGATCAAAGAAAGAAACTCAAAGAATTACTTAGAGGACCGACCAAAGAAAACCCTTTTGCTTCCGAGAAAAGTTTAACTCGAATTTATGCAGTGGCATCAGGAAAAGGTGGAGTTGGTAAATCTTCTCTGACAGCAAATCTGGGAATTGCTTTTGCTGAACTTGGTTTATCTGTAGGAATTCTTGATGCAGATATTTATGGTCACTCAATTCCTCGAATCATGGGTGTAACAAATGCACCAACTGTTGTTGAAGGAATGATCATGCCTCAACTTGCACACGGAGTAAGAGTTATTTCAATGCTGGCATTTAAACCAGGTGGAGTTACTCAACCGATTGCATTTCGTGGACCAATGCTTCACAAAGCTGTTGAACAATTCATGACAGATGTTTGGTGGGGAGATTTAGATATTTTGCTACTTGATTTACCACCTGGAACAGGCGATGTTGCAATTAGTGTTGCTCAACTTGTTCCTAAATCAGAAATAATTGTTGTGACGACTCCGCAAATTAGTGCCGCTGAAGTTTCCGTTAGAGCAGGAACATTAGCCAAACAAACTCATCAAAGAGTTGTAGGTGTAATTGAAAATATGACAGGAGTTCCTTGTCCTCATTGTGGTGAAGTTATGGAACTTTTTGGTACAGGCGGCGGCGACACTGTTGCAAAAGCTATTAGTGATGAATTAGGAACGGATGTAAAAGTTTTGGCTCGGGTGCCATTTGACGTGCGACTTCGTGAGGGTGGAGATAGTGGAATGCCGCTAGTTATTTCTGATCCAGATTCACCTGCTGCAGTTGAAATCATCAATATGGCTAAATCATTATTAACAAGTCCAAAAGGTTTAGTTGGTAAAAACTTAGGACTTTTAACTAACTAGCCTTCTTCTCTGCTACCTAACACAACTGAAACTTCTCTTTCATTTCCAGCAGTATTTTTAACAGTTAACACAATTGTGTCTCCAGGATTATTTCTTCTGATAGCAACAATCAATTCAGTAGAATCTTCAACGGCTTCTCCATTAATTTTTGTGACGATATCTCCAACTTTCAAATCTGTTGAAGCAGCCGGACCATCTGCTACTACTTCAGCAATTTTGGCGCCCACTCCGTCATAAGTTGAATCAATACTTATTCCTGCAATAGGAGTGCTTGATTTACCAGATTGAATAATTTCAGTTATTACTCTTTGAGCTTGATTAATGGGAATAGCAAAACCTAAACCAATACTTCCACTTTGTGGACCGTTTCCTAAAGTGGCAATTGCAGAATTAACACCTATTACTTGCCCTTGACCATTTACTAATGGTCCACCAGAATTTCCTGGATTAATTGCTGCATCGGTTTGAATCGCTGAAATGAAGGATTGATCGTCGGCACCACCAGCTGTTACTGGTCTATTAAGCGCACTAACAATTCCTGAAGTTACTGTTCCGGTTAAACCAAGTGGAGAACCAAAAGCAACAGTTAGGTCTCCAACATTTATGGCACTTGAATCACCGATATTCACTGGTTTCAAACCTGTTGCATCTATTTTTAAAACAGCTAAATCATATGACGCATTTCTGCCAACAAGTTTTGCTTCGAAAGAAGTTTTGTCTTGTAAATAGACAGTTAATTTTCCACCATTAATCGCAGGTGCTGCAACGTGATTATTAGTTACGATGTATCCGTCTTCTCGATAGATAAATCCTGAACCAGTACCAGAACCTGAATTTCCTTCAGCTTTTATTGAAACCACACTTGGTTTAACATTTTGCACAATTTGAGAAACAGTTTCGGTTGCTGGAGTTATGACAACTGGCTTACTTGTTTCTGAAACTTGAGATGTTGAATTGGAAACTCCATTTGAAAAATCTGCCGCTAGGTAACCAAGAGCTCCACCGGCTGTACCACCAAAAACTAAAGAAATAACTATGACTGCTGAAAGAGGAGTGTTCTTACGTTTCTTTTTTCTTTCCCAGGATGGAACTGTTCCAAAACCTGGTGTTGGTGAATTTGAATTTTCAACCATTTTTGTGTTTTAACTTCACTCTCTTTGAGGGTTAAATCTCCTGTATTTCCAGTTTAGTGATAACCAATCTTTTTGCCTCCTGAGGAAGTCCATTTAGTTCAAACCTAAGGAAACTACTAACTAGTCCTGAGAAAACATTAAGATAGTAACCACGGGAAAGGTTAGAAAATATGACACAAGCTCCATCAAGTAGTGAATGGCTTTACTCACAAACTTTTATTCCTGAAGATACTCATCTTTCTAACGCTCGTGAAAAATCAAATGAACTAGGACTAAACCCAATAGGTCAAGGGGTGGGCGCACTACTTAAATTTTTGGCTTCCACAATTGATGCTTCTAATGTTGTTGAAATTGGAACTGGCACTGGAGTTTCAGGTTTGTGGTTGTTTAGAGGAATGAATAGTGCAGGTGTTTTAACATCGATTGATTCTGATCAAGAAAGACAACGAGCCGCCAAAGAGATATTTTCTGATGCGGGAATTGCCACAAATAAAATTAGATTAATTGCAGGTCGAGCTATTGAAGTTGTAGGTAAGTTAACCGATAACGCTTATGACTTAATGTTTATCAATGGTGACAAATTAGAATATGAAACACTTTTTGAACAATCTTTAAGATTGCTTCGCCCAGGTGGGTTATTAGTTTTTCATAATGTTTTAGGTGATTCAAATGCTGCTGATAATGAAGCGGTGAGAATTGTAAGTGAAAAAATTAAAGATGATTCAAGATTAGTTTCGGTAATGATTCCAAGTGGATCAGGAATGATTGCGGCTTCTTACAGACCGCATTAAGAAAATTACTTAAGAACTTCCAATTGCACATCAAGTTCTTTAGCTTCTTCAACAGTCATTTCAACAACTAAACGTCCGCCACCTTCAAGAGGTACACGCATAACAACTCCGCGTCCTTCTTTTGTAACCTCCATTGGACCATCACCGGTACGAGGTTTCATTGCGGCCATTTAAACACCTTTTCAATAATTAAAGTTTGCTATATCTATTATCTCGTAAGGCTAAGACTTCGTCTACTTTGGGTCTGATTGTGCAAAAGTGAGCGCAAATTTATTCAAGGAATACTTAATTCCAGAAGCAAAAAAAGGTTTAATAAAAAACCAACCAAACTTGCCAAATAAACCTAAAGGCAAGTCTATTGACTCACTCCAAATAAATCTTGATTTGTTTTCATCAAGTTTTTCAACAATCATTGATCCTGTGCCTTTAACTATTTTCCCTAAGTGTTTAACATCAACAACTTTTGGCTCAATCCATTGAGTTATAACCATTGGATCATTAAAACCTATTTTCCAAAAACCAGTCCAGGCATTTATTTCTCCACCTAGTCCTTGACCATTATTTTTTGTACCTTTTACTTTGGTTCCAAGCATCCATTCGCCTTGACTTTCCCAGTCAACAACTTTGTTAAACACTTCTTGTTGGGAAGCATTTATTTCAACTGAAAGCGTTAATTCAACTGGTTTCATTTAGGCAGTTAGCCAAGATTTAAGGGATGTGTAGACATCTTCAATTTGTTTAATCTTTACAACTTCGTCAGGATGATGTGCCAAGTTTGGATCTCCAGGACCAAAATTAATTGCTGGAATACCAGCTGAAGCAAAACGTGATACATCTGTCCATCCAAATTTTGGTGCAATATCTGTGCCAATTTTTGAAACAAAGTCTTTTATTAATTCATTATCTAATCCGGTTGGTGCACCTGAAGCTGCATCCATGAGTTGAAAATTAAAATCTTTAAATAGTTTTTTCATATTTTCTTCAGCTTGTGCAGGCGTGGTATCAGGAGCAAAGCGATGATTAATTGTCATGGTTACTGAATCCGGTACAACATTTCCTGCTACTCCACCATTAATTTTTACCGCTTGTAATCCTTCTCGGAATTTATAACCATCAATTACAGGTTCGCGTGACTTATAAGAATTAAGGATTTCTAAAATTGGAGTTAAGGCATGAATCGCATTTTCTCCATTCCACCATCTAGCCGAATGAGATCTTGTTCCTTTAGCTCCTACTTCAAAGCGAAGGGTACCTTGGCAACCAACTTCAATGATGCCATTGGTTGGTTCCATCAAAATAGCAAAATCACATTTTAATAAATCTTTTGCTTCTTTAGTTATAAGTTCTAGCCCGTTGTATTTAGTTTCAATTTCTTCAGCTTCATAAAATAAATAGGTAATGTCATATTTTGTGTTACTTAATTGGCTGGCTAGTTTTAAAGCAGCTGCCACTCCACTTTTCATATCAACTGCACCTAAACCAATAACTTCGGTGTCAGTTTTTTTACCAGGAAAATTTTTGTTGGCAGGAACTGTGTCAAGATGTCCTGCTATCACTACTCGTTTACTGTGTCCAAAATTTGTTTGGGCAATAACTGAATTACTAATTCTAGAAACCTTTAGATGTTTAACTTCCGACAAAGCGGCTTGGACCAAATCGGCAATTGCCTTCTCGTCCTTGGAAACACTTGCAATATTGACAAGATCAAGGGTTAACCCACCAAGTTCTTGATCTATTTTCAACACGTTCCTATTCTGCCAACAGGCCAACCCTTATGTGACCATTAACCCCAAGTAAGAGATAGTTTTGACTCATGAGTTTTATAACCGAAGCCGCAAGTGCGATAGGTATTGCCACAATTGATGGCAAGAAAACACTGGATGTTTGGTACCCAAACCCAGCTTTGAATTCATCCCCTATCCAAATTCTTGATGCAACATCTTTTGAAAGAAAAGATTCAGTAAGAGGTTGCGAACTAAAAGTTGTTAAAACCATAATTAAAGACTTATCAAAACCTGCTGAAACTGTAGAGGATGCATATTTACGTCTGCATTTACTTTCTCATCGTTTAGTAAAACCTAGAACAATTAATCTTGAAGGAATTTTTGCAATTCTAAACAACGTTGCTTGGACAACTATTGGTCCAGTTTTGCCAGAAAAAGTAGAACAAGTAAGAGCCATTGCCAAAAAAGCTGGTCAACATTTAACAATATTTTCAGTTGATAAATTTCCCCGCATGCTTGATTACGTTGTACCAAGTGGTGTTCGAATTGCAGATGCAGATCGAGTTCGCCTAGGTGCTCATCTTGCATCTGGCACAACAGTGATGCATGAAGGTTTTGTTAACTTCAATGCTGGAACTTTAGGTTCATCAATGGTTGAAGGAAGAATTTCTGCAGGAGTTGTAGTTGGCGATGGTTCAGATATTGGCGGGGGTGCCTCAATTATGGGAACACTTTCTGGTGGCGGACAAGAAGTAATTAGTGTGGGCGAAAAATGTTTAATTGGCGCAAATGCTGGATTAGGCATAAGTCTGGGCGATAACTGTGTGGTGGAAGCAGGACTTTATTTAACTGCTGGATCAAAAGTACTACTGCCAGATGCAAAAATTGTTAAAGCTAAAGAACTATCTGGTGGTAACAATTTACTTTTCAGAAGAAATTCTCAAACAGGTGCAATTGAAGCGCAAACTAGAACAGGTAGTTGGGGCGGACTGAATTCAGTCCTACATAAGAACTAAATTTCGTTAACTAAGTAACTAACTTCGCTATTTGTTATTGAAAAATCTGAAGCAATAACTCTAGATTTTGAGTACTTTAGAAAATCAGACACTAAATTATCTATTTTTGAAACAACTTTGTTTCCTTGTTTATTCTTAACATTTGCCAAGGTGGCATCAGAAATAGTTCTTAAAGAACTTGCTGAAGCTAAGAATTTTTCAATATCAGCTTGGCTTCCTTGATCAAGCAAGTTTTGTAATTTAGCTAGATTTTCTCCAAGATTTTCCACAACTCTAGATAATGATTTTCTATTAGGCCAAACAATTTCTGCTGTTCTTTCTGCTGGAGAAGTGGTAACTCTAGTTAAATCTCTAAAGCTTCCTCCTGCTAATAATTGAGCAAGTTGAGCAAATTCTGATTCGCCCACACTTTTGGCATAAGCAGATGCAACAACGTGAGCGAGGTGGCTACTTAAAACTACTGATTCATCGTGATCGTGTGGATCAACTGGGACAACAAATCCGCCTAATTCACAAATTACATTTATTACTGCAGCTAATGCTTCTTTGTTTGTTTCGTTTACAACTGATACTGCCCAAGGTGCATCAATGAATAAATCTTTATTTGCACTACTAAATCCTGCTTCGTTAGATCCAGCCATGGGGTGGGTTCCGACATAATTTAAACCTTGTGCAGCAATTAGTAGCGGAGCTTTTACTGAACAAATATCTGCCACAATTGCTGCAAAATTAATCTTTTTTAATTCTCTTAATATTTCTTCACTCTGTGTTGTGGGTGCTGCCACAATTACTAACTCTGCATCTTTAACACACGTGTTTAAATCTGATGCAATATTTATGCCAGATTTTGTGGCTTGGTCTTGAGTATTTTTATCAGGATCAAATCCTGTGATTTGATGTTTACTTTTTAATCCTTGGGCAATTGATCCACCGATTAGGCCTAAGCCAACAATTGAAATCTTCATAGTTTGATTTGAATTAATTAACGTGGAACTTCAGTTGCCGCTTTAACTAAACGATCAACCCATTCTTTTAATACATCTGAAGTAACACTTCCAGGAGGCAATGATTCGCCAACACGAGCAGAACTAATTTCTGGATTCATTGGGTATGAGCCAAGAACTTTCACTGCCGCACCTAAATTGCTGACATCCATAATTGCTGCTTGCAATGTTGGTTCACCAATGTGTCCTCGTGTAGATATCATGAAAGTGTATTCACCTAAACGAGTTTTTAAAGGTCTGGAACTAATTGAAGTTAAACCAATATCTCTTTTAGCAAAACAGGTCAAAATGTCTGATAACAAACCATTTCGATCAGCAACTGGAGTGATAACCAAAGTGGTTTTGTCATGACCAGTTGGGGATGAAAGATTTCGAGAGATTAATGCCATCCTGGTTTTTCCACCAGCAAAATCCTCTAATCTTGTTTGCTTAACAAACAAACCAAAAGTGTCAGCACCTTTTGTGGCAGCAATGGCAGCTAAACCAGGTTCTTTTCGTTCGGAAACAATTCGACAAGCATCAGCAGTGGAGGCTGTGAATTCAACTTCAATTTTGTTTGCTTTTAAATATTCTTTACATTGGGCAGCCGCATGTGGATGGGTTAATACTTTTGTAACAGGTTCATTCTTTGTAGAAGACGGCACTGCGAGCACAAATGAAATAGGAACAACTATCTCTTCATTAATAAAACATTGTGCAGCACGAAAAATTAATTCATCAAGAGTACTTAGAACATCGCCCTCAACAGAATTTTCTAAAGGAACTAATCCTGCATCAGCGCTTCCTGATTCAACTGCAAAAACAACATCAGAAACTTCTTTTTCTGCAATTATTTCGCCAGTCCAAGGAACTGTCATTAAGTCAATTGCTGCGTGAGTAAATGTTCCTGGTGGTCCTAAGTAGACCAGCTTTTGATTACTCACAAGTTTTTCTTATTTAGACTTTGGTGGCATTGCTTTAATTTGAGCAGGATCATTAGAGGTCATTCCTAATTTGGCAGCGCCTCCTGGAGAACCAATTTCAGCAAAAAAAGCTGCATTTGATGCAGAGTAATCTTTAAAGTTTTCTGGAACATCATCTTCGTAATAAATTGCTTCAACTGGACAAACAGGTTCGCAAGCTCCGCAATCGACACATTCGTCAGGTTGGATGTAGAGCATGCGTTCGCCTTCGTAGATGCAATCAACCGGACATTCTTCAATGCATGATTTATCTTTGATATCAATGCATGGTTCGGCGATAACGTAGGTCACGCTTGGACTCCTCTACTCGGGAAAGTAAGACAAAACTACTTCATCTCTACTATTTATATGTAAAGAGTATATGAAAGGAACAAATTTTCTCGTATGTCAGCAATCGGCAGGCTAAGAATTAGCCCTTCAGATATCGGCAGGCGCATAACTGTGCGCCATTTAGCTGATGCTGAGTTAACTGACGTATTGGGTCATTTAGTTTCTTGGGTCGGTGATTGGCCAACAGGGGTAATCGGTGTTCGAAAAAAAGGTGATTCAATCCAAGAAATTGTGACGGGAAAAATCTTTGCGGCCAAGGTTATTGAACCAGAAATTGGATCTCTTGATTTAGAACGAGATTCTGAAAGTACTTGGGTTCCAAATGAAACTGAAAATCTGGGCGATTGGGTTTTAAGGTTTTCAGGAAATGAATCTGCTCGTGCTAATTCTTGTCGACTAGATGGCAGACCCCAAGATTCAGTTGATGACTCCTTAAAGAAAATTATTGATTGGTATAGATCAAAAAAAACTGCGGCAATTGTGCAATCTCCTAAACCTGGAGCCTTTGATGAAGCTTTGGCTAAAAACAATTTTGTAGAAGTTGCTCACGCTTTATATATGATTGCTCCAACAATTAAATCTGAAAACAAAGATGTGATCATGGAAAGAGAATTAACTCCTAAATGGTTGGAAGCAGTTATGTCATCTGATGCTAAAGCCCCACGTTTAAGTAAAGAATTGTTAGTTAGTGGAAGTTTTGTTAGATTTGCTTCTATTTTAGACAGTGAAAATAAAATCATTGCCACGGGAAGAGTTTCTGCTTCTTCAGATTTAGCAATGGTTACAACAGTTTGGGTAGAAGAAAGTTATCGAGGCAAAGGTTTAGCTAAAAAGATTATGAACGCTTTGAGCAATGCTGTTTATGAAATAGGTCATAAGCAGATTGTTTTGCAAGTTCTTAAATCAAATGTGGCAGCAGTTAGCCTGTATGAGACTTTGGGTTATGAAATTCACCATGATTATGCCTATTACCGCCACACTAAAGCAGAAATTCCTAAAAAAGTTGAGTGCTAATGCAAATTAGTATTTTTCAACTACGCTAAGACTCATGAAGTTATACGACACCTCAAGACGAGAAGTAGTTGAAATAACTCCATTAGTTCCTGGTGTTTTGAAGATTTATGCATGTGGACCAACCGTCTATCGAGATGCTCATGTGGGCAATATGCGTACATTTTTACTCACAGACTTAATTAAAAGATTTGCTCAATATCAAGGTTTAAATGTTGAATTAATTCAAAACATCACAGATGTTGGTCATATGGCAGATGACACAGGTTTAGGTGGCATTGATGAAGGTCAAGGCGATACCGAAGATCGAGTGTTAGCTCAGGCAAAAACTGAAAGTGTTGATGCTTTGTCTATTGCTAGAAAATATGAAGATAATTTCCATAAAGATCTCAAGCTACTAAACATTCAAAAAGCCACCAAATATCCAAGGGCTAGTGAATCAATTGAATTAATGATTGAGTTAATTAAACAACTTATTGAGAAAAAGCATGCTTATGTAGGAAAATCTGGCACTGTATTTTTTGATGCCAAATCTTTTTCTAGCTATGGACAAATCAGTGGCAACAAGCTTGATGAATTACAACCTGGGTATCGCTTTGAAGGAAAATCTGATCCAGATAAAAAATTTCATGCTGATTGGGCTTTATGGAAACATGCTGGAGAAAATAGAACTCAATTAACTTGGGAAACTCCTTGGGGACGAGGTTATCCAGGTTGGCACATTGAATGCAGTGCCATGAGTATTAAATTCTTAGGCAACAAAATTGATATTCACACCGGTGGAATTGATTTGAGATTTCCCCACCATGAAGACGAACGAGCACAAAGTAATGCTTCTGCCAACACAGAAGTAGTAAATTACTGGATTCATGGTGAACATCTTTTGTTTGAAGGCAGAAAAATGAGTAAATCATCAGGCAATGTTTTGTTAGTTTCTGACGTGTTAGCTAAAGGTTTAGATCCTCTAGCTATTCGATTGTCATTATTAGAACACCGTTATAGATCTCAAATGGATCTAACTTGGAATTCAATTAGTGCTTCGCATAAGAATTTGAATCGAATCCGAGAAAAAATGCAAGAGTGGTCAAAATCAAGTGGCAGTGTAGATAAAAACTATTTAGCACAATTTGAATCAGCATTAAATGGGGACTTAGATACCAATAAAGTCCTACAGCTTTTAAGAACTCTGGAGAAAGATGAAACTGTCTCAAATGGAGATAGATACCAAACAGTTTTGAAATTTGATGAAGTACTAGGTCTTGATTTGCATCACGCTCCCGAAGCAAAAAAGGAAGTAGAAATTACTCCCGAAATAAAAGGACTACTTGAAACAAGAGCTAAAGCAAGACTTGAAAAGAATTGGAAATTGAGTGATGAAATCAGAGATAAATTGATAGCTTTGGGAATTGGTATAAAAGACAGCGATAGTGGTCAGGAAATTTTTTCACTTTAGCCTTGGGGCACAGGTTGTGGAACTCCACTTGCTGCAGGAACTACAGATGGGCTAGCACTTGGTGCAACTTCTCCTTCTTTAAGGCAAATTATGTTGTCGCTTGGTTTATAACTTGTTGTTAAATTCTCACTCTGCACAATAGAATTATTTTTCCAAAATTGTCTAGTGACAACAATCTTAAATCCAGGTGCAGGATCTTGAGGTAAACAATTTGGATCATAAGAATTAACAACGTCGATATTATTATTTAAGTTATAAGGTTCCCCAAATTTTGCCGTAATTCTGTCGTACACTTTGGTTCCATACATTGAAATTGTTATGCTATCTCGTGCAGGAATTGCTTTTATTAAAACATTGTTATTAGTGTTGTTTCTAAATTTAAGATCGAGTTTTGGCCAACTAACTGTTGCTTCTAGTCCTGGTGTGTATCTTGCAATGAGAACAGAATGCGCTCTTTGTTCAATTCTTTCTAAACCTGCATAAAAGGCAGCAGTCCAAGTTGCTGAAGTAATGATTGAAACTCCCCCACCTAAACCAAAATCAAATCGGCCACCTTCTCCAATATAAATTCCTTTAACATAACCATTTTTTGTAGTTCTTTCCTTGATAGTTTCATTCATCGAAAAGATTTCACCAGGCTTAAGAATTTTGCCGTCCATGTAACGGGCTGCTTGGCCAACATTTATTTCTCTATATGGCAAATAGTCAAAATCTTGTCTAAAAGTACTTAATTGTTCCTTTATCCCTAAGGCATCCAAACTTTCGGTAGAAATTAGTGGCTTAATTACCGCACTATCTAAATTGACAACTCTGTTGTCTTTCTGTCTAAATACTGGAGATAGAGCGGCATCAAGTTGGCCAGGATTAAATTTTATTCCTTCCTGGGCGGGAACAACTACTACTTTGTCTCCAATAAAATCAAATTTGGCATCACTTGCTGTGGTTTGAATATTTGGAATCTGTCGAGAAATTTCACTTATAATTACGTTTTCATCAAACTTAGATTCAAGTTTTTCTTGATTAGGAATAAATTTTAAAGCGGTACCAATTATTTCAGGACTAATCTCAACTGATCTTGCCCCAATTTTTAAAATGATAGGAGCAGCAACAGCGAGATCAGCTAAATTAGAGCGAACTTTATTTACATCTTCATTGCTGACCGATGGTGGAATATAGGCAATTACTACTTCTGCTTTTCTACCTTCATAAAGCCAAGATTCTCTTAAACTCTTTTTGGTTTTTTCCCAATCAATTTCTGTTCCACTTACCGCTTCAGTAGTTACTACTTTGCCACCTTGGGTAGCAAGTGTTGCATTTATAGGAGTTTTTGTATTGTCTGTGATTACTTTTGCTAATGCAATTTTGAATGTGTTTTCATCAAGATTTATTGTGGGCTTGATTTCAGTTGAAAAGATTGCAGATTTTAAGAAAATTAATATGTTCTTGCTTATTCCGTTTACTGTGGCTGGTAAATCAAGTTCTAACCCAATTTGTTGTGGAGTAACGGTAAATGTTCCTTGTGGAGTTTGGAAATTTATTGGATCATTAACCTTATCTTTTACTGCAATATTTATTTGTTCATAAACGTTTGGAGAAAGCTTGCTTCCGATTTCATAGCCAAAGAGTTTGGTATTTGGTGGAACAACAGTTATGGACCATATGTAGCAACCTAAAAGAATCAGTGCTACGGCTGTGAGAATCATTTGGCCGATGAATTCACCAATTCGATATTTCCAATCCTTTTTGACCGGTTCAAGTAATTCAAGATTGGAAATTAACTCATCTAATTCCTGGGTAACCAAGGCGCTAACTTTTGTAGATCCAGTTTTTGAATTCAGCTTGTGATTAGGTGCAGCAGGCTTATTTTTCTTAACAGGCGGAGTCTTTTCTTTGTCGCTCAAAAGAGTTTCCGCCCCTAATCAAGTCGGGTTCCACTAAAAACCACGACTGTCCAATATTAGATAAAGGCTAATTGAGCGTAAAAGCCAGAGCAGGCTCTAGTCTCAATCCTTGTTTATCGCTAATCTAAATGTCTAAGCGCTAACGGGGAACGGACAAAATGACTAACAAGAAATCTGAAGAATCAACTGTTGAACAAGAAGTAATTAATGCTGCTTCTGAGTGGGTTGAGGATTCCAACGAGCCTTCTAAGAAGGGCAACAAAAGTTGGTTGTCACGCTCCATCGTCGTTTCCTCATCTGGTGCTAGCCGAAGAATTAATGAATTAGAACAACAAGTCAAAGTACTTGCCAAAAGACCAAACGTTTTCGAACTAGACGATGCAGAAATCACTGCCCTTGCTGGTGAAGATGCTGCAACATTAATTAGAGCTGCTAAGTCCAAAGCTCAATCAGTTTTAGTTGAAGCAGAAAAACTTGCCCAAGGCATTAGAGAAACTTCTGCTGCACAATTAGCTGCAACTAAAGAAGAAAACACAAGATTAATTGAAGCGACAAACTCTGAAAACTCACGATTAAAAGCAGATGCTGAGAAATATGTTAAAGATCTTCGCACTCGCGCAGAATCTGAATATGAAGCATCAGACAAAGAATCAAAGAGAATTGTTGCCACAGCCACTTCTGAAGCAAATTCAATTCTTCAAAATGCAAAGTCTGAAGAATTAAGAATTACAAGTGATGCTTCAAAGCGTGCCGAAGAGTTAATAACTAGAACTAGAAACGAAGCGCAAACAGAAGCACGTCGCTTAGTTGATGAGGCTCAAGCTGAACGCAAACGTGTTATCGACAACGTTGAAATTCAAAGAGATTCTGCCACAAAAGTTGCTGCTGAAGCTGCGAAAGTACGCCGCTCTCTTGCATCTGCTTCAACTCAATTGCGTCAAGCATTAGATGACGCTTTAGCCGTTGCAACAGATATCGAACAAAAAACTCAAGCAGTAGCAGACAAAACTCAATCAGTTAAAGACGGAATTTAATTATTTCTTTAGGGGCAATGATGACATTGCCCCTAAAATTATTACAGATCCAATTAAATAAATTTTAGCAAGTAAATTATTCGTTAGCACTAAATCGCCAGCTAACAATTTTGTACTCATAAGAAGCGCGATACTCAACCAGCCGATTCCATAAGTAATAACAAAAATTCTAGATTTTGTTGTAAGAATTATGTATCTAATTGAATATAGAAATATAAGTGAATACAGCAAAATTCCCCAAGGAATTGTTATAAAGATCTTTGAAGTAGCAGCTTGTAAGAAACCACCAACAATTGAAACAGCGATTCCCAATAAAAGGGAAGCCAAAAGATTAGCGATTTTAGTTTTCATTTAGAGGCCAGCAAAAATATCAGTTTCAAAATCTCCACTTTTTACAACATTGCCTTTAGCAATTCTGAAATACTCCACACCTAAAGCCTCTGGTCCGACAACTTGTGCCATTTGAAAAAACGGGCCGGTATCTTCGACTTGAGTTGCATGACATCGCAATGCTGCTAATTTCTGATCCACTAAATCAAAGCCTTCAATTCTGGTGGTGACATATTTATCATCAACAGCAAATGGAACTTCATCAACTGAATCAACGCCAAAGAATTTAGAACCTGAACTTGCTAATGCATCTATTCCTTTTTGAATTTTAGATTTAGGAATACAAGTCCAATATATTTTGCTAATTTCCCAAGCTGATCCAAGTTCTGGTTTATAACTTGAAACCTTTGCTAAATCACTTGCATAATGAGTTATGCGATGTGCGTTTATGTGATCTGGATGTCCATAACCACCAAAGTCATCATAAGTAATAACAACTTGTGGTTTGGTTTCCCTAATAATTTTAACTAATTCGTCAGCGGATACTTGTAAATCAGTTTGCCAAAATGAATCCTTTCGTTCATTTGGTGGTGTACCGATCATTCCTGAATCTCTAAATTTTCCTGCTCCACCTAAAAATCTGTGATCTGTGACTCCAAGTGCTTTCATGGCATTTGCTAATTCAATTTGACGATGTGGACCAAGTTTGTCTTCCTTGTTACTGGCAAGGTGTGCAAGTTCTGGAACTAAAACTTCGCCTTCTTCCCCACTTGTACAGGTCACCAAAGTTACTTTTGCCCCAGCTTTTATGTATTTAGCCATGGTGATTCCAGTACCAATTGTTTCATCATCTGGGTGAGCGTGAACTAATAAAAGACGGTGACTCGACATAACTGAAAGAATACGCGACAAGCAGAATATGTGTGTGAGTAGATGGCCTAACTTTCCAAAGCAATATGCGCAAACTAGAAGACTTACTTCTGGTCGCGCTAGAAGTTTTGTTTTAAGTCCAGAAAACAATTTAGTCTTTTTTGTCAGAGCAATTTCAAAAACTGATTTGCGCCTTGCTCTTTACTGTCTTGATGCGATTTCAGGTAAAGAATCATTACTTATTAGTCCTCAAGATTTAAAGATTAAAGACGAAGAATTCTTACCTGCCCAAGAAAAAGCTCGTCGCGAAAGATTAAGAGAATCTGGTTCTGGAATCACTACTTTTAGTCTCGATAAAAGTGGTGAAAATCTCTGCTTTGCTTTAAATGGTGAGCTTTGGTATTTCCAAATAAGTTCTAAAAAGATTTCGAATCTAGAAATTCCAGGAGCAATTATTGATCCCAGATTTTCACCCGATGGCAAATTTATAGCAGGGGTAATAAATGGTGGACTTTATCTTTATTCTGTTGCTGAAAATTCAGGAAAAACTCTCATGGCAAGTGAAAATGAGAATGTCACCTATGGGTTAGTTGATTTCACTGCAGCAGAGGAACTTAATAGATATAGAGGATTTTGGTGGAGTCCTGAATCAACAAGTTTAGTTGTGGAAAGAGTTGATGAAAGTGAAGTTGCGCTAGTTAATTTAGCTGATCCAACAGATCCTAAAGCAGAAGTTAGAAATCATCGCTATCCATTTGCTGGAACGAAAAATCCCAGTTGTGAATTTTATGTAATCGATCTAATGGGGAATAAAAATAAGTTAGATATAGATAGTCAAGAATTTGAATATGTAACCGAAGTTGATTTCTATTCAGATAATTTGGTGCAATTGACTTTACTCACCCGTGATCAAAAGAATATGGTTTTAAAAGAATTCAACTTAAGCAGCAATACCAATAAAGATTTATGGGCTAAAAATCACAAGGCATGGGTAGAAGTAACACCCGGTGCTCCTCGTATTTTTGAGAATCACTTGATCACTTTAGAAGGTAAAGATAATAGACAACTTTTTGTTGACTCTTTAGCCATAACAGATTCATCTTTTGATGTTCGGGCAATTATGGCTATTGATAAACAAGGATTCTTGCTTCAGATTAGTAAAAGTCAATGTACTTCTGCGCTCATTTCTGTTGATTGGAAAGGTCAAATTTCCCCAGTTGGTTCCCAAGATGCTTTCGTTTCAGGGGCAAAGAAAGAACATTTAACTTTAATTGTTGAAGCAAATGAAACTAGTTGGGCCAGGAAAGTAACAGTAATTAATGGAAACCAAAAATTTGAGATTAAAGATGAACAAGAATTCCCTGAATTTAATCTACGAATCGAATACTTCGAAGCTGGAAAAAATAACATATCAACCTCAGTAGTTTTCCCAACTTGGTTAAAAGATGAGAAACATCTTCCAGTAATTGTTGCTCCCTATGGTGGTCCTCATTTTGCAAGTTGTATGAAAAATGCTGCCACTTACGCAAGTGAACAATGGTTAGCTGATCAAGGATTTATTGTCATCGTTGCTGAAAATAGAGGAACTCCAGGACGAGGACAAAATTGGGAATATGAAATTTATGAAAACTGGTCTGAAAAAATACTAGAAGATCAAATAACTGTTCTTGATGAAACAGATAAAAAGTATCCAGGTTTGCTTGATCTAAATAATGTGGGAATTACTGGCTGGTCTTTTGGTGGTTACTTTGCTGCATTAGCAGTTCTTGATGCACCAGAAAGATTTCATGCAGCAATTGCAGGAGCTCCCGTAACAGATTTGCGTTGGTATGACACTGCATATTCTGAGAGATATTTAGGAAATCCAGCAAATGATGAATCTAAATACGAACAGTTCTCACTTATAAATCGCGCGCATAAATTAACAAGACCTTTGTTATTAATTCATGGACTAGCTGATGACAATGTGTTAGCAATGCATACGTTAAAGTTTTCCGCGAAGTTATTATCTGAAGGAAAACTTCATCAATTCATTCCATTGTCAGGGGTGAGTCACATGACTCCACAAGAAATAATCACTGAAAACTTGCTAAGAATGCAATTGGATTTCTTTAAAACTAATTTAGTTAGGTAAAGGAGTTGGTCCTGGAAAATGGCAGGCCACTTTGTGATTAGTAGAAATTTGTACTAATGGTGGCTCTGTTGTGGCACAAAGTTCTGTTGCTCTCCAACATCTTGTTCTAAATCGACATCCAGATGGTGGATTAATTGGTGAGGGAACATCTCCTGTTAACAAGATTCTTTGTCTAACTTTTTCAGGATTTGGTTCAGGAACAGCACTCAAAAGTGCAAGAGTGTATGGATGCATTGGTTTGCTATAAAGCTCTTCACTTCCTGCTTCTTCCACGATTTTTCCTAAATACATAACTGCCACACGATCAGAAACATGTTTTACAACTGATAAATCATGAGCAATAAAGACATATGACAAATCAAGTTGTTTTTGTAAGTCTTGCAGCAAATTCAAAATTTGAGCTTGTATAGAAACATCGAGTGCGGATACTGGTTCATCAGCAATAATTATTTTTGGCTCTAAAGCTAAAGATCTAGCAATACCAATTCTTTGTCTTTGTCCGCCTGAAAATTCATGTGGATATCTGTTGTAATGCTCAGGATTTAATCCAACTAATTCCAGTAGTTCTTGAACCCTTTTCTTTCTACCTTGGGCAGGATTAATGTTCTGTACAACTAAGGGCATGCCCACAATTCGTCCAACTGTGTGACGAGGATTTAGTGAAGAATAAGGATCTTGAAAGATCATTTGAATTGTTCTTCTTAATTTTTGTAATTCTTCGCCCTTAGCGCGAGTTACATCAACGCCATTTAGTAAAACCTGTCCATCAGTTGCTGGAAGTAGATGGGTCATAACGCGACCTAGGGTTGATTTTCCACAACCAGATTCGCCCACAATTCCTAAAGTTTCACCACTTTTAATTGCTAAAGAAACACCATCAACTGCGTGAACATAACCTGCTGGTTTTGAAAAGAAACCTTTCTTTCCAACAGGAAAAGTTTTAACTAGATTTTTAACTTCTAAAGCTTCACTCATTTAAACCACCGGCAATTCATCTTTGTTCATGCGCTCAATATCAGTTTTACTTAAATGACAAGCCGTTAATCCGTTTCCTATTTCATGTAATTCTGGTTTTTGTACTAAGCACTTATCCCCTGCCCATTGTTTGTAAGAACAACGTGGATTAAAAGCACAACCTTGAGGAATATTCAATAATGAAGGAGGAGTACCAGGAATTGTTGCTAATTTTTCTCTGATTGCAGAATCTAAACTTCGTACTGCATTTAATAATCCTTTTGTATAAGGATGAATTGGGGCACTAAATATCGCCTTTATGTCACTTACTTCAACAGCTCTTCCTGCATACATAACTAATACTCGATCAACCATTTCAGCAACTACTCCTAAATCATGAGTAATCAAAATGATTGAGGTGTTACTGGTTTTTTGTAAATCTCGCATTAAATCCAGAATTTGAGCCTGCACTGTCACATCAAGAGCGGTGGTTGGTTCATCTGCAATAAGAATTTTTGGATCATTAATTAAAGCAATGGCAATAACAACTCTTTGTCTCATTCCCCCAGAAAATTCATGAGGATATGAATCAATTCGTCTTTCGGCTTCTGGAATTCCCACTTTCTTCATTACTTCAATTACTTTGTTTCTTACTTCTGCTTTAGAAGCATCGGGATGATGTGTTTCATATGCTTCGCCAATTTGCACACCGATTTTGTAATAAGGATTCAGAGAAGACAACGGATCTTGAAACACCATGGCAATATCTGATCCGCGCAATTTTCTTACTTCTGAATCTTTTGCCCCTACTATTTCAAAATCATTTAACTTAATAGAACCTGAGAGATTAACATTTCCAGAAGTTAATAAACCCATAATGGCACTGGCGGTAACACTTTTTCCTGAACCTGATTCTCCTACAATTCCTAAAACTTCTCCAGCTTTTATGTTGAAACTTAAATTATCTACCGCATGAACTTGTCCATCTGAAGTGTTAAACGAAACACTTAGATTATTTACTTCTAAAATATTTTTACTCATGATTCAAGTCTTACGCGAGGATCAAGGGAAGCATATAAAATATCAACCAAAGCGTTTGCCACAACAACAAAGAATGCGGTAATTAAAGTAATACCCACGATAACTGGTAAATCAGAATCAGTAACAGAATTCAAAGCTAGTCTTCCCATGCCTGGTAAACCAAATACTGATTCAGTAATAATTGCGCCACCTAATAAAACTGCGATATCAAGTCCTGCAATAGTGACAATTGGAGTTATAGCACCTCTTAATACGTAGCGAACCAATACTTTTCTTCTAGGTAATCCTTTAGCAATAGCTAAGCGAACATAATCTTCACTCATTGTTTCTAACATGCCATCACGAGTTAAGCGTGTGTAAAGAGCTGCTGAAACTATGGCCACTGTAAACCAAGGCAAAACTAAAGCTTGAGCCCATTTAAATGGATTATCTAAAAAATGAGTGTAGGAAGGAAAAGGAAATATTTGTAGCCAGATTATAAAAACATAAATTAACAGCAAACCAATAAAAAATGTAGGCATTGATAAACCAAATATTGCTAATCCAGTACTTACTCGATCTTGAATTTTTCCTTTATTCATGGCAGAAATTACGCCAAGACCAATTCCCATCGTTAACCAAATAATGGCTGAGCCAATTGTTAATGAGATTGTGGCAGGTAAAGCATTAGTGATCATTTCTGTTACACATTGTCCGCGGTAATAGGAATAGCCAAAACTTGGAGCAGGACAACTAAAGGCTTGTGCTCCTTCACCATAACTTCTACCAGCAAATATGCCTTTCATAAAAGTGAAATATTGATTAATTAAAGGTTGGTCATAACCAAGTCTGATTCTGTTAGCTGCAATTTTTTCAGGTGTGCAATGTTGACCGCAACTTAAAGAAGCCGGATCAACTGGCAGAACACTAAAAAGAAGAAAAGTAGCAATTGAAACAATCGCTAAAAGAAAAATCATAAAAGCTAAACGACGCACAACAAATCTTGCCATCATTTAACCTTTCTTTAGAAAAAATGGGAGCCACGAAGATGTGGCTCCCATAATTTTTTTACTATTGAATTACGTAGAGAGCGTCGTAATCATGGGATCCGAATGGATACCACAAATAACCGCCGCCAATATTTCCTCCGCGGAATTCTTGTGAACGACCGAAGAAGGTTGGGATAGCCCAAACTTGATCGAGTGCATATTGATTTGCTTTCTTCCAGATTGCACCTTGTGCAGCTCTGTCAGTTTGAGCAAGTGCTTCGTCCATCAATGCTTTGTAAGCTGCATATGCAGGATCCTTTTTGTTTTGTGAGATGTTAAATCCACCTTCACCAAAAAGTTCTGGCAATACAGTTGAAGAGTTCAACCAGTCAGCAGCCCAACCACCGCGACTGATGTCGCCTTGGAGTGCTTCATCCATCACGACTGAGTAGTACTTACCTGGCTCAATTGGATTTGACTTAAGAACGATTCCAGCTTTTTTCATCGATACAATCCACACTGCAGCATTTTTTGCCCAGGTTGGAGTGTCAGGATGATCGTAAACAAGACCTTCGCCAGTTGCTTTTGCATAAACATCTGGACAAGTTGTTTTTGCTTGTTCCAATAATGCTATTGCTGCATCAGGATTTCCAGTTGGTTGAACACCATCTAGAACTTTGTTAGGTGCGTAATCTGCGGCAATTGTTGGAGAAATGAATCCATCTGCAAAATCTCCAGCAAATTCACCACCTGCAACTTGACGCACAGCTTCGCGATCAAGTGCAACAAGTAATGCTTGTCTAACTGGTAAGCAATTTACTTTGTTTACGTTGATTGCTGCATAAAGTGCGTATGGATCTGTTTCGTTTACACGACGATTCTTGAATTTATCGTCACCAAACACTGTTGGCAAGTTTTCAGGTTGGATGCCATCCATTGAAACTAAGAAAGCATCTTCACCAGAAGAAGCAATTATTCGAGAATCGATAACTGCTTGATCTTGCGCAAAGTTAACCACGACTTTGTCTGGATATGCGTGGCGAACGGGATCTGAATCAGGATTCCAGTTTTCGTTACGAACCAATATCATTGATTGAGCTTTTACATATGACTCAATCTTGTATGGACCGTTTGAAACAACTGCATCATCGTATTTTTCACCAGTGTCTTTAGCTTTTGGAACTGGTGCAAATGCAAGCAATGTCACTGTGTAGTTAAAGTCTGCAACAACTTTATTTAACTTGAAAGTGATTGTTTTGCCATCGCAAGAAACTGCGTTGTCATACAATGCTTGTTGTTCTGCAGTTGCTTTATATGGACCTGGGTATTGGCTTCCTTCATCTCCTGCTGGGATATCCAAATATGAAATTGCATATGTTGGACCATCAACAATGATGTCTGTTGCAAATACGCGTGAAACTCCATAAGCAACGTCTTGGCAAGTTACTTCGCTTCCATCTTCCCAAGTTAAACCGTCACGAAGTGTGAAAGACCAAGTCTTTCCACCATCTGTGGCAGTTCCGGTATCTGTTGCCATATCAGCGACAACTTCTGCGCCAGCTGTACCTTCAGCGTGAGCATAAGAAGTCAACGTACGGTTTACATAACTTCCAAAGAACGCAAGATCTTGTCCTGTGTAGTTACGTTGTGGATCTACGTGGTTGAACTGTTCAGCAATTGTTAAATAGGTAATGGTTCCACCTTTTGCAGGTGTACCAGATCCATCTGCTGAAGTTCCGCCGCCGCCACATGCTGATAACAGCAATGCAGAAGCTGCAACCACAACACCAAATTTGGTGCGTGAATTTAACTTCATTTACTCTCCCTAATGTCATAACTGTTTGTCATGACAATTTGTTAATAAATATCTTTCAGATACTTATTAACTTCTGTTTAGTCCTGCAGGGTCTAAACAGAAACCTTTTTATACTTTCTGTGCTCTTTCTCCCTTTGGATCAAGAGCATCTCTTAAACCATCTCCTACAAGATTGAATGCTAAGACTAATAGAAATAGTGCAGTACCGGGAATAAACAAATAGGCAGGATCTGATCTGAAATATCTAATTGAGTCTGCGAGCATGCCACCCCAAGAAGCAGTAGGAGCAACTACACCTAAACCAAGGAAAGAAAATGTAGCTTCAATTGCAATGTAGCCAGGCACAGTTAATGATGCATAAACAATTATTGGCGCCCAAAGATTAGGCAATATCTCTTTAAAAATCATGTAACTAGTTTTGGCACCACTTGCTTGTGCTGCTGCTACGAATTCTCTTTCTCTTAAACTTAAAGCTTGCCCTCTCATCACACGCGCAATGTAGGTCCAACCAAAAAGAGTCAATATTAAAATTATGTAAGTCATGCGTGCCGGATTGCCTTCCGGAAATCCCATTGAAACCAATCTTGGTTGCATAACTGGAGCAAGTGAAATAATTAATAACAAGCTTGGAAAAGCTAGTAATAAATCTATTGTTCTACCAATAATTCCATCAACAATTCCTCGTTTGTAACCTGCCCAAATTCCAAGTATTACGCCTAATAAAGTAGTGAAAAAAGTTGCAATCAAAGCAACAGTTAAAGAAGTTCTTGCACCATAAATTAATCGGGCCAAAATATCTCGACCAGTGCCAGGTTCAACGCCTAACGGATGAGCTCTGCTCATGCCACCAAATGGTGAATTGGGAATACCAACTGAATCAAGTGTGGTGTTATCTAATGAATAAGGATCAATTTTTAATAATGCACAAACCCAAGGTGCAAACAGAGCCAAAGTTACGATGATTGTGGAAAAAACTAAAGCAACAATTGCAACTTTGTCTTTTTTAAAACGAATCCAAGCAAGTTGAGCTGGTGATTTTCCTTCGATAGCCAAAGAGGAATCAAGAGACATTTCTTCTCTCCCCCTTCGCCCCAAAAGACAATAGTCAAAACCTAGACCTAGGTCCAGATTTTGACTAATTTGCTTGGACTATTTGTTCTTTCCACGAGCACGATTTCGCTCGCCTGCATTCAAAATAACCTTTCGAATGCGAACAGTTCCAGGGGTTACTTCAGCACATTCATCTTCTCTTAAGAATTCAAGTGCTTGTTCCAGGGAAAGATTTCGAGCAGGAACTAAATGAACTGTGTCATCAGAACCAGAAGCTCTCATGTTGGTTAATTTCTTTTCCTTAGTGATGTTGACATCCATGTCATCAGCACGAGAGTTTTCACCAATAATCATGCCTTCATAAACTTCAACGCCAGGACCAATAAATAGTGCACCGCGTTCTTGAACAGAAAATGCTGCGTATGCAGTTGCAGCTCCTGCTCTATCTGCAACCAATGATCCGTTTGCTCTAGTTTTAACTTCACCATGCCATGGTTCGTAAC